>NZ_JARWNW010000166.1 GCF_029868325.1 Nocardia carnea
CGGTTCGTCGAACAGAAACACCTCCGGTCGCAGGGTGAGCGCGCGGGCGGCGCCGGCCCCCGCCCCGCGCCCGCCGCGCCGCCGGCCCTGCGGGGCGCGCGCCGCCCCCGCGCGCGCCCCCCCCCCCCCTCGCCGTTTTCCCGTACCCATCCCTCGGGCGCCGACCGGCCCGATCGCCCGCCAGGCCTGCATTCTTTCGCGCCGGCGGTGATCCGGCCGCCCAGCGTGCTCGGGCATCACATCTCATCCGCGGATCGCCTCGAGGCGAACGACCAGGCGCGATACCGGTGGCCATCCCCACCTCGATCGGGGGTCTCACGGTGGCGCCCTGGACGAGGACGATTTGCCGAGGTGTACCCAGCGGCGGTTCACGGCAGGGCACCGATGACGAAGACCCCCGGTTCGCGATGAACCGGGGGTCTTCGTTCGTTCTTCGGGGCTACCCGATCACGCCTCAGGCGTTACCGGAGAGCTTCTCCCGCAGGGCCGCGAGCTGGGCATCGCTGGCCAGCGAGCCACCCGACTCCGCGGGAGCGCTGGACTGCGCGCCGCTCTCGGAGGAGTAGTTCGACGAACCGCTGCCGTTGACGGCCTCGGCCGCGGCGTCGGCCGCCATCTTCTCCATCTGCGCGGTGTGCATCTTGTGCCGGCGCTCCGCCTCGGCGTAGCGGCCTTCCCACTCTTCGCGCTGCTTGTCGAAGCCCTCGAGCCATTCGTTGGTCTCGGGATCGAAGCCCTCGGGGAAGATGTAGTTGCCCTGCTCGTCGTAGCTGTCGGCCATACCGTACTTCGACGGATCGAACTCGGGGCTGTAGTCCTCGTTGGCCTGCTTGAGGCTCAGCGAGATCCGGCGACGCTCCAGGTCGATATCGATAACCTTGACCATCGCGTCGTCGCCGACGACCACGACCTGGTCCGGGACCTCCACGTGGCGCTCGGCCAGCTCGGAGATGTGCACCAGGCCCTCGATGCCCTCCTCGACGCGGACGAACGCGCCGAACGGGACGAGCTTGGTGACCTTGCCCGGCACGATCTGGCCGATGGCGTGGGTGCGGGCGAACTGCCGCCACGGATCTTCCTGGGTCGCCTTCAGCGACAGCGAGACACGCTCGCGGTCCAGGTCGACGTCGAGGACCTCGACGGTGACCTCGTTGCCCACCTCGACCACCTCGGACGGGTGATCGATATGCTTCCAGGAGAGCTCGGAGACGTGCACCAGGCCGTCGACACCGCCGAGATCGACGAAGGCGCCGAAGTTGACGATCGAGGAGACCACACCCTTGCGGACCTGGCCCTTCTGCAGCTGATGCAGGAACTCGCTGCGCACCTCGGACTGGGTCTGCTCCAGCCAGGCGCGACGGGACAGAACCACGTTGTTGCGGTTCTTGTCCAGCTCGATGATCTTGGCCTCGATCTCCTTGCCGACGTACGGCTGCAGATCGCGGACGCGGCGCATCTCGACCAGCGATGCGGGCAGGAAGCCGCGCAGACCGATATCGAGGATCAGACCGCCCTTGACGACCTCGATCACGGTGCCGCGAACGGCCTCGTCCTTCTCCTTGAGCTCCTCGATCGTGCCCCAGGCGCGCTCGTACTGAGCCCGCTTCTTGGACAGGATCAGGCGACCCTCTTTGTCCTCCTTGGTGAGGACCAGGGCCTCCACCTCATCGCCCACGGAAACGACCTCGTTCGGGTCGACATCGTGTTTGATGGAGAGCTCGCGAGACGGAATGACGCCTTCGGTTTTGTAACCGATGTCGAGCAGGACCTCGTCGCGGTCGACTTTGACGATGGTTCCTTCGACGATATCGCCGTCGTTGAAGTACTTGATCGTGGCGTCGATGGCGGCGAGGAAATCCTCGGCGGAGCCGATATCGTTGACGGCTACCTGCGGCGAGGTGACGGTGGTGGGCATGTGGCGGTTTGCTCCGGACGGATTGTGATCGGTTGCGGACATTGAGACTTTCGGTACGCTGCGATACACCCAGCGGGTCCGGGTGTGATCACTTGCGGGTTCAGCGTACGCGACCCGTATCCAGCCGGGCAAACGACCCCCCGCTGCGGATCTATAAGCTTCGCGTCGTGTCCGACGACCTCGTTCAAGATCGCCACGCTCAGGCCACCGCACTACTGGGAACCACGGGTGCCGCACGCTCGCGAGTCGATTCGAAAGAAAGCGAACGGGCGAGCCGGCGCTGGTGGGATGCCGACGCCGGCGACTACCACGATACCCATGGAGAGTTCCTGGGCACCGGCAGTCCGGGGGGTGAGTTCGTATGGTGCCCGGAGGGCCTGCACGAGGGCGATATGCATCTACTCGGCGAGGTCGCCGGGAAGCGGATCCTGGAACTCGGCTGCGGTTCGGCGCCGTGCGCGCGCTGGCTGGCCGGTCAGGGTGCGCACCCGGTCGGCTTGGATCTGTCGATGGGAATGTTGTCTCGGGGGCTTGCCGCGATGGAGCGGGGCGGGCCCCGGGTCCCGCTCGTCCAGGCGGGGGCAGAGGACCTGCCGTTCGCGGGCGAATCGTTCGATCTGGCGTGTTCGGCCTTCGGTGCCGTACCGTTCGTCGCCGATTCCGCGCGCGTCATGCGCGAGGTTGCGCGGGTGCTGCGCCCCGGCGGTCGCTGGGTGTTCGCGGTGAACCATCCGATGCGCTGGATCTTCCGCGACGATCCGGGGCCGGACGGCCTCGAGGCCGTGCTCCCTTATTTCGACCGCACCCCATATACCGAATTCGACGGCGACGGCCGCTGCACCTACGTGGAGCACCATCGGACGATCGGTGATCGGGTCCGGGAAATCGTGGGCGCGGGATTGGTGCTCGACGATATCGTCGAGCCCGATTGGCCGGAATGGCTCGACCGGGAATGGGGGCAGTGGAGCCCGCTGCGGGGACAAATTTTCCCGGGTACGGCCATATTCGTCAGCCATAAACCGGAGTAAACGGTTCCGGCCGCACAGAAAGGCATCCTCCGGGCCGCGGCGTCCGCGGACCGGAGGATGGGAGGAACTGTTCAGGTGTCGTCGCTGCGGGCAGTCCGCGGTGAACGGCCGGCCTGGTCGAGAGCGCGCCGGAGCGCGAACTCGATCTGCGCGTTCACGCTGCGCAGATCGTCGGCCGCCCATTTCGCCACCGCGTCGTATACCGCCGGGTCGAGCCGGAGCAGGACCTTCTTGCGTTCGGCCATCAGCTGTACAGCGATCCCGCATTGACCACGGGCTGGGCCGGCCGGTCACCGCACAGCACCACCAGCAGGTTCGAGACCATGGTGGCCTTGCGTTCCTCGTCCAGGTCGACCATGCCTTCGGCGGTGAGCCGGTCCAGCGCCATCCCGACCATGCCGACCGCGCCCTCCACGATCCGGGCCCGCGCCGCGACGACCTGGTTCGCCTGCTGGCGCACCAGCATCGCCTGGGCGATCTCCGGCGCGTAGGCGAGGTGGGTGATCCGCGCCTCGATGACCTCGATACCCGCGGTTTCGGTGCGTTCACGCAGTTCGACGGTGAGTTCCCCGGCGACTTCGGCACCGTCCCGCAGGCTGGTGCGGTCGTCGTCGTGGGCGTCGTAGGGATGGGTGGTGGCCAGATGCCGGACCGCGGCCTCGGACTGTGTCGCCACATATTCTTCGTAGTCGTCCACGGCGAACGCGGCCTTGAAACTGTCGACCACCTTGTAGACCACCACCGCAGCGATCTCCACCGGGTTACCGTCGGCGTCGTTGACCTTCAGCTTCTGCGTTTCGAAGTTGCGGACCCGCAGCGAGATACTGCGCCGGTCGGTCAGCGGGAGGACCGAGAAGAAGCCGGGATCGCTCACCGACCCGATATAGCGGCCGAAGAACTGGACGACCTTGGCCTCGTTGGGGTTCACCACGGTCAGCCCGGTGACCCCGAGGAACAGCAGTACCGCCACCACACAGGCGACGATCGCCCCGGCCAGCGCCGCGACGTTCTGGTTCTGCCCGAAGGCGACGAAACCGGCCACTGCCACGGCCGCCAGCGCGATCGTGAGAACCAGCCAGATCAGCAACACCACGAACCCGTTGACCCGTGCGGCGTCCCGGAACTTCATGACATCCTCCCTCTATCAAAGTGATATCATTAAGATAGCAGTGTGGTGGTGGCTCCAGCAAGCGCACCGAAAGCACTGCCGCGCCGCGCCGCGAATGACCAAAATGGCTCGACGGCCCATACGACGGGCCGGCCCGCTGACCGCACAACGATTGCGCCCACCACCATGCTTTCCCAGAACCCGGCACCGACCTCGGTCGCGATCTACGAATTGGTGGGCAGCCGGTACCAGCGGGTCGCGGAATTCCGTCTCACCCGCGCAGCCACCGTGGAATTGTCCCTCAGCAGACCGGACGGATGCCCGATGGCGCGGCGCTGGTTCCAGCAGGGCATCCGGGTTCCCGGCGCATCGGCACCGGCGATGGCCGACAACGGTCCCGCGTTCATGCGCGCCCTGCTGTCGCCGCGCAGGCTGAGCTATTGCCGGATCGTCGACGAATCCCCTGGCATCGCCGAATCCACTGAACCCGGCGAACCCGGGAGCACCGGCGACGCGGAGTCCGCACTGTCGTGAATCCGCTGAGCCCGTGGACCGGAGTTATGGACGACACCATGCTGCGCTTGCCCAATGTCGCCGGGGTGGTGGGGCGGTACCGGGCCGAACTCGTACGCAACTACGGTGTCGACCTCGAACAGATCGCCTACGACCTCACCACCGCCGATCGCGATTTCGCCCTCCCTTCGAATGGCGCTCAGAAGCACGCGGCGACGCGCTCGGCGCCGTGCCGCCCAGCGGCCGGTTCCCGCCGTATACACCGAGCCCGGCGGAGCAGTACCTGTCCACACGCAGGCTGGTGATCGACGAGGAACTCTCGAATACCCTGCCCTCCAGCGCCAACGGAGTATTCATCGCACGCGATGCCGACGACGGTGTCTTCTATGTCTACAAACCCGGCGACATGGAGATGCACGGCGGTTCGAACTGGATTCCACACGTCTCCGGGCAATTGGCCCGCCGAGAAGTCGCCGGATACCGCATATTCGACGCTCTCGGGGCAGGCGCCCGGGTACCGCCCACGGCACTGGTCACCGGGCCGCGCGGCCCGGGTATGGCTCAACTCTTCGTGCCGATGAAGGCGAGCAAGAACTGGCACGAATACCCGAAGGTCCACCAGCAGCAGGCCGCGGTAGGACATTTCGTACTGGGCAATCTGGACGAGAACGAGGCAAATATCCGGCCCGAATACGACGGGCACAACGAAGAACACGACGCCGACGACAATATGGTGGTCTTCGATCTCGGCCACTCGATACCGGAGACGGCGGATCCGCGCCGCGGCGGCGAGGACTTCGTGCTGGGATCCCCCTTCGTGGACCGCTGGGCCGGCGAGGAATTGGAGCCGAACGTCCTGGGTCCCGTGATGGCGGCCACGCGCGACAGCCTGGGCAGCCCTCTGGAAGATCTCGAGCTGAGCGACAGCGGTATAGACGGCGTCCTCGACCGGCTGGCCTACGTACAGCACACCGGCACTGTCGCCACCGAATGGCCGGTGGGGTGACCTCCCGTCGCTGCCCCTCACAGGAGGCGGGAAAGAAACTCTTTCGTGCGATCGTGGCGCGGCGCGGCCAGCAGCTCCGCAGGTGACCCGGCCTCGACCACCACACCCTGGTCCATGAACACCAGCTGATCGGCGACCTCCCGTGCGAAGCCCATCTCGTGGGTGACGACGACCATGGTCATTCCGGAATCGGCGAGTTCGCGCATCACCGTGAGCACTTCGCCGACCAGTTCGGGATCGAGGGCGGAGGTGGGCTCGTCGAAAAGCATGAGTTTCGGGTCCATCGCCAGGGCGCGGGCGATGGCGACCCGCTGTTGCTGCCCGCCCGACAACTGCGCGGGGTAGGCGTTCGCCTTGTCCGCCAAGCCGACTCGTTCCAGCAATTCCTGTGCGCGGGCGGTGGCCGCGGCCTTGCGGAGCTTCTTCACCTGCATCGGTGCTTCGACGATATTGCCGAGCGCGGTCCGGTGCGGGAACAGGTTGAAATGCTGGAAGACCATCCCGATCTCCCGGCGCTGGCGCGCGGCGTCGCGGGGGGTGCAGTTCATACAGCCGGCCCGCTTTCTCTCGGTAGCCGACGAGTTCTCCCGCCACATACAACCGTCCCGCGCTCACCTGTTCGAGATGGTTGATACAGCGCAGGAATGTCGATTTTCCCGATCCGGAGGGTCCGATGAGACACAGCACCTCACCGCGGCGGACCTCCAGCGATATCCCGTTGAGCACGCGTAACGCACCGAAGTTCTTGTGTACCCGGTCGGCGCGGACCATCGGCTCCGTACTGGTCGCGGTCATTTATCCCGGGCCTCCCCTTGTGCGTCGGCCAGCTCCTGGAGCTGTTTGGCCGTCAGCTTCCGCGATATTCCGCGTGAATAGTATTTCTCCAGGTAGTACTGGCCGACCATCAGGACGCTGGTGATCGCCAGATACCAGGTCGCGGTGACCAGCAGCAGCGGGATGGGCAGGAAGTTCACACCGTAGATATCGCGGGCCCGCCCGAACAGGTCCGTGCTGAGCGGAATGGCGGTGACCAGGGCGGTGGTCTTCAGCATGCTGATGAGTTCGTTACCGGTCGGCGGGATGATCACCCGCATGGCCTGCGGCAGCACCGTCCGGCGCATGGTCTGTGACCAGGACATTCCCAGGGCCGTGGAGGCTTCCCGCTGCCCCTCCCCTACCGAGTTGATACCGGCCCGGACGATCTCGGCCATATACGCCGCTTCGTTGAGCCCCAGCCCGATCACCGCGAACGCGAACGCCGCCTGCAGACTCTGGACATCCACCTCGAACAGGCGCGGCCCGAACGGCACACCGAGCGCGACATGCTGGTACAGCGACGGCACCAGGCCCCAGAACACCAGCTGCACATACACCGGGGTGCCGCGGAAGATCCAGAGATACACCCAGGCGGTGGCGCGCAGCACCGGGTTCGGCGATAACCGCATCACCGCGAGCGCGGTGCCGAGCGCCACGGCGATCACCATCGCCAGTACGGTCAGCTCCAGGGTGACCACGGCACCGGACGCGATCCTGGTATCCCGCAGATACTGCCAGTACACATCCCAGCGATAGGCGGGGTTGGTGGCCGCACCGTAGACGAAAAGGCCCAGCAGAACCAGGATCAGGACCGCCGCGAGCCACCGCCCCGGGCGCCGCAGGGGAACGGCTCTGATCGGTTCGGGTTCGTGGTCGCCGCGAGTCGCGCCCGAGTCGGTGGTCATGCCGTCAGCTCCTCGCGCCGTTGATCACGGAGGTGCGCAGCGCACCCTCCTGCACACCCCAGTTCTCGGTGATCTGCCGGTACTGCCCGCTGTCCATCAGATGCTGCACCGCATCCCGCAGGACCGGCGCGAGCGGGGACCCCTTGGCCACCGCCCACCCGTACGGTGCCGCATCGAATACCGGGCCCGCCGGTTCGATTTTCCCGTCGGTCTGTTTGATGGCGTACGCCGTCACCGGGGAGTCCGCGGACATGGCGTCGACCTGGCCGAGGACCAACGCGTTGGTGACCGCGCTCTGCTCGTCGAACGCGTCGATGATGATCGGGTCCTTCCCGGCGGCGACGCAGGCTTCGCTCTTGGCCGGGACCTCCTCGATATGCTCCACGGTCGTGGCCTGGACCGCCACGCGTTTACCGCAGGCGTTCTCCGGGTCGATATCGTCACCGGTGCGCTGGGCCCACTGCACACCGGCGCTGAAGTAGGTGACGAAATCGACCTGCTGCTCCCGTTCGGGAGTATCGGTGATCGACGACATCCCGACGTCGTAGGTCCCGGCCTGAACGGCGGGGATGATCTTCTCGAACGCCGATTCGGTATAGCGGGCGCGGATTCCCAGCACCGCGGTCACCGCATCCATCAGGTCGATATCGAAGCCGACGATCGCGCCGTGCCGGTCGCGGTACTCGTTCGGCTGATACGGCACGTTCACCCCGACCACCACCTCCCCCGCCGCGGCGATATCGGGCGGTACGCGGGCCGCGAGTTCCGGCACGGTCTGCACTGCGATCTTCGGGGGGATCGGCCCGGTGTCCTCGATATTGGTCACGCATCCGGCCGTCAGCAGCACGCCGGCGATCACGCACAGCATCCGCCGGATCCGGGAACCGGATCGATCAGCCACCGTCACACCACCTGCCGTCGCGAGGAATCGGGCCCGCAGCCGCCTCGGTGGACACTGCCGGCACTTCCACTCGAGGACGTTGTCAGCACAGTAGGCGAACCGCGGGTACAACACGGCCGTAGTAACCGAGATTTGACCCGGGCGCAGCACGAGCCCGGCCGATCCGCCGGATATCGGGCGGTCGAACGGCTACCGTCTGCAGATCATGGTGCAGTCGGTGGAATTACTGCTCGACGAGACGTCCGAGCAGCGGATCCGGCGACAGTGGGAACTGCTCGCCGAAGCGGGTCTGCCCGGCCTGGGACGCGGGGCCCGCGCCGGGGACACCGACAGCCACCGGCCGCATATCACCGTGGCGGTGGCCCGGCAGATCTGGCCGCGGATCGACACCGACCTGGACCGTCTGCCTTTCCGGCCGTTCCCGGTCCGCCTCGGCGGTGTCCTGGTGTTCGGGGCGCGGCGGCCGATTCTGGTGCGCGCGGTGGTGCCGTCGGAACAGCTCCTGGCCTGGCATCGGCGGGTGCATCAGATCGTGGCACCGTGCCCGGATGTTCCGGCGAACCTGCATCCGAACCAGTGGACTCCGCATATCACGCTGGCCCGGCGCGTACTTCCGCAACGGATCGGAGAGGCGGTGCGCGCGGTGGCCGCGGACAAGGACACGGCCGCGACCGTGGTGGGTCTGCGGCGCTGGGACGGGGACCGCCGCCAGGCCTGGCCGATCGCCGAACACGGCTGACCGGACACCCACGCGCGCCGATAGATGGCAACGTAGGGTGGGGCCCGGTGGCGTACGACACCGCCGTGGAACAACCGCGGCCGGGGCCGGCGTTGCAGCCTGTATACCGACCACGAGAGGACGTCATGGCCACCCAGACACTGACGCAGCAGAACTTCGATGAGGTAGTCACCGGCAACGACGTGGTACTCGTCGATTTCTGGGCTTCCTGGTGCGGACCGTGCCGCAGTTTCGCACCCACCTACGAGGCATCGGCGGACAAACATCCCGATGTTGTCCACGGCAAGGTCGATACCGAGGCCGAACAGGGCCTGGCCGCGGCCGCCAATATCCAGTCCATCCCCACCATCATGGCTTTCCGTGAAGGCGTTCTGGTCTTCGCTCAGCCGGGCGCGCTGCCGCCCGCCGCGCTCGAGGATCTGGTCTCCCAGGTCAAGGCGCTCGATATGGACGAGGTTCGTAAGCAACTCGCCGAGCAGCAAGCAGCCAACGGCGAAGTGGCCGAATAGAATCGACGCACGGCGGCGGGCTCCACACTTTCCGGGGATGGTGTAGAGCCCGCCGTCGTGTCATATCCGGTACCGGGTCCGGCCACGGCACCGGATCGCGGCTCAGCGCTGCGCGACCAAGCGGTTCACGCTGGCGATCATCGCGCGCACCGAGGATTGCGCTCCGTCCGCCCCGAGGGCCACACCCCAGCCGCGCCGGCCGTCGAATTCGCATTGCACGAAGGTGGCGGTTCCCGCAGCGGTCCGGCGCTGATGGAAGCGCAGGATCTCCACGGGGTAGCCCGCCTCGTAGAGCGCGGAGGTCATGGCCGCGATCGGGCTGCCGGCGGCGACCACGGAGCGCGACCACCCCGGGAATTCGAGGGTGGCAGTGAACGCGCCGCCGCGGGCGCCGGTGGACGACCAGCCCGCGAGGCGGATCGGACCGGCGCATTCGCCGAAACGTTCGTGGAATTGGGCCGCGGTGAGCTCCGCGCATTCGGTGCGCAGGCTACGGGGAGCGGCGGTGGTCAGGGCGTCGTTGTCCAGCGTCAGTGTGGTCATGAGCACGTAGGTCTTCCCAGAGAAGGTCGGCAGGTTGGGGGACCAGCAAAATCGAGAAAAGGGGGCCCGCAGCGAGGGGGCCGGTCCGAATCAGACCCCGCTACGGCGGGTTACTACTACGGCAAGAACCCGCCCGGCCGGCTTCGCGATACGCGCAAGAAGCACCGCGCCCTCGCGGTCCGCGAGAATCGGCGCGGCACGTAGGCCGTCGGCGTGGATTTGCACGGTGTCGAGGATAAAGACTCACCCGCCCGATGGCAACCACATACACGCCGCGGTTTGCGCTACCCCGCAGTAGTGTTTTCGCTGGTCATCGACACGTAACCCGGAATTTCCCCGGACCCGCCGGTGACGCAGCAGACTCCGCGGTGATAGTCCGTCGCCCGGGGCGAACACCGAGGTTCGTGTTCTCCGGGGATCCGGCTCGACGGAAATTCCGGCCACCAGGGCACCGCAACGACGGGGGCCTGCCGCGTTCGAACACCGCCACCGGCCTCGAATGCGGCAGCCGCCGGGCGCCGATTGCCCCGAGGGGCCGACGCGCACCCCTGTTCGAGCAACGGGCGCCGGCAGTGCGCGACGGGCCGTGCAGGGCTCCGATGCCGCTTGCCCGGCATAGCAGCGCCGGCGTACCGGAGCCCCGGAGCCTACGACCGGCGGGCCGTGGCCCCGCACGGGCGCGCCCGCCACTCGGACCCGGCAATTCTGGCGACTTGCGGGCTGCCTGGACATACGGGGGGCGGCGCAGGTCGGCACAGCCCCCGCGTCGACCTGACGTCGCTCGCGCAACGTCGTCGAATGGCAGGGTCGGACGACGGTCGGCGAGCCCGGGCCACACTCCGACGCCCCTGTCGCGGCCGCACCGGCGGGCGGGTCCGGCCGCCGGAACGAGCATTCGGGACGCGTCCGTGCCAGGTTGCTCGACGGCCCGCCCGATATCTCACGTAACCTGCGACACCGCCGGCTCAGTGCGCGGCAGCGTCCCAGCTACGCCCGATACCTACTGAAACGCTCAGCGGCACTGAGAGTTCGATCGCCGAGGACATATTGTCGCGGACCAGGTCGCGCAGCTGCTCCTGCTCTCCCGGCGCCACCTCGAGGACGAGTTCGTCGTGGATCTGCAGCAGCATCCGGGACCGCAGGCCGGAGTCGGTCAGTGCCCGGTGCACGTTGATCATGGCAACCTTGATGATGTCGGCGGCCGTGCCCTGGATGGGGGCGTTGAGCGCCATCCGTTCCGCGGACTCGCGGCGCTGCCGGTTGCTGTGGTCGAGGTCGGGCAGGTAGCGGCGGCGGCCGAACAGGGTCTGGGTGTAGCCGACCTTGCGGGCCTGGTCCACGACGGCCTGCAGATAATCGCGGATCCCGCCGAACCGGGCGAAGTAGACCTCCATCTGCTCCTTCGCCTCCTGGGTGCTGATCTTCAGCTGGGCGGACAGCCCGTAGGAGCTCAGACCGTAGGCCAGCCCGTAGGACATGGCCTTGATCCGGCGGCGCAGTTCCGGCGACACCTCGGAGATCGGGATATCGAAGGCCTTCGAGGCGACGAAACTGTGCAGATCCTCGCCGGAGTTGAAAGCCTCGATAAGTCCCTCGTCACCGGACAGATGCGCCATGATGCGCATTTCGATCTGGCTGTAGTCGGCGGTCATCAGTGATTCGTAGCCGTCGCCGACCACGAACGTATCCCGGATCATCCGGCCGGTATCGGTGCGGATGGGGATGTTCTGCAGATTGGGTTCGGTGGAGGACAACCGGCCGGTGGCGGCGATGGTCTGGTTGAAGGTGGTGTGGATCCGGCCGTCGTCGGCGACGGCTTTCAGCAGGCCGTCGACGGTGACCTTGAGACGGGTGGCGTCGCGGTGCGCGAGCAGATGCTGCAGGAAGGGGTGCTCGGTTTTCTCGTACAGGGATTCCAGCGCGTCCGCATCGGTGGTGTAGCCGGTTTTGGTGCGTTTGGTCTTGGGCATATCGAGCTCGTCGAACAGCACCACCTGCAGCTGTTTCGGGGAGCCGAGGTTGATCTGCTTGCCGATCACGTCGTAGGCGGCGTTCGCGGCGTCGGCGACCTTATCGGCGAACTGCCGCTGCAGCGCGGTGAGCTGGTCGTTGTCGACCGCGATCCCGGCGTCCTCGAGTTCGGCGAGCACCCCGAGCAGCGGCAGTTCCATTTCGTCCAGCAGCGGCCGGGACTCGATCTTGTCCAGCTCTTCGTCCAGTGCGTGCGACAGATCGGCCACGGCGCGAGCGCGCAGCATCTCGCCCTGGGCGAGTTCGGTATCGACCGCATCCTCGGCATCCAGGAGCGAAAGCTGCGGCGCCGCCTCGGTTTCGGTGCGCAATTCACGATGCAGATAGCGCAGCGACAGATCGTCGAGGTTGAAACTGCGCTGACCCGGCCGGACCAGGTAGGCGGCGAGGGCGGTATCACTGGTGAGTCCCGCCAACGTCCAGCCACGACCCCGTAGCGCGTGCAGCGCGCTCTTGGCCTCGTGCAGAGCCTTGCCCACGGCGGGATCGGCAAGCCAGGCTCCGAGCGCTGTCTCGTCTTCAGGGGTGAGGGCGGTGACATCGATATAGGCGGACTCTTCGTCCGCGGCGGAGATCGCGAGCGCACGCACATCCCCCGCGGCCGGAGCACCGCTACCGACGATCGAAATACCGTGCCGCGCACCGGCTCCGGCATGCTCGCCGAGCCAATCCGCGACACTGCCCGGTGTCAGCGTCTGCCCGCTGATCTCGAAACCGGATTCGGCCTCGACAGTGGGCGGGGCCAGGGTTTCGAACAGCCGGTCGCGCAGCACCCGGAATTCCAGATCGTCGAACAACTGGTGGATCCGCTCCCGGTTCCAGGCGCCCTGGGCGAGCTGATCCGGGGTGTAGGGCAGCGGGACATCGCGGACCATCTCGGTGAGCTGGCGGTTGAGCACCACACTGCTGAGATTGGCGCGCAGCGCGTCACCGACCTTGCCGCGTACCTCGTCCACCTTGTCGACCAGGGTGTTCAGATCGCCGTACTCACGGATCCATTTGGCCGCGGTTTTCTCCCCCACCCCGGGGATCCCGGGCAGGTTGTCACTCGGGTCGCCGCGCAGGGCCGCGTAGTCCGGGTACTGCGCCGGGCTCAGCCCGTATTTCTTGTCCACCTCTTCCGGGGTGAACCGGGTGAGTTCGGAGACGCCCTTGCGCGGATAGAGGACGGTGACGTTCTCGTCGACCAGCTGGATGGAATCGCGGTCCCCGGTGACGATGAGCACCCGGTAGCCCTGCGGTACCGCCTGGGTGGTGAGGGTGGCGATGATGTCGTCGGCCTCATAGCCCTCGATCGCCATCACCGGGATACCGAGGGCACCCAGCACCTCTTTGGTGAGTTCGACCTGGCCGCGGAATTCGTCCGGGGTTTTCGCCCTGTTCGCCTTGTACTCGGGGAACGCATCCACGCGGAACGTCTGCCGGGACACGTCGAAGGCGGCGGCGACGTGGGTGGGTTTCTCGTCGCGCAGCAGATTGATGAGCATGGCGGTGAACCCGTACACCGCATTCGTGGTCTGGCCGGTGACGGTTTGGAAGTTCTCCGCCGGCAACGCGTAGAACGCACGGTAGGCCAGGGAATGCCCGTCCAGTAGCAGCAGCGTGGGCCGGGTTTCCGGCGATCCGGAGGTATCGGCGGTGGCGGGGAGGCTCGGCTGCGCAGTGGTCGGTGGGGTCACACCCGGAGAGTGTAGGGACTACCCCCGACACGGAGCCCAGGGAGTGTCGTCGTGGGCACAGGAGCCGGGAAGCCCGGTCAACCGACGCCGAGATACGCCGCCTGCACGGCAGGGTCGTCGAGCAGCTCCCGACCGGGCCCGGATTTGGTGACCGCACCGGTCTCCAGGATGTAGCCGCGGTCACTGCGGGCCAATGCCTGCCGCGCGTTCTGTTCCACCAGCAGCACGGTGGTGCCGGTGGCATTGATCTCGGCGATGATCCGGAAGATCTGCTGGATCACCATCGGCGCGAGACCCATGGACGGTTCGTCCAGTAGCAGCAGGCGCGGCCGCGCCATCAGTGCGCGACCGATGGCCACCATCTGCTGTTCGCCGCCCGACAGGGTGCCGCCGACCTGTTTCTCCCGCTCCCGCAGCCGCGGGAAGAGTTCGAAGACCCGGTCCAGGGCAGCGGCATGATCGCCCTTGTTCCGGAAGGGCCGGGCGTAGCACCCCATATCGAGGTTCTCCCGCACCGTCATCCCGGGGAACACCCCGCGCCCCTCCGGTGCCTGCACCAGCCCGGCAAGTACCCGCCGATGCGCCTGGACCCGGCTGATATCGCTGCCCTCGAACAGGATGCGGCCGCGGGTCAGCGGGAGCAGACCGGAGAGCGCGCGCATGGTGGTCGTCTTCCCGGCACCGTTGGCACCCAGCAGGGTCACCAGCTCCCCCTCGGCGACTTGCAGTGAAATACCGTGCAGCGCCTCGATTCTGCCGTAGCCGACGACGATATCGTCGACCTCGAGCAGCGGTTCGCCGCCGGGTTTCCCGCGCTCGGATTCGGTCATCACCGGTCCTCCGATTCCTCGCCGGCATCGATGGCCGGATCGTGTTCCGCGCGCAGCGCCACGGTGGACACCGAGACGTCCTCGGCGGTCAATTCGTCATCGGGCACCCCGAGATACGCGGCGATCACGGCGGGATCGGTCCGGATATCGGCGGGCAGGCCGTCGGCGATCTTACGGCCGAATTCCAGCACCACGATCCGGTCCGTCACGCCCATGACCAGCCGCATATCGTGTTCGATCAGCAATACCGTGAACCCGTCGTCGCGGATTTTGCGGATCAGATCCATGAGCGCGGATTTCTCGCTCGGATTGAATCCGGCGGCCGGTTCGTCCAGGCACAACAGTTTCGGTTCGGTGGCCAGTGCCCGGGCGATCTCCAGCCGGCGCTGGTCGCCGTAGGACAGATTGCGGGCCTTCTCCACCGCGCGGGGGGCGATACCGACGAATTCCAGCAGGGCCATCCCCCGGGCGATGGCATCGTGTTCTTCGCGCCGGTGCCGCCCGGTCCGCAGAATCGCGCCCGGTACGGAGGTGCGGTGGCGGGCGTCGGTGCCCACCACCACGTTCTCCAGGGCGGTCATCTCACCGAACAGGCGCACGTTCTGGAAGGTCCGCGCGATACCGAGCCTGGTGATCGCGTGCCGTTTGGTCTTGGTGAGCGGTTTCCCGTCGAAGAACACCGTGCCCGCGCTCGGCCGGTACACCCCGGTGATGGCGTTGAAGCAGGTGGTCTTCCCCGCACCGTTCGGTCCGATCAATCCCAGGATCTCACCGCGGCGGATTTCGAAACTCACCGAATCCAGGGCGGTGAGCCCGCCGAACCGCACCGTGAGGCCCTCCGTACGCAGCAGCGGTTCGCCGACCTCGGTCCGGATCTCCCGGTGCGCGGCCACGGCCTCGGCGACCGCGGCATCGTCGGCCAGCGCCGGATCGACCGCGGTCACGTCCACCTCCCCCACCGATTCGGCGCGGGGCTCGGCGGTATAGCCCGCGGCCATATCCTCGTTGTCGAACAAGGCGTCGCCTGCGTGCGGGCCGGTCACGAGGTCGCCTCCCCGCTCTTCCCCGGCGCCGGGCGCCGGACCGCCCGCACGATCTGGCGGCCGAAAGCGAGCAGTTTCTGGCGGACCGGGAACAGGCCTTGGGGACGCAGAATCATCATCACCACCAGTGCGATGCCGAAATACAGATACTTCAGGTCGCCGAGGCGCTGTTCTCCGCCTTCGTCGAAGAGCAGCAGACTGCTCAGCAGCAGTACGGCGTACACCGCCGCCAGCACGCTCACCGCGAGGTACACCCACCGTGACCAGCCCGCCAGCCCCCGGAACCGCCACCGCCAGCCCACCAGCAGCGCCGCGCAGAGTACCGCGACGATCGCCAGCTGCACATAGGCGTCGGCCCGGGTCTCGACGATCGATACCGACATCAGCCGGTTCGGCAGGTACACCACGAGGAAGGCGCCCACGATGACCCCGAGTTTGTTGCCCTGACCACCGATCACCACCGCGCACAGGAACAGCATCGAGTTGATGATGTTGAATCCGGTGGGATTGATGAACTGCACCTGCCCGGCGAACAGCGCCCCGGACAGACCACCGATGGCGGCGCCGATCATGAACGCCCACAGTTTGAATTTGAAGGTGGGTACGCCCATGATCTCGGCGGCGTCCTCGTCCTCCCGGATCGCCACCCAGGCCCGGCCCACCCGGCTCCGTTCCAGGTTGCCGACCACCAGCAGCACCACGACCACCGCCAACATTCCCACCCAGTACCACCAGGTGCCGGAACTGGCGCGGTCGAGCAGATTCGAGCTCTCCGGCGCGCCGACATTCCCGGCGGAGAACACCCCGTTGGGATGTGCCTCGGATTCGCCGACCCGCGGGTAGGCGATACCGGACAGGCCCAGGCTGCCGTTGGTGAGCTCACCCAGGTTGTCGGCGAGCAAGCGGACGATCTCACCGAAGCCGAGGGTCACGATGGCCAGATAGTCACCGCGCAGGCGCAGCGTCGGTGAACCGAGCAGCAGACCCGATACCGCGGTCACCATGATGGCCAGCGGCACGCAGGCCAGCCAGGCCCAATCGGAGTTCAGCCAGCCGCCCTCGGTCTGGTTCCACGGGCTGTTCGGGCTCGTCAGCAAGCCCACCGTGTACGCGCCGACGGCATAGAACCCGACATAACCGAGGTCCAGCAGACCGGCTTGTCCCACAACGACGTTCAGGCCGATGGCGATCAGCGCGTACATCGCGAACTGCGCCAGCACACCACCGAAACTGGTGCCGGGGGTGTCCAGGAGCGGAGGCGGGAACAGCGGAAGCAGTGCGAGCAGCAACAGCGCCGGTATCCCGACCGCCCACTGCGCCGGCCTGCTGAGCCCGGTCCACCACGCCCTCAGCTCGTCGCCGAACCCGTGACCTTTCTTCTCGGTCGCCGCAATACTCATGTGCGCGCCCTTCCGAGACTTTCCCCCAGGATGCCGGTCGGCCGGAAGAACAACACCAGCACAAGCACCAGGAAGGCCACCACATCGCGCCATTCGGTGCCGAACAGCATCTGCCCGTAGTTCTCCACCAGGCCGAGCAGCAGTCCGCCCAGCACCGCGCCGCGCAAATTGCCGATACCGCCCAGCACGGCAGCGGCGAAAGCCTTGATTCCCAGAATGAATCCGCCGTTGAAGATCACGGCATGCGGAATCTTCATCACGTACAGCATGGCGGCGGCGCCGGCCAGCAGACCGCCGATGAGGAAGGTGAGCATGATGACCCGCTCCCGCGACACACCCATCAGGGTCGCGGTATCGGGATCCTGGGCCACCGCGCGGATACCGCGGCCGAACCGGGTGCGGTTGATCAGCACCTCGGCCAGCAGCGCCAGCGTCACCGCCGATACCACGATCACCAGGGTCACATTGGTGACCTCGGCCCCGGCGATGGTGAACTGCGTTTCGGGTTCGACCAGCGTGATCTGCTGTTGGGCGTTGTTACCGCCGAGGCCCGGCCACAGCTCCGGCAGTACGAAATGCACGAACTCCTGCAGCACGAACGACATACCGATCGCCGTGATCAAGAAGGTCAGGGGTTTCGCGCCGCGGCGCCGCAGCGGCCGGTAGGCGACCCGTTCCAACCCGACCGCGGCCGCCCCGGACACCGCCATACCGATGAGCATGGCCACCCCGAGATAGACCACCGTGAGCACGATGCCCTCGCTGTAGGCATTACCGCTCGGCGCGAACCCCAGCAGCATCAGGCCCACATACTGGCCGAACATCCCGAGCATGAACACTTCGGAGTGAGCGAAGTTGATCAGCCGCAGTACCCCGTAGACCAGCGTGTAACCCACCGCCACCAGCGCGTAGATCGCACCGTAGGACAGTCCGTCGACGGTCAGCCGCCAGAACTGGTCTATGACCCCCTCATAGTTGAAATCGATCGATCCCTGCGCCCAGGCGGCCACATCGGCCGCAATGGCTGCTGTCATCGGCTATCCGCCCTCATCCATCGGATCTGCACCGGGGCAGGGGGGGGGGGGGCCCCCCCCCGCCCCGCCGGGGGGGGGCCCCCGCCCGCCCCCGCCGGCCCCCCCGGGAACCCCCACAAAACCCGGGGGGGCCCCACCCCCCCCCCGCAGCGGTCAGCCGACCTCGTACACCCAGATCAACGCGGCGGACAGCTCCCCGTCCGCGTCCCACTTGTAGTGCCGGGCGAGACCGTCACCGTCATAGCCGCGGACGTATTCCAGCAGGTCGGGGCGGGTCAATTCACCGGCGTCGATACCGGTCGCGAGGATGGTGGCCAAATCGTAGGCCTCCACGGAGTACACGCCGGGGGCCTGACCGTGCAGTTCCTCGTAGGCGGTGGCGAACTCCGCCGGTGCCGGACCGCACGGGCAGGACAGCACCGCACCGGTCGCCGAATCACCGGCCTGGCTGACGAACTGCGGATCGTTGGTGCCGTCGGCGGAGACGAACGTGGCTTCCACATTGCCGTCGCGCAGCTGCTGCACCAGTGGTGCCGCCTCGGCGTAGTAGCCCGAGTAGAAGATCGCGTCCGGTTGCGCGTTCGCGATCTTGGTGACGGTGGCCGAGAAATCCTTGTCGCCCTTCTTGATACTGGCCGCACACGCCGGATCGGCCGCCGCACCGAGCCCGGTGGTGATGCTCTTCGCCAGTCCGACACCGTAATCGGTGTTGTCCTGGACCACGCAGACCTTCTTGTAACCGGCGGTATCGACCAGGTACTTCGCCACCGACGGACCCTGCACGTCGTCGTTGGCCAGCCCCCGGAAGAAGGTCTTCCACCCGTTCTGCGTCAAAGTCGCGTTGGTGGCCGACGACGACACCGCGACCAGCCCGGCATCGCTCAGGATCTGCCCGGTGGCCTTGGTCTCGCCGGAGAAGGCGGGACCGACCACACCGATGATCGACGGATCGTTCACGATCTGCGGAATGACCTGGCTGGCCTTCTGCGGATCCCCCTCGGTGTCGAACGGCTTCACCTGGATCTGGCAGCCCGGATTGGCCTTGTTGTGCTGATCGATCGCCAGGTGCACACCGTTGACGATATTGATGCCCAGCGCCGCATCGGGGCCGGTCAGCGCACCGGCCATGGCGATCGATGTGGTGGGCGGGCAGGTCGCGTTACCGTCGCCCGCCGGATCGGCCGCGGTGGCGGCGTCGGCGGCCGGGACCTCCTTGCCCGCGGCGTCGATCTGCATCAGCGGTTCGATGGACAGCCCGCCGGCACCGGGCCCCTCCGGATCACTCGCGGATTTGTCCCCGCAACCTGCCAGAACCAATGTGGCCGCTGCGGCGACCGCCAGAATTCCGCGTACTCGGCGGCTTCGCCGCGGCATACCCGACCATGTCGAAACGAACACGATCTACCCCTATGTTCCTCATCAATCCCCGGCCGAACCGGGGTAGCCGACTACGCCGGCTTGTGAGAAACATAACTCCGGTATGTTGATCCCGCGTGACAATCGGGTCATAGCGATGATCTCGTCGCAGATTCTTGCCCGGGTATTGTTTCGAGTCGGTAAAACCGTCCCACTCACCGGTAACGTGCCGGCGAGCGGGTCGCCTCACTGCGGCGTCAGATTCTCCAGCACGACCTCCGCCACCGCCTTCATGGTGGTGCGGCGATCCATCGCGGTGCGCTGAATCCACTTGAACGCCTGCGGTTCACTCAACCCCTGCGTCTGCATCAGCACCCCCTTGGCCCGCTCGACGAGCTTACGGGTCTCCAGCCGCTCCCCCAGAGTGGCGACCTCGCTCTCCAGCGCCGTGATCTCGTGGAACCGGCTCGCCGCCAGCTCGATCGCCGGCACCAGATCCGATTTGGTGAACGGTTTCACGAGATAGGCCATGGCACCGGCGTCCCGCGCCCGCTCCACCAGATCCCGCTGACTGAACGCGGTCAGAATCACCACGGGCGCAACTCGTTTCGACGCGATCTCGGCCGCCGCATCGATCCCGTCGCGGCGCGGCATCTTCACATCCATGATCACGAGATCGGGCCGGTGCTCCACCGCCAGGTCGACAGCCTGCTGCCCGTCCCCCGCTTCCCCGACGACCTGGTAGCCCTCCTCGGTCAGCATCTCCACCAGATCCATCCGGATCAACGCCTCGTCCTCGGCGACAACCACACGTTTCGACGCGGCGTCCGCACTAGTGCCCATAAACGACCCCTCTGGTTCCGATGCCTCGTCCCGATATCGCGGACGGCGGATCGACACCGATGCCCGGCCGTCGATCCGCCGTCACGCGATCGGGTGGTGTAGAGACTACCGTTCACCAGGAACGCCGTCGCATTTACCCTGCTTACCGCCCCTCCCACCCCCGCACCCGACCCGGAATTCGGCGATCCGGCCGCCGCGGGCTATCATTTGCACCCGGTGCGCCGAGTTGGCGGAACTGGCAGACGCGACGGTCTCAAAAACCGTTGTCCGAAAGGACGTGTGGGTTCGAGTCCCACACTCGGCACCAAGGTCGGACGGTATTTCGATTCCCGGCCATTTCCGGACTCACGCGGTCCGCTACAGCTCGGCGGCGGCCTGGTCCTGCTCCGCTCAGGCCGGCCCGACAGCTCGAGGTCCAATATGCCGGGAACGCAGTGATCGAGGCGACCCCCGGCAGACGACCGGCGGCACAGGCTTCGGCCGTGCCGAAAGCTCACGCTGTCGGACATCTACTCAGGCAAGCCGTACATGGTTCGGCTCGCCCGAACCGAATTGGATCATCGGCCAGGAGGGGGCGCGGGGCGCTACTTTTCCGAATCGTGCTTGCCGAGTATCTCCGACCTGGATGAACTCCTCACTCGCCACAATCTCGAGGTTTTCGGCCCCTCGGCGCCGAAACCGGTCACAATGATCGCCGTCCAGCACATCCTCGAACACAACGCCGAAGTAGTAGTGATCCCGCATGTCACCACTACCGAGACCCGGGCCGAGCGGCTATGGCAGGTGACCGGCTCGCCGATATCGTCACCGCCGACGGCGGCCGGCTATGGGTGTGATCCCGCGTGATACCTCATCGGGTGGTCATCCGCTCGGTTCCGGTGACGCGCATCATGTCGAGTGCCGAGGCTTCGCGGGTGCCGGCGGCGGCGGAGTAGACGATCATCGACTGGTCGGTGTCGGGCAGCAGGAGGGTATCACAGTCCAGGACGAGCAGTCCGAAATCCGGGTGATCGATGGTCTTGTGCATCGATCGCCACATCGTGGAGTTTCCTTCCTGCCATATCCGCTGGAATCGGCGGCTGCCGGCCATCAGCTCGTCGATCAGTTCACGCAGGTGGGGGTCGTCGGGATAGCGCGAGAGAGCGGTGCGTAGCGATCCGACTGCTTGCTGCTCCGTCGATTCGGCTTCCTCCGGATCGAGAGCCACACGAGTTTCGCCGGCGCCGAGGAACCGCTGCCGGAACAGGTTGCGTTGTCCCTCCGGCCGGTCGGCGAGATCGCCCAGCAGAGCGCGGGCCATCGAATTCTGCACCAGCACATCCCCTTTCGCCGACAGCACGAGCGCGGGCAGATCGGTCATCCGTTGCAGCAGCCGCAGCACGCTCGGCCTCAGCGACATCTCGACCCGCCCCGCCAGCGGCGGGGCGCTGCCGGCGAGCCGGAAGACCTGATCGCGTCCGTCGCGGTCGAACCGTAACGCCCTGGTCAGCGCGGTGAGCACTTGGATCGATGGGCGCGGCGCGCGCCCCTGTTCGAGGCGCACCACGTAGTCGACGCTGAGCCCGGCGAGTTGCGCGACCTCCTCACGTCGCAGACCGGCAACCCGCCTCCTCGGGCCCGCCGCGAGACCCACTTCTTCGGGCGCGATACGTGCCCGCGCGGCTTTCAGGACATTGGCGAGTTCGGCACGATCCATACACCCGAGTTTCCTCGGCCGGATGTTCGCTGTCCTGGTACCGCGACTCCTAGCTTCGGAAGTCTCTGGACCACCGCCCACGACCGGACCATCGTGGTGTCAGGTGCCGGTCGCGAGCACACAGAATCCGGCGCCCCGACGCGTACGGGGCAACTCCCGGCATCCACACCATCTATTCGATCGTCGGAAAGTCCCTCAGGAGAACGATATGAACAGCGGAGACAACGCAGAAGTACCCGGCTACTCGATCGCCGAGCGTGATCGCCGCTGGCGCCTGGCGCGCGAATTCATGCAGCGTGAAGGGCTGGATGCGTTGCTGGTTTTCGGTGAGCACGAAGACGCCGGTCCCGCGCCCTTCGCCTTCGACACCTGGTTCACCAACGCCAGGGCGGGTACGACGGTCGTCTTTGCCCGCGACGCCGACCCGCTCTCGCTGTTGCCGATGGAGATGTTCTGGCGGGACTATCTCGAGGGCCGCCGCCGCGGCGACATCCCCTGGATCACGCCCGATAACATCCGGGCGTCTCGTGACTCGGCGGCGATTGCCGAGACGCTCACCGCACTCGGACTGTCGACGGCAACGATCGGTGTCGTAGGCCTGGAGCCGTATCCCCCGTGGCATCCGGAGGGGCTCGTGCCCTACCGGCAGTGGAACACCATCCTCGATACGTTCCCCGACGCGGAATTCATCCCCGTCGCCCGGCCGCTGTCCTGTCTGATCATGCCGCTGAGTGCCGAAGAGATCGCCGTCGTACGCCGCGCGGGGAGCATCGGAGATGCCATGGTGGCAGCCATGGTCGCCACCGCTGCGGCCGGTGTCTCGGAGAGCGAGGTCTACGCAGCGGGAATGGCCGCGGGTTACGCACGGGGCACCACGCCGGCTGCGATGCATCTGTACTCGGGTCCCGCCCCTTTGGCCCGGGCCTTGCCGCCGTGGAGCTACCGTCCGCAGGCACCGCGCGTCCTGGCCGACGGTGATGTCGTTTCGGCGGAGGTTTTCGCCAACCTGGGCGGACGTCATACCCAGCATCAAGTCACGATCACGGTCGGCGAGCCGCATCCGGATCTGCTGCGTGCCGCCGAGGTTGCCCGCGCGACGTATGACGCGGGCTTGCAGTCGCTGCGCCCGGGCCGGACATTCGGCGACGTCGTCGATGCCATGCGCGAGGTGCTGGACGCCGCCGACGGCTGGGAGTTCGGGCCGTCCGTGCACGCGCTCAACCCGGCGATCGCGCTGAGCGGCTTCCCCGCAGACGCCGGGCAGTGGATTCCCGGCGCCGAAGCCTACCCACCCGAGCCCGACCACCCCACGATCGGCGCCGACCTGGAACTCCTGCCCGGCATGACCTTCGCCGTGGAGCCCAACTACGTTTTCGGCCGGCATCTGGCCTACCTCGGAGGCACCGTGATCGTCGGCGACCCCGACCCGATCGAACTCAATCCGTACACAGCGCAGATTCTGCGCGCCCAAGGCGACAACCCGGCCGTATCGGCATAGCCGCTACGCCGCCCAGTCAAGGAGGAAGTGTGACAACAGTTTTCATCACCGGCGGTCATTCCGGCATCGGACTCGAATGCTCCAGGCAGCTCGCCGCCCGGGGAGTCGACCTCGTACTCGCCGGCCGGAGCCCGGCAAAAATGCAGACGGTCGCCGAAGAACTGCGCGCGGCGCACGATATCGACGTGGTGACGGTCGAACTGGATACCTCGTCCCTCGCCTCGGTACGTACGGCGGCCGCCACGTACAGTTCGCTGATCGAACGTGGCGAGGCCGCGCCGCTGCAGGCGCTGATCTGTAACGCAGGTGGCCGGTTCGACGGCAAGGAGAAATACAGCCCGGACGGCTACGAACTGACATTCGCGACGAACTGCCTCGGTCATTTTCTCCTCGTCGAACTCCTGATTCCGGCGATATCCGCGGACGGTCGTATCGTGTTCACCGCGAGCGGTACGCACGACCCCGCCACCATGGACGGCAAGCTGGTCGGCGCCGCCGTCGAACCGAACGCCACCGTGCTGGCCGACGACGGGCTGAACGGGGCGAAGCCCTTACCGGCCGGTAAACGCTATTCGACCTCGAAACTGTGCACCGTCATGTACGCCTACGAACTGGCGCGCCGCCTCGACCGCGCCGGCAGTGGGATCTCGTCCATCGCCTACGACCCCGGATCGGTTCCCGAGACAGGCTTCTTACGAGATATGCCGAAAGCGGTGCAATGGCTGGCAACGAGCTCTCTGATGAAATCGATATCCACATGCATCGGCGTCACGACATCGACAGTCGCGTTCTCCGGTGCCGCGCTGGCCGATCTCGCCGTCGGCAAGCAGTACGCCACGGTATCCGGTAAGTATTTTCAAGCCCAGGAGGGCAAGCTCCTGCAGAGGCAGTCGTCGAAGGTTTCCTACGATGAGGAGCGCGCGCTTGCGCTGTGGAACGATTCGAAGCGGCTCGTCGGCCTCCGCTCGGATGAGGAAACTGCCCCTCTGCGCTAGCGATTTCGTAACGGCCGGGACCGCAGAAAAACACCGTGCTAAGCGGAGATGAATTCACCGGCCGGGTGGTGTGATATTGAGCGAACACCGGTTCTGCGCAGGTCGCGGGCGACTTACCGTAGCCACATGCACATCCTGTTCGTCTGCAATGGCAATGTGTGCCGTTCGGTGATCGCCGAACGACTCACCCGTTCCATCGCGGTCGAATACCGGCTGACCGGGATCACCGCCGAAAGCGCCGGGACCCGGGCCCTGGTGGGGTTTCCGGTGGAACC
This sequence comes from Nocardia carnea, assembly GCF_029868325.1. Classification (GTDB taxonomy): domain Bacteria; phylum Actinomycetota; class Actinomycetes; order Mycobacteriales; family Mycobacteriaceae; genus Nocardia; species Nocardia carnea_C. Next base: position 24,664 of record NZ_JARWNW010000166.1, read on the forward strand.
GCGGGCTGCCGAGGCCATCACCGGGCTGGGCGGGGATCCGAATAACTTCCGGGCCCGCAAGCTCAAGGCCGAGCATATCGACCGGGCGGATCTGGTTCTCACCATGACCGAGAACATCCGGGACGAGGTTGCCGAGATGGGGTCGGCGATGCCACGGACTTTCACGTTGCTGGAGGCGCATCGGATCGCGCGGGTAACGGGGGCGCGTAGCGTGGCCGAACTGCATCGCAGCCGGCACAACCTTTCGATGGTGGGACGGGAGAACATCGGCGATCCGGTGGGGCTTTCGGCGCAGGCGTATTGCGAGGTCGGGGACACGATCGCCGAAGCGCTGGTACCGCTGCTGGTGGCATTGGCGCCGGTGAGTACACCGGCCGAGCGGCAGTGGGGGCGGCCGCCGCTGGTGGTACAGCCGGCCTCGCCGCAGGCGCGACTGTCACCGCTGGTGGCCGCCCAGCACAACGGCTGGTACGCGTGAATTTTCGGCGAAAGACAACGATGGTGACTCGGAGTCTGACTTTCCTGCCCACGCCCACTACACTCGCGGTCCGGAACACCGAGAATCCCATCCCGTTGCAGGTTCGACACACGACAGGAATCGCGCATGCCGAAACGCATTTCGGATGTTTCGCTTCATGTGTATGTGACACCGGAAACCCTGGACAGACTCGTCGAGTCCGTGCGCACCGATCTGGCCGAACACCTCGATGACGGTGAGGTCTGCGCGTGGCGGTGCACGCTGCCCGTCGCCGAGGACGATTCGCGGCACCGGGAATTCGACAGCCGCTGGCGTGCCGGGAATCCCGGCGCGGAACCCTGCGGGCATGCGACGTTCGAGATCGCGCTGAGCCTGGCCGGCGATCCGGCCGAACTGACCGACGGCTATATCGATGCGCTGGAGCACCGGCTGCTGCGGGGCCTGGACGAACTCGGCCCCGGGGCACCGTTCACGCTCAGCGCCGAACAGCGCACCGATGGCGATCTCGAGCCGCTACTGGCCGAGCGGCTCTGAACCGCTCGGCCGGCGGTCAGCGTCGCGCCGGGAAATGGCGGATAACGCCTTCCTGCACGGTGGTGGCCAGCAGATCGCCCGACCGCGAGTAGAAACGCCCGGTCGCCAGCCCCCGTGAGCCCGCGGCCACGGGCGATTCGGTGGCGTACAGCGCCCATTCGTCGAACCGGAACGGGCGATGGAACCAGATGGAATGGTTCACCGTGGCGGCGACGATCCGGTCCAGGCCCCACGAAAGGCCGTGCGTGGTGATGATCGAATCCAGCACCGTGGTGTCGGAGGAATAGCTCAGCGCGGCCACATGGAGCAGCGGATCGTCGGGCAGGGTGCCGTCGGCGCGCATCCACACACGATTGTGGTTCAGCTTCTCGCCAGTGCCCTTGAGGATCCAGGCCGGATCGTTGGTGTAGCGCATATCGATCGGGTGCGGAGCGTTGACGAACATCTCCAGCTTGTCCTCGAACCCGGCGAAACTCTCCTGGATCCGCGGCAGCGTCTCCGGATCCGGGACCTCCGGCCGTTCGTGCGCGTGTTCGAGCCCCTTACCCCATTCCTGGAAGGAGGCCAGCATGACGAACAGTTCCTGGCCGTCCTGGACCGCGGTAACGGTGCGGTTGGCGAACGCACGGCCGTCACGATGCCGTTCGACGTGGAAATCGATCGGCTTCTTCACATCGCCGCCCCGCACGAAATGGGCGTTGAGCACGTGGATCGGCCGGTCGCCGGCCGTGCGGCCGGCGGCGATCACGGCCTGGGAGACGAGCTGTCCACCGAAGGTGCGGCTGGCGACCTTCTCCGGATGGTGCCCGCGGAACACATCCTCGGACACCTCCTCCAGGTCCAGCAGCTCCAGCAGGGTGTCGAGATCGCGGTGCCGGTCGGTGACGGTCTCGTCGACCGGCGCGCTCACCGGGCGACTCCGGGGTTGCTCGGCATCAGTGGTCCTCCTCGCCGATACGGTGCACGTGGATCAGGTTCGTGGACCCGACGGTACCCGGTGGGGAGCCCGCCACGATGACCACGAGGTCGCCCTTGGCGTAGCGGTTCATGCTCAGCAGCGCCTGATCGACCTGTTTGATCATCGCGTCCGTGCTGTCCACGGTGGGCACGATGAAGGTTTCGGTGCCCCAGGTGAGCGCCAGCTGGCTGCGCACCTCCGGAAGGGGGGTGAACGCCAGCAGCGGTATCGGAGTGTGCAGGCGGGCCAGACGGCGCACCGTATCGCCGGACTGGGTGAACGCCACCAGCGCCTTGGCGTTGAGCCGTTCCCCGATATCGCGGGCGGCATACGAGATGACACCGCGTTTGGTGCGCGGTGTATGCGTCAGCGGCGGCACATTGGTGGATTCGGTTTCCACCGCGTGCACGATGCGCGCCATGGTGCGCACGGTCTCGATCGGATACTTGCCGACCGAGGTCTCACCGGACAGCATCACCGCATCGGCACCGTCGAGGACCGCATTGGCCACATCGGAGGCCTCGGCGCGGGTGGGCCGCGAGTTCTCGATCATCGATTCGAGCATCTGGGTCGCGACGATCACCGGTTTCGCATTCTCGCGCGCCATCTGGATGGCGCGCTTCTGCACGATCGGCACCTGCTCGAGCGGCAATTCGACACCGAGGTCGCCGCGGGCCACCATCACCGCGTCGAAGGCCAGCACCACGGCCTCGAGGTTGTCGATCGCCTCGGGCTTCTCCAGTTTGCCGATCACCGGCACCCGCCTGCCCACCCGGTCCATCACATCGTGGACGAGCTCGATATCCGACGGTGAACGGACGAACGAGAGCGCGATGAAATCCACGCCGAGGTTCAGCGCGAATTCCAGATCCTCGATGTCCTTCTCGGAGAGCGCGGGCACCGAGACATCCATCCCCGGTAGCGAAACACCCTTGTTGTTGCTGACCGGGCCGCCCTCGGTCACCTCGCACACCACGTCGTTGCCCTCGACGCGGATCACCTCCAGCCCGACCTTGCCGTCGTCGACGAGCAGCCGGTCACCGGATTTGGCGTCGGCGGCGAGCTCTTTGTAGGTGGTGGAGACGCGGTCGTGATCACCGACGATATCGTCGACGGTGATGCGGACGACCTCACCGGTCGCCCAGACGGTGCGTTCCTCTGCGAAACGCCCCAGGCGGATCTTCGGGCCTTGCAGATCGGCGAGAATACCGACGGCGCGGCCGCGATCTTCGCAGGCCTGCCGCACCTTCTTGTAGTTCTCGGCGTGGTCGGAGTGCTCGCCGTGGCTGAAATTCAGCCGGGCGACGTCCATACCGCTTTCGACGAGCTCTCGAATACGTTCCTCGGTGGCAGTGGCCGGGCCGAGGGTGCACACAATCTTCGTCCGTCGCATCACGTGTCGAGCCTAATCCTGCCGGGATACAGTGTCCCGCCCGGCCCGCGGGCGGCATCGGGAACGCCGAACTCTGGGTGAACGGCGGCCCAACGCCGCCCGCCTCAGAATGAACCGGAGGCCTTACGCGACTGTTACCTCGGCGCTACGAATTGCCCCTGACACACGAATGCGGGCCCACCGTGGGTGGACCCGCACTCTGCGCACCGGGATGATTCAGTCCCGCAGTGGACGACCGTGAGAATCGGTCACCTTGCCGGTAAGGATCAGGACACCGTCGATGAGACCCCAGATCGTTCCGGCGATACCGCAGGTGACGATGCTGGCCGCGATCTGGCCGACGCCCATCCCGGTGTCACCGATATAGAACCGGCCGATCCCGAGCGAGCCGAGGAAGATCTGCAGCAGGCCCGCCACCAGCTTCTGCTTGTCCGACAGCGGCACCCCGTACATATCGCGCCCGTAGGGAGCTTCCGGGTCCATCGGGTTGTAACCCATGGGCGCCCCGTAGACAGGTCCCGGCTGGCCGTACGCGCCCGGCTGCCCGTATGCGCCCGGCTGTCCGTAGGCGGAATCCTGCTGCCCGTATCCGGGGCCCGGCTGCCCGTAGCCCGGTGCGGCCCCGTATTGCGGATCCGGCTGCCCTGGATACGGCTGCGGCTGCGAGGCGTACGGCTGGGACGGGTAGGGCTGCGCCTGCGGCTGCGACGGATACCCCGGCGATTTACCCAGATCCGGGCCGGTGCCCGGCGGGCCGTACTGCGGTCCGCCCTGCTGGTACGGATCGGTCACTGCTCCTCCTGTGTTATTGGCGCCGCCTCCGGCGGCGCGGGGTTCGGGGCCCCTGAGGTCTCGTTCTTCACTCCTCCGCTCCTCCGCTTCGCTCCCCCGCTGTGTCATGGCGCCGCCTCCGGCAGCGCGGGGTTCGGGGCCCTAGAGGTCTCGTTCTTCACTCCTCCGCTCCTCCGCTTCGCTCCCCCGCTCCGTCGCTCCAGAACGAGACGGGCCCCGAACCATTGGGGTGGGCGGTCATGGAAGGGATTCTTCGGTGGCGCAGGGCCCCGGGATGTCTGTCTCGTTGTTCTTTGCTCGCTTCCCCGCTGTGTCATGGCGCCGCCTCCCGGTAGCGCGAGATTCGGGCCGTACTCGAGCTGGGCTATGGAAGGCTGTTCCGGCCGGCTCAGGGTTTCTTCGGTGCGGTGGTCGCGGAATCCGTATCCGCTGGTGATACGGAATCGGTGTGTGCAGCCTCGGATTCGTTCGCGCTGGACTTCGGATCGACGACATCGTCGCTTGTCGCGGATTTCGGCGGCTCCGCGGACCCGCCCGGTTCCGCGGGGTCGGCCTCGGCGGACGAATCTTGCGGGCCGGCTGCGGAATCGGCGGGGTCGTCCGTTTTCGCGGACTCGTCGGCTCCCTTCGGCTTCGCGAGCGGATCGCTGGTGCCGGACTCGCCGCCCTCCTTCGACGCCGTCGCCTTGTCGAGCGGATCGGCAGGACCGGACTCGTTTCCGGTCTCGGGATCGGGTGCGGCGGAAGCTTCCGCGCCGGAACCGGTCTCGGACGTCTCGCCTGCAGTCCGCAACGCACCGAACTGCCAGGGCCACGGGCGCGGTCCCCAATCGGGGCGGAGCTGCTCGGGGGTTTCCCGGCCCTTGGTAGCGAACAGGACGTACGCGATCGCGGCCAGGAAGACCAGGCCGGAGGTGAAGGAGTTGATCCGGATACCCGCGATCTGGGTGGCCTCGTCGTCGCGCATGAGTTCGACGAAGAAGCGCCCGAAGCAGTAGCCGGCGACGTACAGCGCGAACAGCCGCCCGTGCCCGATCCGGAAACGCCGGTCGATATAGACCAGTGCGAGCACGACCGCGACATTCCACAGCAACTCGTAGAGGAACGTCGGGTGCACGACGGAATGGACTTCGCCCGAGGAAACACCGTTCATCATGTCGAGGCGACCGGCGTCGTCGAAGCGGAGGTAGATCTCCAGACCCCACGGCAGATCGGTTTCGCGGCCGTAGAGCTCCTGGTTGAAGTAGTTGCCGAGCCGGCCGATGGCCTGGGCGAGCAGGATCGGCGGGGCGATCGCGTCACCGAGCGCAGGCAGCGGGATCTTGTAGATGCGGCAGGCGATCCAGGCGCCGATCGCGCCGAAGAACACCGCACCCCAGATGCCGAGACCGCCCTGGTAGATCTTCAGGGCGTCCATGGGGTTGCCGTCTTCCCCGAAGTACTTCTGCCAGTCGGTGGCGACATGGTAGATCCGGCCGCCGATCAGTCCGAACGGTACGGCGAAAACGGCGACGTCCAGGATCGTGCCCGCCTCACCCCCGCGGGCCTGCCAGCGTTTCTCGCCCCACCAGATGGCGATGATGATCCCGACGATGATGCAGACCGCATACGCGCGGAGCGGGAACGGCCCGATATCCCAGACACCCTGCGGCGGGCTGGGCAGATAGGCCAGCAGCTCGGTGGCGGGCGATACGACGGCCGAGGTGGTTTCCGGTACGGCGAGAACGGTCACGGGGGCAACCGTAGTCCAGGAGGCCACGTTGGCAAGTTCGGCCTCCGGCTCGCGTGTTCTCCACGCGCCCGACGGGCCCCTTACCGGAGTGTCATACGCGCGGCGGCCGGGTCAGGAAGCGACAGTGGCGGCGCGAACCCCACCGGCAAGTTCCGCAGTCAGGCTGTGGACCGCGTCCAGCCCCTCGGCAGCGGCGCTGACCAGTGCGGAACCGACGATCACACCATCAGCGTAGGCCGCGATCTCGGCCGCCTGCGCCCCGGAGCGGACCCCGAGGCCGACCCCGATGGGAATATCGCTGTGCTCGCGGATCCGGGCGCACAACGCGGGAGCCATGGTCGAGACCGCGTCCCGGGCGCCGGTGACGCCCATGGTCGATGCGGCGTAGACGAAACCCGAACTGGCATCGAGAGTGGCGGCGAGGCGTTCCTCGGTGGACGACGGCGCCACCAGGAAGATCCGGTCGAGGTGGTGGGTGTCGGAGGCGCTGAACCAGTCGGCGGCTTCCTCGGGAATGAGATTGGGCGTGATGATGCCGGCACCACCGGCGGCGGCCAGGTCGCGAGAGAACCGGTCGACGCCGTATTTGAGCACCGGATTCCAGTAGCTCATCACCACCGCCTGGGCACCCGCCTCGGCCACCGCTTCGACCACGGAGAACACATCGCGGACCCGGACCCCGCCGCGCAGCGCCTGTTCGGCGGCGGCCTGGATGGTCGGCCCGTCCATCACCGGATCGGAATAGGCGACGCCGACTTCGACGATATCGCAACCGGATTCGACCATCGCCCGCACGACTTTGCGCGAACCCTCGAGATCCGGGTAACCGGCCGGCAGGTAGCCGATGAGCGCCGCGCGGTTATCGGCCTTGCAGGCGGCGAAGGTGGCGCCGAGACGGGATTCGGAACTCACTGACCGTTCTCCTTGCCGGTGTCCGGATCGTCGATGAGCCCGAACCAGCGGGCGGCGGTATCCATATCCTTGTCGCCGCGGCCGGACAGGTTCACCAGGATGATCGCGCCCTCGCCGAGTTCGCGGCCCAGTTCGAGTGCCCCGGCGACCGCGTGCGCGGATTCGATGGCCGGGATGATGCCCTCGGTACGGCTGAGCAACAGCAGCGCGTCCATCGCGGCGGTATCGGTGACCGGCAGGTATTCGGCGCGGCCGATATCTTTCAGGAACGCGTGCTCGGGGCCCACGCCCGGATAGTCCAGGCCGGCCGAAATGGAATGCGATTCGATGGTCTGGCCGTCCTCGTCCTGCAGCAGGTACGAGTAGGCGCCCTGGAACGCGCCCGGGGAGCCACCGGCGAAGGTGGCCGCGTGCCGACCGGTTTCCACGCCGTCACCGGCGGCTTCGTAGCCGACCAGCCGGACCCCGGGGTCGTCGATGAAGGCATGGAAGATGCCGATCGCATTGGATCCTCCGCCCACGCAGGCCGCGACGGCATCGGGTAGCCGGCCGGTGAGGCTCTGGACCTGGGCCCGGGCCTCCAGCCCGACGACCCGCTGGAAATCGCGGACCATCATCGGGAACGGATGCGGTCCGGCGGCGGTGCCGAAACAGTAGTAGGTGTCGTCGGCGTTGGTGACCCAGTCGCGCAAGGCCTCGTTGATCGCGTCCTTGAGCGTCTGCGAACCGAGGGTCACCGAGACGACCTCGGCGCCGAGCAGCCGCATCCGGGCCACATTCAGGGCCTGCCGGGCGGTATCGACCGCACCCATGTAGATGATGCAGCGCAACCCGAGCAGGGCGCAGGCGGTCGCCGTGGCGACCCCGTGCTGCCCGGCACCGGTTTCGGCGATGATCCGGGTCTTACCCATCCGCTTGGCCAGCAGCGCCTGCCCCAGCACGTTGTTGATCTTGTGCGAGCCGGTGTGGTTCAGATCCTCGCGTTTCAGCAGGATCCGCGCACCGCCGGCATGCTCGGCCAGCCCGGTGCATTCGAAAACCGGCGAGGGGCGACCGGTGTAGTCGCGCTGCAGCCGATCGAGTTCGGCGAGGAAATCGGGATCCAGCCGGACCTTGTCGTATTCGGCCGTGACCTCCTCGATCACCGCCATCAGCGCCTCGGGCACATGCCGGCCGCCGTAGACGCCGAAATGGCCGCCCTCGTCGGGTTCGTGCTCGCTACGTTGCGCCACCCCGCGGCTCGCGGCGGGCAGTGCCTGGTCGGTGGACGATCCGGACGCCGCCATCATCGCCCCCGCCGGGCCGGTTTCGGGCAGGACGGATGCGTGCCGGCGGTGACCAGCTCCGAGACCGCGCCCCGGGGATCGCCACTGGTGACCAGCCCCTCGCCGACAAGTACCGCGTCCGCGCCGGCGCCCGCATACGCGAGCAGGTCCGCGGTGCCGCGGACCCCGGATTCGGCGATCCGCACGACCTCCGTGGGTAGCCCCGGTGCGATCCGGGCGAAGCAGTCCCTGTCGACCTCGAGAGTTTTCAGGTTGCGCGCGTTCACCCCGATCACGCTCGCCCCCGCGGTGAGGGCCCGATCGGCCTCCTCCTCGGTATGCACCTCGACGAGCGCGGTCATCCCGAGCGATTCGGTGCGATCGATGAGCGAAGCCAGCGTGTCCTGTTCCAGGGCGGCGACGATCAGCAGGATCACATCGGCGCCGTGCGCCCGCGCCTCGTGGATCTGGTAGGGGCCGACAACGAAATCCTTGCGCAGCACCGGAATATCGACGGTGGCGCGGACGGCGTCCAGATCGTCCAGCGATCCGTGGAAGCGCCGGCCCTCGGTGAGCACGCTGATGATCCGGGCGCCACCGTCCTCGTAGGCCTTGGCCAGACTGGCCGGGTCACCGATATCGGCGAGCGCGCCCTTGGACGGGCTGGCCCGCTTGACCTCGGCGATCACACCGATGCCGTCTTCGAGAAGGGCCGCCTTCGCATCGAGCGGCGCGGGCGCGGCGGCGGCCGCTGCCTTCACCGCGGGGAAGTCGAGCACCGCCTCCCGAGCGGCTACATCCGAGCGGACCCCGTCGAGAATCGAGTCGAGTACCGTCATCTGGCTCGAATCCTTTCTGGGGAGACACGCAAATTACTGCCTGAAGGATTCCCCCAGGAGCTGTCTCACCGATGCTGAACAAGAGTAAATGGCAGGCCGCGGCACCCTAACGCCGGGGGCGGGTCACCCGGCCGCGACCGGCCTGCTAGGGGGTATCGCCCGGCCGCGGAGCGTCCGGGCGATCTACGTCACGGGCCGTTGCGTCCCGGGCTGCCGGATTCGCCGATTCGGCCGAGGCAGACCGAGCCGTTTCGTTCGCCGGGCGGGCGACGGCCGGTCCGGCCGCGTCGTCCACCGAGCCGGCGGGACGGGCGACCGGCTTGTCCGCTCCGTCTACGTCCGCGGCGTCCGGGCCGGTCGGATCGGTCGAGTCGGTCGGGTCGGCACCGGCGTCCAGCGCGTCCCACAGCACCCGTTCCGGCAGCACCTCGCCGGACCCGCGCTGCTGCACCGCCTGGGTGGCCGCGGCCTTCCGCGTCGCGGGGTTGTCGTACTTTCCGGACAGCTGCTTGGTGCCGGCCGGCATCCGGGCCAATAACAGCCCCGCACCGAACGCGGCCAGCGCACCGCACAGCGTGAGCGCGGCCGGACCACTCGAGGTGACCAGCTCCTGCACCTGGGCGCGCCCCGGCAGCCCGGCCAGATCGGTGGCCCGCTGCTCGGTGGCTCCCGACCCGGTGAGCAGCGCCAGCGCCGGTACCGCGGTCACAGCGGCGATCAGGGCGACCACCACACCGACCAGCCGGCGCATCCAGCCCCGGGTCGCCAGCACGGCGGCGATGGCGGCCAGCAGAACCAGCGCCAGCGGCGTCAGCGCACCGAACCAGACCCCGCCGTTCAGTTCGTCGGTGCGCGGCTCGGTCAAACCGTCGGCGGAGGTCACCGTGACCCAGGTGAGCCGGGAGGACCCCCACAGCGCGGCGGCGCCGAGGGCGAGCAAGGCCAGCGCGGTAACCGGTTGCCGCGCGCCCCGAGCGGTCCCGGTCTCGGCGGCGGGTTCGATTTCCTCGTCACCCCAGTCGATCGGCCGGCGTCGAGCGGCGACCGATTCACCGGCAGACCCGGCGGCCGCTTCCGCGGAGCCCTGCGCTGCTGCCGCGAATCCACCCGTATCGGCCGTGGTCGCGCGCGTCCCAGCGGCGCTATCCGCCACGGAGCCGGGCGCGCCCGAGTGAGCGCCACCCGAACCGGCATCCGGGCCGGGTGTCGCCACAGAGCCCGCACCGTTCGTGGCGGCAGCGGCCGCTTCGGCACCAGGGTCCGTTCCGCCCATACCGATGACGGCAGCCGCGGACTCGGTCCCAGCCGGCCGGATGGCTTCCGCGCCTCCCGTATCGCCGGCGGAATCGCTCGTATTCGGGCCGGGATCACTCTGCGCGCGGATCTCCGCTACGTCATCTGCGGGCGCGCCGGCCCCCGGAGTGCCGCTCGAGGGTGCCCCGCCGGAGTCCCCGGTGAGTGGGCGGCGGGCGGGATCGTCGGCTGTCATACGCCGCCTCCGGAGGTCACGGATACCGATTCCCGGTCGGCTGCCTCCTCGTCACCGAAGGCGCGCACCGTTTCGGCGGCGGCGACCGCACGCAGCACCGCCATCGCTTTGTTCCGGGATTCGGTGTCCTCGTATTCGGCCTCGGAATCGGCCACCACGCCCGCACCCGCCTGGACGTAGGCGGTGCCGTCCTTGAGGAGGGCGGTGCGGATGGCGATCGCGGTATCGGCGTCACCGGCGAAATCGAGGTAGCCGACCACACCGCCGTACACCCCGCGCCGGGTGGGTTCGAGTTCCTCGATCAACTGCATGGCCCGCACCTTGGGAGCACCGGACAGTGTGCCCGCCGGGAAACAGGCCCGCACCGCGTCGAGCGCGATCTTGCCGGGGGCCAGGCGGCCGGTCACCGTGGAGACCAGATGCATCACATGGCTGTAGCGCTCGACATGGCGGTACTCGGTGACCCGCACCGTCCCGGGTACACAGACCCGGCCCAGATCGTTACGTCCGAGATCGACGAGCATGAGATGTTCGGCGTTCTCCTTTTCGTCGGCCAGCAGGCCCTTCTCGAGCAGCAGATCGTCTTCCTCGGTGGCGCCCCGCCAGCGGGTACCCGCGATGGGGTGCGTGGTCGCGACCCCGTCCTGTACGGCGACGAGCGCTTCCGGGCTGGACCCGACGATCGAGAATGCGGTGTTCCCGTCGCCGTCCGGGATGTGCAGCAGGAACATGTACGGGCTCGGGTTGGCCGCGCGCAGCATCCGGTAGAGGTCGATGGGGGTGCCGCCGTAGTCCATTTCGAAACGCTGCGACAGCACCACCTGGAACGCTTCCCCGGCCTCGATCTCCGAGACCAGGCGGCGGACCCCGGCGCCGTACTCGTCCGGGGTGCGGGCGCGCCGGTAATCCGGTTCGGGCTGGTCGAACACGGATACCGTGGAGACCGCGGGCGCGGCCAGCGCGGCGGTCATCCGGTCGAGCCGGGCGAGGGCGTCGTCGTAGGCGGCGTCCACATTCTCGGACGTACCGTTCCAGTTGACGGCGTTGGCGATCAGCGTGATCGCACCTTCGTGATGGTCGAACGCCGCCAGATCGGTGGCCAGCAACAGCACCATCTCCGGCAGGTGCAGATCGTCTTCGGCGTATTCGGGCAGGCGTTCCATCCGGCGCACCGCGTCGTAGCCGAGGTAACCGACCATGCCGCCGGTCAGCGGCGGCAGACCGGGCAGCCGTTCGGTGCGCAACAGTTCGAGGGTTTCACGCAGGGCGTCCAGCGGATCGCCGCCGGCGGGCGCACCGGCAGGAGTGGCGCCGAGCCAGGTGGCGGCGCCGTCGACCGAGGTGAGCGCCGAGGGGCTACCCGCGCCGATGAACGACCAGCGCGACCAGGATCGGCCGTTCTCCGCGGATTCGAACAGGAACGTGCCCGCCCGGTCACCGCCCAGTTTGCGGTAGGCCGACAGCGGGGTCTCCGAATCGGCCAGCACCTTCCGGGTCACCGGGACGACCCGGTGTTCGGCGGCGAGTTCGTGGAATCGTTCGCGGGTGGTAGTCGCGGGAGTGGTCGCGCCGTGCATTCGAACCATCATTCCAGCCGGGTACCGGCGTGCTCGACGCACCCCGCGGGACCCGCCGACGGCGGTAGTGTCCGGGTATGCAGATCGGCCAGCCCGCCCCGGTATTCGAACTCCCGGATCAGACCGGCGCCCTCCGTTCCCTCGATTCGCTGCTGGCCGGCGGGCCACTGGTGTTGTTCTTCTATCCCGCCGCGAATACGCCGGTGTGCACGGCCGAGGCCTGCCATTTCCGCGATCTCACCGCCGAGTTCGCGGCGCTGGGCGCGAGTTGCGCGGGGATCAGCGCCGATGCTGTCGACGTCCAGGCCGGGTTCGCGGGGGCGCAGCGGCTGGAATACCCGCTGCTGTCGGATACCGGCGGATCGGTCGCGGCGATGTACGGGGTCAAACGCGGGCTGCTGGGCAAGCTCATGCCGGTGAAGCGGCATACCTTCGTCATCGACACCGACCGCAGCGTGCTGACCGTGATCAGCAGCGAACTGCGCGCGAATGTACACGCCGACCGCGCACTGGATTTTCTCCGCACGCGAAAAAGCGCGTAGCGGGCCTCGATCCGCTTCGTTCGTGTGAATGGCCTCACCTTCGTTTCCGAGTTGACCCATGTTCGAGCGAAGTCGTGGCAAACTTTTCTTCGGTAGCCCGGTGACACATGCCGGAATCGTCACCGGGCCGGAGAGAAGGCGGATTAGTGACGGAGTGGCTGAACCCGGTCGAGGGACGGGCCTGGCGCGCAGTGGTCGCGGTGCTGAACCGCTTGCCGGGGGCATTGGATACCGACCTGCAGCGCGAGTCCGGCGTGACTCATTTCGAGTACTGGGTGCTCACCCTGCTCTCGGAGGCGCCGGACCGGCGGCTGCAGATGAGCGAGCTCGCCCATCGAGCAAATTCATCGCTATCGAGACTTTCCCATGTGGTCTCCAAACTCGAACGGATGGGCTGGGCCACGCGCACCGCGACCACCGGGCGACGTGGTGTCCTGGCCGAACTCACCGATGAGGGCCACCAGAAGGTCGTGGAGGCCGCGCCCGGATACATGGATGTGGTGCGGCGGCTGGTCTTCGACGGGCTCGACGCCGAGCAGACCGCGGCGATGGCAGATCTCGGCGATACGCTCGCCACCCACCTGACCACGGTCCTCGGCCGCACTGCCCCCTGAGCGAGGTTCCTGGTTCAGCCCGCTGCCCAGGCAAAGTAGGCAGTGGCGGCCAGCGCCAGCACCAGGAAACCCGCCGGGAACGCGATGTTGTGGAAGACCCGTGCTCGTATGTGGACGCCGACCGCTCCCACGAAGAACAGGAGCAGCCCGACCGCCGCGGCGAGCCCTAGGGATTCCCAGCCGAGAAGTCCCGCGACCAACCCGGCCACACCGGCACCTTCGATTACCGCCAGGTACGGGATCCACTTCGGTGCCACGCCGGCTTCGGCGGCATTCCGGACCATGAACGGCGCACGCACGGCCTTGGCGACGACCTCGGCAGCATTCGCCAGCACACAAGCCACGGTCGCGACGAACAGAGCGATATCCAGCGCGCCGGTCACCGTGTGTACCGGCCCAGCACAACGGCGGGTCGCGGCGCGACCGGGCCACGTGCCCACTCGGCCAGCCGTGCCCGGAATTCCTGGGCCTGCGGGATATCCAGGAGCGGGTTGGCGTCGGCGAGCCGGAGAATCAGCACGAACTCACCGTCCGGGCCCACCCGCATCGCGGTGTAGTCGATCCCGTCGGGACCGGCAGCGTCCACCGCGGCAAACAACTTCGTCACGGCCTCCTCGACCTCTGGTATCCGCTCCGGGGCGGTGGTGAACCGCAGAATCTGTACGCTCATATCTGTCTCCTCGAGGCGTGCCTTGTCGTGGTTGTCATCTCTCACACCTCCTGACGTCCGTCACGCACGAAAGGTGACCTACCCGTGGAAACAGTCGAGAAATTCGAGCTGGCCCGGCCGCGGCTGCTCTCGCTCGCCCACCGGATCGTCGGCTCGTACCAGGATGCCGAGGATGCGGTGCAGACGGCGTGGACCCGGGTGCAGGCGGCGGACCTCTCCGAGGTGGCCGAACCGGACGCCTGGTTCACCACCGTGACGGCGCGGTTGTGCCTGGATCTGCTCCGGGCCAGGGAGCGCCGCGGCGAACTCCCGCTGCTGCTCGACGATATCGGCGGTGAACAGGCCGGCGCCGACGAAGCGTTCCTCCGCCGCGAGGACGTGTCCCGGGCCCTGGTCGTGCTGCTCGGCGAACTGTCACCGGCCCAGCGGGTGGCCTATGTGCTGCACGATCTCTTCGCGGTGCCGTTCGACCGGATCGCCGCCGTACTCGACGCGACTCCCGCGGCCGCGAAGAAACTGGCCAGCCGGGCCCGCGGCAGGCTGCGCGAGGCGCGGCCGCCCGAATCCGGCGCCGACGGCCCCGGCACCTCCGGGCAGCGCGAGATCGCCGGGCACCTCGAAATCGTCGAGGCCTTCCTTGCCGCTGCCCGCGGCGGCGATATCGCCCGGCTGGTCACCCTGCTGGCGCCCGACGCCGTCCGGACCGTCGATCCGCGCCTGCTCCCGGCGGGTGCGCCCACCGAGGTTCGCGGGGCCACGGCCGTCGCCGAGGAAACACGGTTGTTCACCGACCGGATCGCCGTCACCGCGACCCTTCTCCTCGCCGGCAGCCCAGCGGCGATTATCGCGCCCGGCGGGCACCCCTTCGCACTCATCCGTTTCCGGATCGAGGACCGGCTCGTCCGGGAAATCGAGATCAGCCGCTATACGCCCGGGACGATATCGCCGGGCTGACAGTGCGTCACAGGCACTCGACAACGCCGTACGCTCTCGCAACCGGGCTGTCGTCACACCTGTTCGGACGGCAGCAGCACGTCGGTGTCGAAACAGGTGTGCGTGCCGGTGTGGCAGGCCGCGCCCCGCTGGTCGACCACCAGCAGGACCGTATCGCCGTCGCAGTCCAGCCGGACCTCGTGCACGTACTGCGTATGCCCGGAGGTCTCCCCCTTGACCCAGTACTGCTTGCGGGACCGGGAATAGTAGGTGGCGCGGCGGGTTTCGAGGGTGCGAGCCAGTGCCTCGTCGTCCATCCACGCCATCATCAGCACCGCGCCGGTAGCGCGTTCCTGCGCCACCGCGGCCACCAGCCCGGCGCCGTTACGTTTGAGCCGGGCGGCGATCGCCGGATCCAGTGCCATCTCAGCGCACCACCAGGTCGGCCGCGCGCAGGGCGTCCTTGACCTGCGGGATGGTCAGGTCCCCGAAGTGGAAGACGCTGGCGGCCAGTACGGCGTCGGCACCGGACTGCACCGCGGGGGCGAAATGCTCGACCGCGCCGGCACCGCCCGAGGCGATCACCGGAATCGAGACCGCGGCGCGGACGGCGCGGATCATCGGTAGATCGAAACCCGCCTTGGTACCGTCGGCGTCCATCGAGTTGAGCAGGATCTCCCCCACCCCGAGCTCGGCTCCGCGCACCGCCCATTCGACCGCGTCGATCCCGGTGCCCCGGCGACCACCGTGCGTGGTGACCTCCCAGCCCGACGGAGTGTCCGGTTCGCCGTCGGGCACGGTGCGGGCATCGACCGACAGCACGATGCATTGCGACCCGAACCGCTGCGACATCTCGTGCAGTACCTCAGGGCGGGCGATGGCGGCGGTGTTCACCGAGACCTTGTCCGCACCGGCGCGCAGCAGCCGGTCCACATCGTCGACGGTACGTACTCCTCCGCCGACGGTGAGCGGGATGAAGATCTGCTCGGCGGTCCGGGTGACCACGTCGAACATGGTGGCGCGGTCACCGCTGGAGGCGGTGACGTCGAGGAAGGTGAGTTCGTCGGCGCCCTGGGCGTCGTAGGCGGCGGCGAGCTGGACCGGATCACCGGCATCGCGCAGATTCTGGAAGTTGACGCCCTTGACCACCCGCCCGGCGTCGACGTCCAAGCAGGGGATGACACGTGTCGCCAGGGTCATGAGCGCTCCTCACCGCCGCCCGGGGCGGCCTTGTCCACACCACCGGAGTGGGCAGTGTCCACCCCGCCCTCCGAGCCGGCCCAGGCGCCGCCGGAAACGGGCGTTTCTGCCTCACCCGTAGGAGCCTGCGCGCCACCGTCGGCACCGGTATCGCGATCACTACCGGGCACGGCAAACCCGCTGCCGCGGGCGGCGGCGATCATTTCGAGTAGTTCGGCATGCACACCGGGCGCCGCCGCCAGCACCGAACCGGATTCGATCGTCCAGTCCGCGCCCTCGAGGTCGGTGACGATCCCACCGGCGCACTGCACCATCAGCGCGCCCGCCGCGTTGTCCCACGGATGGTGACCGAACACGATCGCGCCGCCGAGCGTGCCGTCGGCGGTGAAGGCGAGGTCGATTCCGGTCGAGCCGTGCATCCGCACCCGGGAGGACAACCGGCTCAGGGCGCCGAGCACCCGGTGCCGGAACAGGCCCGGGACGCGGCCGGTGGATTCGATATTGAAGGCACCGAACCCGATCATCGCCTCGTCGAGCAGGGCGGGGGGCAGTGGCGGCCGGGCGGCCCCGTCCACGAGCAGCGGTCCACCGGCGACGGCGGCGTACCGGCGGTCCAGCGGCGGGAACCAGGCGAGCCCGAGCACCGGTTCGCCGTCGCGGATCAACGCGAGCAGGGTGCCGGTGAGCGGATGGCCGGTCGAGTAGTTGAAGGTGCCGTCGATCGGGTCCAGCACCCATGCGGTGCCGCTCGTGAGCGACGGCCCGCCGAACTCCTCGCCGTGCACCTCGATACCGGTCCGGGCCACGAGCTGCTCGGAGATGGTGCGTTCGAGTTCCAGATCGAGTTCGGTGGCGAAATCCCGGGAGCCCTTGGCCACCGCACTGGGGGCGCCGCGCCCCTCGAGGAAGCGGTCGCCGACGCCGTCGAGTATTTCGGCCGCGGTGGTCAGCAACCCGGCCAGTTCGGTCTCTGCCCTGGTCATCGCTTCGGCTCCCGGTTTGTCGCGGTCGGTAGGGCCCCGCGCGCGGTCAACGGACGGCGGCCAGCGCCTCGGGCAGGGTGAACCGGCCCGCGTACAGGGCTTTGCCCACGATCGCGCCTTCCACGCCCTCGGGCACCAGTTCGGCGATCGCGGTCAGATCGTCCAGGGCCGAGACTCCGCCCGAGGCGATCACCGGCGCGTCGGTGGCCATACAGACCTCGCGCAGCAGCTCCAGGTTGGGGCCGGTGAGGGTGCCGTCCTTGGTGACATCGGTGACGACGTACCGCGAGCAGCCGTCCCGTTCCAGCCGTTCCAGGACTTCCCACAGATCCCCGCCGTCGCTGACCCAGCCCCGGCCGCGCAGCCGGTAGTCGCCGTCGACGATCTGGACGTCCAGCCCGACCGCCACCCGGTCGCCGTATTCGGCGATCGCCCGGGCGCACCACTGCGGATCCTCCAGCGCGGCGGTGCCCAGGTTCACCCGGGCGCAACCGGTGGCCATCGCGGCCTTCAGCGATTCGTCGTCGCGGATACCGCCGGACAGTTCGACGGCGACATCCAGTTCGCCGACCACCTGCGCCAGCAGCTCCCGGTTGGACCCGCGGCCGAACGCGGCGTCGAGGTCCACCAGATGCACCCATTCGGCGCCCGCGTCCTGCCACGCGAGCGCGGCATCGCGCGGCGAACCGTAACTGGTTTCGCTGCCCGCCGCGCCCTGTACCAGGCGGACGGCCTCTCCATTGGCGACATCGACAGCAGGCAGCAACACAAGACTCACGCGCAACAGCCTAGTAGCCCGGGGTTCGCCCGCGCCGCGCGCCCGGTGGCGAGTCGGTAGGCCGCGGGCTGCGGTAACGGGGGGCGACGGGCGTTGGGTGATATCACCCACTGGGCCGGTCGGGGTGCCCGCTACACTCATCGGCGAACGCGTGAGAGGTCACCGACGCGTCAGGTCACGATTCGAGAAAGTTCGGAGTGGGCGCCATCGATACCGGTCAGTTGATCGCGGATCACTACCGCCTGGTCGAGCAGATTGGTAGCGGCGGCACAGGCGTGGTCTGGCGTGCCGTCGACGAGCGTCTGCAACGATCGGTGGCGATCAAGCAGATCCATATAAAGCCCAGTCTGCCACCCGCCGAGCGCGATGTACTGCGCCAGCGCGCGACCCGGGAGGCCCGTAACGCGGCCCGTTTCCAGCATCCGAATGCCATCGTGGTGTTCGATATCACCGAACACGGCGGCGATCCGTGCCTGGTGATGGAGTACATGAAATCGCGCAGCTTGGCGCAGGTGCTGTCCTCCGACGGGCCGTTGCCGTTGCCGCAGGTCGCGCGGATCGGGGAACAGGTCGCGGCGGCGCTGATCGCGGCGCATCAGGCCGGGATCGTGCATCGCGATGTGAAACCGGGCAATGTGCTGCTCGACGAGCACGGCACCGTCAAGATCACCGATTTCGGTATCTCACGCGCCACCGGCGATGTGACGCTCACCGAAACCGGGTTGATCTGCGGGACCGCCGCCTATCTGGCCCCCGAGGTCGCGCGGGGCGCGGATCCGACCCCGGCCGCGGACGTTTTCGCCCTGGGCGCGACGCTGTTCCACGCCCTCGAAGGGGAACCGCCGTTCGGGTCCGGTAACCCGCTCAAAGTGCTGTATGCCGCGGCCAACGGTCAGGTCAGCGAACCGCAGAATGCCGGGCCGGCCACCGATTTCCTGCTCGACCTGCTGGAAGCCGATCCGCGGCTGCGGCCGACCATGCAGGAGGCCCGCGAACAGCTGGCGCAGTTCGCCGGATATCCGGGCGCCACTGCCGAGCACGCCGGGTTCGTTCCCGCGCGCGAGGCCTTCGACCGCAACGGGCATTCCGGCGGAGCCGCCGTCAGCACGATGGAAACACCGGTGCCCGGCCGCACCCGCGGTGCCGCGCCCGCCCCGGCCCCGCGCCGGCGAGCCGAACCCCGCGCCGACACCGGCCACGACGGAACCGGCGACCGCCCACCCCGGCGGGCACCGAATCATCCCCCCACCACCACCCAGCCCGTCGCGGAAGGCTCCGGCGGCGGGGTCCGGCGAGCCGTACTCATCGGCGGTATCGCCGGGGCGGCCGTGGTCGGCGGTGTGCTGTGGTTCAGTTCCTCGGATTCCGGCGACGGCGGCTCGGCGCAGGCCGATACCTCGGTCACCTCGTCGGCGCCCCGGACACCCGGGACCTCGGCGACGGCCGCCCCCGCGCTGGGCAGCACGCCCAGTACCGGGCAGGTCGAATGGGTCCAGGCCGGCCAGCTGCTCGAGCAGTTCTACATGAATCCGGCGGGTTCGTGGTCGCTGCTGACCCCCGCCGCGCAACAGGCGTACGGCAGCCGGCAGGAGTTCGAACAGTACTGGTCGACCCGGACCGTGCAGAGTTTCAGCCGTATCGAAGCCTTCAAGGGCAACAACCCCGACGGCTCGGTGGATATGCGGGTGAACAACCTCAGCTACGGCGGCCAGACCAGTAATCCGACACTGCGCGTGGTGAATTCCGGCGGATCGCTGCTCATCGACAGCGATACCCGCTGATTCGTAACGCGAACTCAGCGCCCGGAGCCGGGCTATGGTGTGCGGCATGGATATTCGGGGGATGCTCGCCGCCGAGCGAGCCGAGTTCACCGCCCTGCTGCGCGGTCTGCCGGAGGCGGAATGGGATGCGCCGACATTGTGCACCGGCTGGCGGGTCCGGGAACTGGTCGGGCATCTGCGATACGACGCGATCCCGCTCACCGAGTACGCCGGTATCGCCGTGCGCAACCGCTTCTCCATCGACGGCCTCAACAACGCCATGGCCGCGGAGGGGTCGCGCCGGACACCGGCGGAACTGCTGGCCGAATTCGAATCGGCGCCACGCACGGTATCGCGGTTGTGGCCGCGACTGGGCCTGGCCGATCTACTGGTCCATCAGCAGGATATCCGGCGCCCGCTGGGCCGGCCCCGCGAAATCCCCGCCGACCGGTTGCGGGCGGTACTCGACCATCCCGATCCGTTTGCCCGCCCCTGGCGTCTCACCAAGGGGTTACAGTTCGTCGCGACAGATTTCGACTGGGTCAAGGGATCGGGACCTACGGTTCGCGGACGCGGTGAAGCGCTAGCGTTGGCGATGGTGGGCCGGCCCGTGGTCCTCGACGAACTCGACGGCGAGGGTGTCGAGGAACTGCGTCGCCGCTGCAGCTGAAACATCCGGAAGTCCGCTTCACCGATGGGAGACGCGCAGATGACCGATTCGGCACTCGTCGCCATGGCGGCGATGATCGGCGAGTGGAAGACGACCAGTGAGCAGATCCCCGATATGGTCGGCCGGACCACCATCGAATGGCTGGACGGCGACGCCTTCCTGCTGGTCCGGCTGACGGTGCCCGAGCCGGCGATCAGCCGCACCTGGGTGGTCGGTACCGATGACGCCTACCCGGAACGACTGAAGGTGCTGCAGCACGACGGCGCCGGTGCCCGCCGGATCTACAACGGCGCGCTCACCGGGCCGCTGTGGCGGATCTGGCGCGACGCTCCCGGCGATTCTCAGCGGCTGACCGGCAATCTCGATGAGAGCGGAAACATATTCCGCGCCACCTGGGAGCGCTCGGACGCCGAATTGGACCCGCGGACCTGGGAACACCAGCTCGATATCGTCTACACCCGGATCGCCTGAGCCGGACCACGCGGATAACCACTGGTATCGGCCCGATACCCTGGTGCTGTCGTACTCAGCCGCTGCACAAGGACCGATACCACCATGACATCCCGTATCGAGCTCGCCCGCGTAGACCTGCGCGGCCGCACGCCCACCACCGCGCAGCTGCGCACCGCGCTGCCGCGCGGCGGGGTCGATGTGGACTCGGTACTGCATCAGGTGCGGCCGGTGGTGGAGGCGGTCCGGGACCGCGGCGCGGCCGCGGCCCTGGAATTCGGCGCGAAATTCGACGGGGTGACCCCGGAGACCGTGCGTGTACCGGCCGCGGAACTGGCGGCCGCCCTCGACAGGCTGGATCCGGCGGTCCGGGCGGCGCTCGAGGTCGCGATCGCGCGGACCCGCGCCGTGCACGCGGATCAGCGGCGCACCGATACCACCACCGAGGTGGTGCCCGGCGGCACCGTCACCGAACGCTGGGTGCCGGTGGAGCGGGTCGGACTGTATGTGCCCGGCGGTAACGCCGTCTACCCGTCCAGTGTCGTGATGAACGTCGTCCCCGCGCAGGCGGCCGGGGTGGAATCGCTGGTGGTGGCCTCGCCCCCGCAGGAACAGTTCGGCGGGCTGCCGCATCCGACCGTGCTGGCCGCTGCCCGGCTGCTGGGCGTCGAGGAGGTGTGGGCCGTCGGCGGCGCGCAGGCGGTCGCCCTGCTGTCCTACGGGGGTGCCGATACCGACGGCGCCGATCTGGCCCCGGTCGACCTGATCACCGGTCCCGGCAATATCTATGTCACCGCCGCCAAACGGCTGTGCCGCGGTCTGGTCGGGATCGACGCCGAGGCCGGCCCCACCGAGATCGCGATCCTGGCCGACGCCACCGCCGATCCGGTGCATGTGGCCGCCGACCTCATCAGCCAGGCCGAACACGATGTGCTCGCCGCGAGCGTGCTGGTCACCGACAGCCCCGCCCTCGCCGACGCCGTGGACGCGGCACTGACCACGCAGCTGACCGTTGTGAAACATGCCGAACGGGTGACCGCGGCGCTGTCCGGCGCCCAATCCGGCACGGTGCTGGTCGACGATATCGACCAGGGGCTGCGAGTGGTGAACGCCTACGCCGCCGAACACCTGGAAATCCAGACCGCCCAGGCCACCGCGGTCGCCGCCCGGGTGCGTAGCGCGGGCGCGATCTTCGTCGGCCCGTACGCCCCGGTGAGCCTCGGCGATTATTGCGCCGGCTCCAATCACGTTCTGCCCACCGCCGGATGCGCCCGGCATTCCTCCGGGCTGAGCGTGCAGACGTTCCTGCGCGGTATCCACGTCGTGGAATACACCGAGGCGGCGTTGAAAGATGTCGCCGGACATGTGGTGGCACTGGCCGACGCCGAGGACCTGCCCGCGCACGGCCAGGCCGTCCAGGCCCGTTTCGAGGCGCTGTCATGACCGCCCCCACTCCCGGCGCTGCCCCGGCCGGGCCGCGCCCCGCGGTGCCCGGAGCCGGTATCGGGCTCGACGCCCTCCCGCTGCGCGAGAACCTGCGCGGTAAATCGCCTTACGGGGCACCGCAACTCAGTGTCCCGGTTCAGCTCAACACCAACGAGAATCCGCATCCGCCGACCCGCGCACTGGTCGACGATGTGGCCGAGGCGGTCCGCGCCGCCGCCGCCGATCTGCACCGCTATCCCGACCGCGACGCCGTCGGGTTGCGCACCGATCTCGCCGCCTACCTCACCCGCCAGACCGGTATCGCGGTGGACGCGGCGAATGTCTGGGCGGCCAACGGGTCCAACGAGATCCTGCAGCAACTGCTGCAGGCCTTCGGCGGGCCGGGCCGGCGGGCACTGGGTCTCGTTCCCTCGTATTCGATGCATCCGATCATCTCCGAGGGCATCGACACCGAATGGGTGGAGGCGAAACGGTCCGCCGATTTCTCCATCGATATCGACGCCGCGCTGGCCGCCATCGCCGAACGCCGGCCCGATGTGGTGTTCGTGACCAGCCCCAACAACCCGACCGGGCACAGTATCCCGGCGCCGGAGCTGGCCCGGATCCTCGAGGCCGCCCCGGGCATCGTGATCGTGGACGAGGCCTACGGCGAGTTCTCCGCACAACCCAGCGCAATCGGTCTCATCGACAGTTATCCGGCGAAACTGGTGGTCAGCCGCACCATGAGCAAGGCGTTCGCCTTCGCCGGCGGCCGGCTCGGCTATCTCGTCGCGGCACCGGCGGTGATCGACGCGCTGCTGCTGGTGCGGTTGCCGTATCACCTGTCGGTGGTCACCCAGGCCGCGGCACGCGCCGCCCTGCAGCATGCCGCCGAAACCTTGGCGAGCGTCGCGGAACTGGCCGCCCAGCGCGATCGAGTCGCCCGGGAACTGACCGGCCTCGGTTTCCATGTGGTGCCCAGCGATGCGAACTTCCTGCTGTTCGGAACGTTCCACGACGCGCCCCGCGCCTGGCAGCACTACCTGGACGAAGGTGTCCTCATCCGGGATGTGGGGATCCCCGGACATCTGCGCGCCACCATCGGACTGGCCGCCGAGAACGACGAATTCCTGCGGGTCAGCGCCAAACTGGCCGCCACCGAACTGACCCCGCAGAGCTGAAGCGACAAACGGAAGTGAGCATGAACCGAACCGCGCGAGTGGAGCGCACCACGAAGGAATCCAGCATCGTGGTGGAACTGAACCTGGACGGCACCGGGCAGACCGATATCTCCACCGGTGTCCCGTTCTACGACCATATGCTCACCGCGCTCGGCTCCCACGCCAGTTTCGACCTCATGGTGCGCGCCGACGGCGATATCGAGATCGAGGCGCACCACACCGTCGAGGACACCGCCATCGTGTTCGGGCAGGCGCTCGGCCAGGCACTCGGCGACAAGAAAGGCATCCGCCGCTTCGGCGACGCCTACATCCCGATGGACGAAACCCTGGCGCACGCCGCCGTCGATGTGTCCGGCCGCCCCTACTGCGTGCACACCGGTGAACCCGATCATCTGCTGCACGCCGTGATCCCCGGCGCACCCGTACGCGGCCGCAACGACCCCGGCGCACCGTATTCGACGGTGCTCAACCGGCACGTCTTCGAATCCATCGCACTCAACGCCCGGATCGCGCTGCACGTGCGGGTGCTCTACGGCCGCGATCAGCATCACGTCACCGAAGCCGAATACAAGGCGGTCGCCCGGGCGCTGCGCGCCGCTGTCGAACCCGACCCGCGGGTGCAGGGTGTGCCGTCGACGAAGGGGGCACTGTGACTTCGGTTGTTCTGCTGGACTACGGCTCCGGCAATCTGCATTCCGCCGAACGCGCCCTGGTCCGGGCGGGTGCGCAGGTCGAGGTGACCGCCGATCACACGGCAGCGCTCGCGGCGGACGGCCTGGTGGTTCCGGGTGTCGGCGCCTTCGCGGCCTGTATGGCGGGACTGCGGGAGGTGCGCGGCGAACGCATCATCGGCCAGCGGCTGGCCGGCGGCCGGCCGGTGCTCGGCATCTGTGTGGGTATGCAGATCCTGTTCGATCGCGGGGTGGAATTCGGGGTGGAAACCGAGGGTTGCGGGGAATGGCCCGGTACCGTCGACAAACTCGACGCCCCCGTACTGCCGCATATGGGCTGGAACACCGTCGAAGCCCCCGCGGAGAGCGTGCTGTTCGCCGGTATGGACGCCGGCACCCGTTTCTATTTCGTCCACACCTATGCCGCCCGGTCCTGGGACCTGCCGCCCAGCGACCATCTCGCCGCCCCCAAGCTCACCTGGACCGAACACGGCAGCCGCTTCCTGGCCGCGGTCGAGAACGGCGCCCTGTCGGCCACTCAGTTCCACCCGGAGAAGTCCGGGGACGCGGGCGCTCAGCTGCTGTCCAACTGGGTGAAATCCCTCTGATCCCGGCAGCCTGTCGGACCGGACCCGCACGCTGGGCCGGCCCCGGTCTGCCGGTCAGGCCGGCCCGGGTGGCTTCGCCGGGTCCGGCACGCGTGATTGCGCTAATTCCAGCTCGCCGAGTGTCTCCATGAGGTTCGTACGCTGCGCATGCAGGCGTTCGAGCCGGTCGTTCAGCACCCCCAGCCGAGCCCGATAGACCTCGGCAGCGTGTCCGGGATCGTCGCACACCTCCATATCGGGCAGATCGAGGCACGCGTCGAGCTGTCTGATCCCCTCCACGGTGAGTCCGCGCCGCAACAGATCGGCGATCTTGCGTACTCGGCCGACACAGGATTCTTCGTATTCCCGCCAGCCGTTGGCGCTGCGGCCGGACCGTAGCAGCTCGTTCTGTTCGTAGTACCGCAGAGAGCGCGGGCTCACTCCGGTCCGCCGCGACAGTTCACCGATACGCATATCGCCTTCCGGACTTGCTCTTGACACCTGTGTCACTGTTTAGCGTCGGTGCCATGGCGATTGATTCCCCCGCACAACATTCCTCGTCGAGCAGCCGGCCGTACGGTGACCTGTCCGGCCTCACCGCCCTGGTCACCGGCGGCGGTTCCGGTATCGGGGCCGCCGTGGCGGTGGCACTGGCCGACCGTGGGATGGATGTCGTGGTGACCGGCCGGCGCCGGGCGGCGCTCGAGCACACCGCACGCCGGTCCAAGGCCCTGAGTATCCACGTCGGTGACGTCTCCGACCCAGACGACGCCGCCACCATGGTTCGCGCTGCACAGGAAATGAACGGACGACTCGATGTGGTCGTCAACAATGCCGGGTTCGGTATCGCGGCCCGGCTCGGCGAGATCGATCCGGATGATGCCCTGCGCATGTGGGCCACGAATGTTCTGGGACCGACCCTGGTGACACAGGCCGCCCTGC
Source organism: Nocardia carnea (assembly GCF_029868325.1). Taxonomy (GTDB): domain Bacteria; phylum Actinomycetota; class Actinomycetes; order Mycobacteriales; family Mycobacteriaceae; genus Nocardia; species Nocardia carnea_C. Next base: position 50,039 of record NZ_JARWNW010000166.1, read on the forward strand.
CGTATCTGCGCGTCCGTGGCGGCGCGGTGATCAACATTTCCAGTACTTTCGGCGCCAAGACGGCGCCCGGCATCAGCCACTACGGGGCGGGGAAAGCCGCACTCGAACAGCTGACCCGGAGCTGGGCGGTGGAATTGGCCGATACCGGGATCCGGGTGAACGCGGTGGCGCCGGGGCCGACCGAGAGTGAAGCACTGGACCGGATGGGCCTGTCCGCCACCGAAGCCGAACAGGTGAAAGCGCAGGAAGCCGCGCAGATTCCGCTGGGCCGCCGGGGCCGGCCCAGCGATGTGGCCGAATGGGTGGTCGCGCTGGCACATCCGGATTCCTGGGTCACCGGGCAGGTACTCGGTGTCGACGGCGGGTATTCGGTGGTCTGAACGGCCCGCACGTTATGCCGCGCATTTGGCGCCGGGCGGGGCCGGAGGCGCGGCGACGACCCCGGCCGCGACATCGACCAGGAAGTCGCGGTTGCCGTCGAGGGGTTCGGTGCCCAGGAGCAGTCGTTCGACCACGCAGCCCGCTTCGAACAGCGCCGGGCCGACATTGTGGCGGCCCGGTTCCACCACACCGTCCAGAGTGCGACCGCTGACGATGGAGTACATCGTGCTCGGTTTGCCGGCCAGCATGAGGGCGGTACGCATCTGCATACTGGCCGCATAGGGCACCACCTCGTCGGCGGTGCCGTGGATGAGGAAGGCGTGCCGGATATTCATCCGGCCGGCTTGCAGCGCCGGGGAGCGTTCGGCGTAGGCGAGCGGGCAGACGGCCGGGACACAACCACCGGCATCCCGCTGGATCTGGGTCTGCAGCGCGGGATAGTCGGCGGCGGGCCCCTGGAAATGGGTGAACAGATCCGACGGGCCGAAGGTATCGACCCAGTAGTCGAACAAACCGGCGGGTCCGTAGGCGGCGGCCAGGCCGGAAGTCATGGCGCCCTGGCTCCAGCCCCACAGCAGGGTGCGCGCGACCCTGGGATTCATCCACTTGTACCACTGGGTGGCGGCCACCAGATCGCGCCAGCCGGCCCACAGGTTCCAATCGCCGGTCGGCCACTGCGGGCTGCCGCGCATATCCATGGACAGGATCGGGGTCGCGGTGCGGGCGGCGATCGAGATCAGGTACTCGGAGTACTGGGCCGCGGACCCCTTGTGCCCGTGTGCGGCCACCACCAGGGCGTTGCCGACGGTACAGCCCTGCGGTTCGTACACCAGGCCGGTGGCCATTTCACCGTCGACCGGCACCGCGACCGGGCGCGTATGCACCGAGCAGGCGTCGGACGCGGCCGCGGGAGCGGCCAGCAGGGTCGCCGTCAACGCCGGGAGCAGTAACCCGGCCAAATAGCTCAGTGCACGTCTGCTCATAACGGGAATATTTCCACGCCGGAGGCCGGGTGAGCGGGAACCACACTGGGCCCGTCGGCAATTCGCCGCAACAACGCGGCGTGGGCAATATCCCCGCCCCCGAGGAGATCCCCGCCCCCGAGGAGCCGCCACTGCGGGGGCCATGCCGCGGGCTGATCACCGAGCCCGGCTTCGAGCGCCCGCTCCGAGCCGCCCGCTCCGATCCGGCGACCGCTGGATCTCTCGCGTCGCGGCGACAGGCCCACCGCCGCCGGGGTACGACCGTTCCGGTGCAGGAACCGGCCCACCGGCCGGTGGGCGGTAACGGCAGTTCGCAGCCTGCTGCGCGCCCCGGCGGTGAGCAGTGGCGCGACCCAGGCGCCGGCCTCCGCGCAGCCGCGAATGTCGGTGGGCACCGCTACCATCCGCCTCATGTACGCCTTCACCACCGAGCAGCGACGGGCACGCCTCGGGATCCGGCATCGGCTGGCAGTCGAGTCTCGTAGCGGCGACGTCGCCGAAATCGCGCGCTCCCTGGTGGTACTGCACGCCACCGATCCGGCCACCGTGCACCTCTCGGTGGCCGCTCGGGGCACGGCGCTCGGTCCGGCCCACGTCGAGCGCGCACTGTACGACGATCGTTCGCTGCTGCGCATGCTGGCGATGCGGCGCACCATGTTCGTGGCGCCGGTCGAGCTGGCGCCCGTGCTGCACGCCTCCTGCGCCGGCGATCTGGCTGCCCGGCAACGCCGCACCTACGCGAAGTACCTGGCGGACGCCGGTATCGGCGACGGCGATCCGGAGTCCTGGCTGGCCACCGTCGCAGACGACACCTATCGCGCGCTTCTGGCACGGGGCAGCGCTACCGGCGCCCAGCTGAGCAAGGATGTCCCCGCGCTGCGCACCCAGGTGAATACGAGCCCTGAGAAGTCGTACTCCAAACCGACCTCCATCACCACCTGGGTGCTCCTACTACTCGGCACCGAGGGGCGGATCGTCCGGGCCCGGCCGGGCGGCAGCTGGTCCAGCAGCCAGTATTCGTGGGCGCCGGCCGAATCCTGGCTGCCCGCGCCCATCGACGACCTGGACGCCGGCGTTGCCCGCACCGAACTGGTACGCCGCTGGCTGCGGACCTTCGGCCCCGCCCCGATCGGCGATATCAAATGGTGGACGGGCTGGACGCTGGGGCAGGTCCGCACAACACTGGCCCGGCTCGATACGGTGGAGGTCGATCTCGACGGCACCACCGGGCTGCTCCTCGCCGAGGATCTCGACCCGGTCCCGCCGCCGCAACCCTGGGCGGCCCTGCTGCCCGCACTGGACCCCACGCCGATGGGCTGGCAATCCCGCGACTGGTACCTGGGCGGGCACAAAGAACAACTGTTCGACCGCAACGGCAATATCGGGCCGAGTATCTGGTTCGACGGCCGGATAGTCGGGGGCTGGGCGCAACGTAAGGACGGTGAGATCGTGACCCGGCTGCTGGAAGATATCGGGGCCGATGCCCGCGCCCTCGTCACCGCCGAGGCCGAGCGCGCCGCGGGCTGGTACGGCGAGCTCCGGCCGATCCCCCGCTTCCGCACTCCCCTGGAACGGGAACTCACCGCCTGAGCGGCGCTTCGAGATAGATTGCCGCCATGCGAATCCGAACGTTCGAGGAACGGGACCGACCGGCACTACGGCAGCTGGCGTTGCGGGCGGGACAGGGTTCGCCGACCGAATCCCTGTGGGGCCATCCCGAATCCGAGGCGCAGATATACCTCGATCCCTATATGGAACGCGAACCCGAATCGTTGTTCCTGGCCGAATCCGACGGCGAACTGATCGGTTACCTCACCGGTTGCGTGGATACGGACGCTTTCCCGGGCGAGGACCAGCGAATCGCGGACGCCATCCGGGCGCACCGCCTGATCCTGCGTCCCCGGCCGGTTCTGTTCTTCGCCCGCAGCGCATTCGACGCCGCGAGCGCGGCGCTGCGCCGTACACCGGCCGCCGGTGAAATCCACGATCCGCGCTGGCCTTCTCATCTGCACATCAATGTCGTGCCCGAGGCCCGAGGCACCGGCGCGGCGGACGGACTGATGGAACATTGGTTCGCGCGGCTCCGGTCGGCGGGTTCCTCCGGGTGCTATCTGCAGACATTGGTCGAGAACACCCGGGCTGTCCGGTTCTTCGAACGGATGGGTTTTGCCCCGCACGGATCGACGCCGCCGGTGCCGGGGCTGCGTTACCAGGGCAAACGAGTCCACCAGCAGACCATGGTCCGCAGCTGCTGACCGACTCCGCCGCCGGACTATTTCCCGGCCGGCCGCGTCGCGTGATCGTCGAGTATCCGGCCGAGCAGCGTAACCAGAGTGCGGCGTTCCGCGGCGGATAGAGCGGCGAGCAGATCCTGTTGAGCGAGGTCCAGTCTGCGGTCCAGCTCGCGGAGATGTTCCCGGCCGGGACCCGCCAGGTTCACGATATTGCGCCGCCGATCATCCGGATCGGCGGTGCGCTCCACGAACCCCCTGGCCACCAGGTCGTTCAGGACGGCGACGATATCGCTGCGATCGATTCCGGTGCGGCGCCCGAGTTCGGCCTGACTGGTGGCGCCGCCTTCGTCCAGCGTGGTCAGCACCGCGTAGTGGTACCGGCGCGAACCCGTACCGGCCATCGCCTGTTCGGTCGCCCGGTCGGCCAGTAGCGCGGTCTGGTTGATCAGTCGCGTCGGCAGACTACGCAGCCTGCCCGCGGCCCCCTGATGCGCGGCTTCCATACCGGCAATCTAGCAACCGCCCGTTGGCAGGACCCACAAAACCTCCGCTCTCGCGCAGGTAATCATTGAGGCTCATCGGGATCTGACCGTCCTGCCGGGACAGCCCTGTGCGACACTGACGACGTGCAGCCGAAGCGTAGGGTTCACTTCGTGGGCAGCTTGCCCGCACAGTTGGACAATCCAGCCAAGGCGATGGCGTTCGCCGTCGACACTGCCGGTGAATTCCTGGATGGCCTGGTTCCCGGTGGCGAAGCGGATCCCTATCGCGCCCAGTGGTACATCAGGCCCATCATCGATCGGCTCGACAGCATCCCCGCGCTGGAAGCGGTGCGGCGCGGTGATTGGTCGACGCTGCGTTCCCGCAACACCTTTCGGCTCCGGCCGGGGCGATCGCTGGGCGAAGCAGATATCGACGCCGCACTCGGCTATGCGGAGGAAGCCGGCCGTGCCGTCGAGGCATTGGCCGATATGCGCCGAACAGATCCCGGACTACGTTTACAGGTAGGCATACCGACGCCGTTCGTCATCGGTTTCATCGCATTCGAGGCACGGATGCTCGTGTGGCGCCGACGCTCGGCGCACCGCGGTGACCGACGCTTCCCCTACTACCGCCCGATCGTCGACGCGACCGTCAGGGAAATCCTCCGGATCCACGAGTCGTTGGGGGACAACGTCGTATTCCAACTCGAACTTGCCGCGGAGACGCTGCTCTGCGCACGGCTGCCCGCTGTCCTGCGGCAGGCTGTGGCCACCGCGGCGGGTCGAGCGATCGCACGCCTCGTGGCACGGGCACCCCACGGTGCCCGTTTTGGGGTACACCTCTGCTACGGGAGCCTCGACGACAAGCCGGTCGTGGCGCCGAGGTCCACGGAGGCGGTCGTCGTGCTGGCCAACGCGATTGCGCGATACTGGCCCGCGGGAAGGCATCTCGAGTTCGTCCACCTGCCCATCGGCAACGGCAAGCTGGCACCGGTGCAACCGCGGTACTACGAGCCCTTGGCCCGCCTCGAATTGCCCGCCACTACGCGAGTTGCCGCCGGGCTCGCGCATCCGGAGCAGCCGCTCGAGCAAGCACGACAGAGCCTGGCGGCGGCGGAGTCGGCCTACGGCGGCCTGTTGGATATCGCGGCCCCGTGTGGTCTGGGCCGGTACAGCACCGTCGACCGGGCACGGTCCGCAGTAGCTCACGCAGTCGCCCTGGCCGAAACCGATCTGTGAAGACGACCGGTGGTCACGCAGCGCCGCCGGAACGCATTTCGCCGGAAGATGTTTCGTCGACAGCCGGATCCGGGGAGCGCGGTTCGGCCGGGCTGAGCGCTGACTCGTTCGGGTAACCCGTATCCCACTCCGTGTGAGGCCGAGAGATCTCCGGAGGAACGCACACCCGAGGTGGCCGTCGGCTACGATTGCACCCGTGGTCGAAGGAATCGAAGGGCCTGCGCCGGAAAGCAGCCGGACGCCGAGCCCGTTCGACACCGAAAAGCTGACTTCCGCCCGGGTGTACGACTACCTGTTGGGCGGAAAGGACAATTACGATGTCGACCAAGACATGGCTCGTCAAATGTTGTCCAGCACACCCGAACTCAAGACGTTGGCCTGGTTCACCCGGAGCTTCATGCGCAGAGCGGTCGAGATGGCCGCTGATGCCGGTATCCGTCAGTTCATCGATCTCGGCTCGGGTACTCCGAATTCGCCCAATGTGCACGAGGTGGCTCGGGAGATCGAACCGTCGGCACGGGTGGTGTATGTCGACTACGACCAGGTCGTGGTCACCCATTGTGATGCACTGCTGGCCCGATCGCCCGGTGTCACAGCACTGTTGGGAGACGTTCGCCGGCCCCACGACATTCTCGATCAGCTGATCGAGAGCGACCTGATCGATCTCGCGGAGCCCGTAGCCATCACGCTCGTCAGTGTGCTGCACTACGTGATGGACGACGAACACCCCGCCGAGATCCTCGCCGCCCTCCGTGATCGGATGGCGCCGGGCAGTTACCTGGCGATCACTCATGGCTCCAGTGCTTCCTCCCCGGAGATACTCCAGGTACTCGCCGGCACCAACGGCACATCGGCGCAGGTGGCCTTTCGGTCCACAGCGCAGACGGAGGCATTCCTCGCCGGTTTCGAGTTGCTCGATCCCGGCGTGGTGCCGGTACAGCAGTGGCTCCGCCCCGGCTTGCCGGACACTCGAATGGTCATGCTCGGTGCCGTCGGGCGCAAACCGTGAGGAGCCGAGATGACCAGAAGTAGTCTCGAACACGCTGATTTGTCGGCCACCTGCATCGTCGAGCCTGCAGCAGGTGCTGTCCCGGTCCATCAGAGGATGAAAATGAAGACCCTCAAAGTTGTTGCTGGTGTCCTCTCGACAATCGCAACGGTCGCCGCGGTCACCACCGGCGCCTCGGTTGTCAATGCCCCTGCCGCCTCCGCGGCGCCGGGTGAGTTCCTCATCACCCGGGAGATTCCTACCCTGGAAGATCTGGATGCCCAGGTCGCGTTCCTGATCGAGAAACCCGCCTCCGACGAGGCCAAGGCGGCCAATATGGAAGGCGGTATGCGGGCCGTCGTGGTGGCGCGCACCCTCTACAACATCGGCCTGTATCGAGCTCCGCGCGGATCGAACGAGATCACCGGTCCCGAAACCCACGACGGCAATGTGCACACCGCTATGCTGCGCAGCAAGACAGCGGGCCAACCGGATCTGGTCGCACGCGTGGTCTGGAAGCGTATCGACGGTGTCTGGAAGCTGTCCAACAGCTCCGTGTGTGAGGGTGTCAAGGCCGTGGGGCTGGCGATGGCCTGCGATTTCTGACCGGCTGCGAGCACTGTGATCGATATCCGTGACCTCACTCTGGGCTATCCAGGCGTCACCGTTCTCGAAATCCCCGAATTGACGGTGGCCGACGGGGCACTCACCTACCTGCTCGGTCTCAACGGCACCGGTAAAACCACACTGCTGCGGAGTATCTGCGGCGTCATCGCGCCCGCCCTCGGCACCATCCAGGTAGACGGCACCGTCGTCCGCGCCCATCACACCACACCGGCGACGCTCGGATTGCATATCGACTACCGGGCCTTCGACCCACGTCACACCGCACGGCGGCACCTACGCTGGATCACCCGCGCCCGTGGCCTCCCCACCGGGCGGGTGAGCGACGTTCTCGAGATCGTCGACCTCGCCCGGGTCGCCGATCGCCGATTGGGGCACTATTCGCTCGGTATGCTCCAACGTGTCGGCATCGCCGCCGCATTACTTTCCGAACCTCGAACCCTGTTGCTCGACGAACCTCTCAACGGCCTCGATATCGCAGGCATCCGCTGGATACGCGAACTGCTGCGCGACCTCGCCGATGCCGGGACCTGTGTCCTCGTTGCCACGCATCTGCTCGATGAGGTCGAACGCAACGCCGACCATATCGTCATCCTCGGAAACCGGCGCATTCTGGCCGACCAGCCGTTCGCCCACCTCATGGACACCTTGGGTCCTGGCGAGACCGGCCTCGAGGACGCCTATCTGCGAATCGCCGGCCTGCCTACCGATATCGCGTCCGGCACGGCCTCATGAACAGTCCCGGTGCGGCCACACTGATCCGCCGCGGTATCGCTGCCGAATGGACCCGCACCACCGGGCGTAGTTTTCTGTGGATCGTCGCGGTTCCCCTCACATTCGTGCTGCCGCTGATCGTCACCTTCGGAATCGCGGCCGTCGCAGAACGGCTCGCAGTCCTCCCTGGACAGAGTTACCTGGCCACAGTCTCCACCACCAACTCGGTGTACTGGGTGATCACCTTGTCCGTCTCGGTCATGATGGTCACCACCGCCTACGCCCATGCCGCGCAGTGGCGCGGTCGGACGAGTGATCTCAATGCGTTCCTGTTTCCCCGGTTCTGGACCGTTGCGCTGGCCCGGTGGTTCTACTACGGCACCATCACTGCGGTGTCGACAGTTGTTCTGCTCGTCGTCGTCATGCTCACGCTGCCGGCCCAGTTCCCCCAGATCTATGGTGCTGTAGACATCACGGACTCGGCCGGTATCCGGTTCCTCTGGACCGTGCCGAGCTACGGGTTCGCCGCTTGCGGTGTGGGTGTCGCGGTCGGGTCGTTGATTCGCACTCCGTCCGCCGCTGTGGCCGTTCTGCTGTTCTGGGTCTATGTGGCCGAGAATTCCATCAATATGTTGCCCCACGGGTACACCTTGCAGGCCTATGCCCCGTTCCTCAACGCCGTCGCCGCAACCGGCCAGGAAGTCGCGTTCCTCCCCCGCTTCGGCCGCAACGGATCGCTGCTCTACTTCGTCCTCTTCGCAGTCGTCCTTTTCGTCACCGCTGCTGTCCTGCCTGTCCTGGTTCGCAAGTTTTCGGCATACCGCAGAGCTGCGGTCACCAAATCAGGTGCCTGATTCACGGCGCCGCTGCGGGGTCGTCACGGTTATCGAATCGGCCGTACCGTTACCGGGAGACCGGACGAACCTCGAGCGGAAGCTTGCCGATCCCAGGGATCGGCCCCATTGCTCGCGGGACCTTCTCGGTGACGACCGGCCGAAACTCCCACTTCGACAACAAACTGTGCAGCGTCGTCTGCATTGCCGTCCAAGCGAAGTTGTTGCCGATGCACATCTGATTGCCCATGCTGAACGGGACGAAGCTCCGGCATTTCGTTCCGGCGCTCGAGGCCGGCCACCGATCGGGGTCGAAAGTGTCCGGCTCGGCGAATATATCCGGGTTTCGATGAATGGCGGCAATGCTGTAGCCGATATCTGTCCCGGCCGGAAATGTGAAACCGTCGAGATCGACAGTGGTGACGGTGCGCCGGGTTTGCAGTAGTGGTGAATGGATCCGCGTGACCTCGTTCAGGAACCGGTTCAGATAGTCGAGCCGGTCGAGGTCTCCGGGATCGAGTTCTCCCGCATCGGAGATCTCCTGCCGCAATGTCGAAGCCACCTCCGGACGCTGCGACAACTCGTACAGAGCCCAGGTCAGCGTGGTGGTCGAGGGGTCGATCCCGCCGAAGAGTACGGTCACGGCCTGCTCTGCCAGGAACTTGTCACTGTGGTGTTCGTCATCTGAGGAATCCAGCAGGATATCGATCAAATCGTTGCGGCGATCACCGCTGCCCCGGCGTGCGACGAGCAGATCCTGACAGTATTCCCGCAGTTGCGTTCCGGCAGAAAGGAATTTGCGGTTCACGGGTAACGGTAGGTTCGCCAGCTTCTTGGGCAGCACACTGCCCACCATGGCGCCCGCGCCTATGTCCTCGACTACACCCGAGATGAACCGGAGCTCTCCGGTATCGGGTTTGTGCGAGAACATGGATTCGAGCACATTGGCGATCACCACTTCCAACATTGCCGAACGCGCCTCGACGTGTTGGCCCGGCCGCCACGAACTCGCCAATGCGTCCGCGTTCCGCTTCATGGTGTGCGCGTGGCTTGCCAACTCTGTTCGGTGGAACGCTGGTTGAAGCAGGCGACGAAGATCCCTGTGCTGCGCACCGTCCGCGACGATCAGCGATTCCCCGAAAATGAGACGGATGCGTTCGAACAGGAGCCCTCGCTCGTAGGCATCCGAGTTCTCGACCAACACCCTGTGGAGTAGTTCGAAATCGGTGATGACATAGAGGACGCGACTGCCGATATCGACACGCGCGATCTTCCCGACGCGGGCAAGATCCACCATGAAGCCGACCGGATCACGCCATAGTCCCCAGCCGTGCCCGACGACAGGCAATCGGCCGGGCGCGCGCGGGACGTCGCGGATATCCACAGTATCTTGCACCTCATAGTCGGCAGGTCCGAGGCCACGGACGTCGGCGGATCGATCGGATCGCTGAGGCCTGTGATCGATCCACACGTTACCTCAGCCCGGATACGTGCGCCGTGGAGTTGACAGCCGAATATGTGTGTCCCGCAGAGCATAACGTCACGCTTCGGCGGGAGAACCGCTCCGGCAAGGGGCCGGTGTTCGGTCGTGCCCGCGGTGAAGGGACACGGTGGCGAGTGCGGCTTCGGTTCCGTATCCCGCGCAGTGGACATCTGTCTTCGATCGGGTCGTCGGCCGAGAGTGATTCTCCAGCCCTCGCCGCTAGCCGACTGCGTCGAGGAGCTCCTGGAGGAGAATGGGGGTTCTCCCTACGGGGTGGGCGTAACCTGCGCACAGGGTGTCCATCAGTTTCCGGTAGTGCTGCAGGTCGACCGCTTTGTCGAGATAGAGTGCGCTGGTGAGCTGTTCGAGATAGACGATGTCGGGCAGTTCCTCTTCGGGGAAGCGCAGCATGCTGAAGGAGCCGCCTTCGGCGGGCGTGGGACCGGCCGATTCCGGGAGCACCTGGATGGTGATATTGGGCTGCTCGGTCAGCTCGAGCAGGTGCAGCAGCTGATTGCGGGCCACGCAGGGATCCGGGGGCAGCCTGCGCAGCACATGCTCATCGACAACCGCCCATACGCTGGGAGGGTTCGGTGTGCGAGTCAATATGCGCTGGCGCCGCATCCGCATATCGACCAGACGCTGGGCGTCCTGCCGGGAATCGAGGCCGAAGATATAGCGGGCGTAGTCGGCGGTCTGGAAGAGGCCCGGGATGTAGTGGGTCTCATAGATGCGAATGCCGAGGGCGGCCTGTTCCAGACCGACGTAGGTCTCGAACCAGGAGGGCAGCAGGTCATTGTAGCGATGCCACCAGCCCGGCTGGTTGGCCTGACGAGCCAGAGCGAGGAAGCGATCACGCTCGTCGGCGTCGTGCACGCCGTACAGCGTGAGGAGGTCGCCCATATCGCGTACTTTGAATCCGGTTCGACCCAACTCGAGCCGGGCAATCTTGGATTCGGAAGCGCGCAGCGCCTCGCCCGCGGTCTCGCGGCTGATCCCGCGTTCCTCGCGCAGTTTCCGTAGCTGGACACCGAGCGCGATCCGCAGGACGGTGGGGCCGCGGTCGATGGAGGCCCGGGCCGTCACATCACCGTTGTGGTCGAACCTCGCCGCCGTGGAGTCGGCCCTGGCTGTCATCGAGTCGGCTCCCATCCGGCAAGCATCCGTATCCCCTTGTGGCTGCGCCCCCGCAACACCTTACAGCATGAGGCTATCGAAGCGGCCGCCCTTGATATCGCGCAGCAAGGTAGCGAACTCCGCGCGCGTATAGGACAGCACGGCACCCTGGGGGTCTCGGGAGTTGCGCATTCCGATCAGGCCGCCGGGAAGCTGCGACAGCTCAACGCAATTGCCGTTCGGTCCGCTGAAGGAGCTTTTCCGCCAGGCGATTGCACTCGGCTTCGATGAGGATTCGGAAGTGGGATCGGACATGATTCTCTCACTGTTCCTGTCGATGAACGAGATTCGCGGTCCTACCGTACACACAGATGCACTTGCAGGTGCATATCTATTCGAAGATGCAGATGCATCTCCCGTTGCATCTTCACCCGGAGTTTGGAACACTGCGATCAAGCGGTAACGCCTGGTGCAGGCATGCAACGCGGGCAGTCGAGTGCTGTTCTGTGACAGGAGGACTGGATGGGGGCTCCGCATCGGGCGGCCGGTCACCACCTCGTCTGCCCCATACCTCTCGCTACCGATCCGCGGCCGCGATGTGGCGCACATTTCGTTCCGACGCTGCGGCCCGCTTCCCCGCGGGCGGTGCCTGCCGTTGGGGTACGCCTATTCCGTTCGGCGCGCAGTTCGTTTCGACGAGAGAGCCGACAGGGGACCGACCTCACGCGGCCGGACAAGGAAGCCGAATGAAGCGAGAAGGACTGCGTACCACGACAACCACCGACGGGAAGAAGACCGCGGACTGGTCGCTGGCCCGAAGACGCCCGTGGATTCGGCGCGTATTGCTGCTCGGCGACTCGAGTCCCGCGGTCCAGTGGCCCGGCAAGCCGCGGCCGTCGGCGCCACCTGAAATGGTCGTCTTCGCCGGCGATGCGGACCCGCTCGATCTTGCCGATGCCCGTGAGGTGTTGCCGCAACACCAGGATCTGTGGGATGCGGTGCAACAGGAATTCTGGGCGGCCCTACTCGACGTCAACCAACCCCGCTGAGGCCCACGGGGCGCGAAGCAATGCCGCGGCATCCTCGTCGGGAAGTTCGATATCGAACACTTTTGCCAGTGTTTCCGGTAGCTCCGCGAGCTCCAGTTCCCGTGACCGACTGGAGCCGTCGGGGTGCTCGCTGGTCAGGACGCGGCCGTCGAGGATGTGGTGGGCGTCGGGATGGAAACGCTGGACGAACGGGCGCCGGGTGAACGGCGACCGGGGCGAGGTGGCGACGAAATGGTTGCCGACCTCATAATCCATCCGGTACTGCGGTGCGAGGGTGAAGGTATAGCGGTCGACCCATCCATCCTTCGCGAACTGGTGCAGCACCCACTGTTCGGTCTCCAGCTCGCCGAATTCCCGGGCGAGCCGGAACCGCCAGTCACCGAGCACGAACTCCGCCGGGCTGTCGATAAGCGCATAGGGTGCGGCCGGACCCGCTCCGAACCCGACATCAACGATCCATATCCGGTCGTCGTCGGTGGTGGTGACCCGCAGCAACGCATGAGTGGCAGGCCGCAACCCGTCGGCACCCATCGTGACCCGCCCCGACAGCCCCGTCACGCCGAAGCCCAGCCGTTCCAGCACCGCCCCGAACACAGTGACGTTCTCGTAACAGTAACCACCCCGTCGCTGCCGTAACAGCTTGTCCTGCAAAGTTTCCAGGTCCAGCGGAACAGGCCGGCCCAGTACCGCCTCGAGATTCTCGAACGGGATGGAAGTCGTATGGGCGGCGACCAGTGACCGCAGGACAGCCAGCGTGGGGGTACGCGGCCCGGAGTACCCGATCCTGTTCAGGTACAGCTCCAGATCCAGTTGGTCGCCGTTCCAGTGGTATGCCGCGTCGGCAGGCTTCGGCATGGCACTCCTCGATTTCACCCGATATCGATAAGAGCAACCTTCCACACACGGCATATGTTCCGTGCGACCCGCCGGACCACGGGCACGACCTGCCGATCGAGCTCGCCCGCGTCATTTCCGGCTACCACGCGCCCACACGCCGCCCGACTCACCTTCAGCCCACGACTCGGACCAATCCCAGAGAACCTGCAACGCCTCACTGAGCTGGAACGCGACGCCGACCCCGGCTACGCCCTGCGGCTCAATCGTGACGCGCAAGTCCGGCTGGCCACACTCGCCCTGCCGCTGATGCCGGCCGGTGGGCGAATCGTCTTCGTCACCAGCCATCAAGCGCATTTCCACGACCGAGGCGGTCCGTTGCCGCAGGGGTATGAGCCGGTGGCCGCGAGCAAACGCGCCGGTGAGCACGCACTACGAGCGCTCATCCCGGATTTCACCGCCCACGGGATCGGATTCGTCGTCGTCTCCGGTGACATGATCGACGGGACGATCGTGGTCCGGCTGTTGGAGCGCCGGGACCCCGAAGCCGTGGCCACCCGCCGCATCGGCGGGCCTCTACCCACCCTCGACCAATTCGCCGAAGCGGTAGCCGGATCGATAGACACCGTGGTGCCCTGCGGGCACACCACCTATATCGGCGGGCACGACTACCTCACCTCCGGAGTCTGAGAGCCGCTTCATGCCGAGTGCTCGGTGTGAAGGCCGGCCGGGGCGGGTCGGGAACTGTTTACGGAAATGGGTGGCGCGGGGAGCGCGGTCGTCGTTTGACTGGGGGCATGCTGGTATTCGATGCTCGGCCGTTGTTCCTGCGGGAACGTCGCGCACTGCTGGACCTGCTCGGATCACTGGAGGAGGCGGAGTGGTCCGCGGCCACCGTTTGCCCGGGGTGGGCGGTGCGGGATGTGGTGGCGCATCTTCTCGACGACTATCTGCGCCGGTTGTCGGGTAGCCGGGACGGGTACAGCGGTGTTCCCTTCGCGCCGGGTGAATCACTGCCTGCCTATCTGGCGCGGATCAACGGTGAATTCGTGGCGGCGATGCGCCAGTGCAGCCCGGCCACCATGGTGGACCTGCTGACCCATCTCGGCCCTCAGCTGGATGAGTTGTGGGAACGGACCGATCCCACCGGGCCCGCATACCTGGATGTGTCCTGGGCCGGGGCGGGCACGAGCCCGGCCTGGCTCGATTGTGCCCGGGAGTACACCGAGTTCTGGGTGCACCAGCAGCAGATCCGGGACGCGGTGGGGCGGCCGGGGGCCGGCGAGCCGGAGCTGCTGCGGCCGGTGGTGGTGACATTCCTGCACGCGCTGCCGGTGGCGTTGAGCGGGTGCGTCCGGCCGGCGGGTACAGAGGTGAGCTTCGAGGTCACCGGGCCGGCCGGTGGGCGCTGGGCGGCTGTCAGCGATGGCACGGGATGGAGTCTTCTGGACCGAGTCTGCGCGGATCCCGCGGCTGCGGTGCGGATGGACGCCGATACGGTGTGGCGTCTGGGCAGCCGCGGAATCACCGTCGAGGAGGCTCGGCGGCGCGCGCAGGCGACCGGCGATCCCGAACTCATCGCGGCCGCCACCGCACTGCTCGCGGTCGTGGCTTGAGCGGTGCGGTGCCGGATCACAGCGGCATCGCGCTACATATCGAGGCCCAGGTCGAGTACCCGGACGGAGTGGGTCAGCGCGCCCACGGCGAGGTAGTCGACGCCGGTGCGGGCGTAGTCCGCGGCCATATCCAGAGTGAGTCCGCCGGAGGATTCGAGTTTCGTGCCGGGGGCGGCGGCGTTGCGGCGCTGGACGGCGGCCTGAGTCTGCCAGAGCGGGAAATTGTCCAGCAGGACCAGCTGGACGTTCTCGGCCAGGACCGCGTCGAGTTGGTCGAGGTTGTCGACCTCCACTTCGCAGTCGATATCGGGAGCGGCGGTGCGGACGGCGTGCAGGGCGTTCACCACCGACCCCGCGGCGACCACATGGTTGTCCTTGATCAGTGCCGCGTCGCCCAGGCCCATGCGGTGATTGACGCCGCCGCCGGCGCGTACCGCGTATTTCTGCAGGGCGCGCAGGCCGGGCAGGGTTTTCCGGCTGTCACGGATACGGCAGTTCGTGCCCGCTACAGCGTCCACCCAGTCGGCGGTCGCGGTAGCAATACCGGACAGATGACAGAGCAGGTTGAGCATGGTGCGTTCGGCGGTGAGCAGGCCGCGGGTCGGGGCGACAACACCGAGCACAGCGTCGCCGGCGGCGATGCGGGTGCCGTCGGGGACGCGTTCGGTGATTTCGTAACCGTCGGCGCCGATCACCTCGTCGAGCACGAGCAGCCCGATATCGATACCGGCGACCGTGCCCGGCTGACGCGCCACGACCGCGGCCTTCACCACGGCTTCCGCGGGAACGGTGGCGACGGTGGTGATATCGGGGCCGTAGCGCAGATCCTCGTCGAGCGCGGTGCGGATGATGCCGCGGATCGCGTCGGGGTCCAGCCCGGGGTCCAAAGTCATTCTGTACTCCTCTTTTCCTTCTCCGCGGGCGCCGCGCAATGCCGGATGACGCCCTGGGCCCGTCCGCAACAGGTACGGTCCCGGATTCCGCCCGTGCCGTTCACGATGGTGCGTCCGATGGGCCTGTCCCCGCGGTGGCACGACCACCGGTGCGGGAGGGCATGCCCAGTCCATGCACAACCGGCAACCCCGTGGCATCTGTGGCAAGGAACGGGGCGCCGGAATCGTCCAGGCGTATCACCATGGGCTGGGCCGAATCTTCCTGCGGTAAGGGGTGTTCGGCGCGGGTATGGCAGCCGCGGCTCTCGGTGCGCGCTGCAGCCGCCAGCAGTACGGCGCGGGCTGTGACGGTCAGAGCGGAATCTTCGAAGCGTGCGATCAACTCTGCCGGGCCGTCCGGCAACCCACCGGATGCCTGGGGCGGCAGAGTTTCCGCGGGCATCGGCACGGTGGCCCGGGAGTGCGCCTCGGCACTTTCGGCCGGGAACCGAGCACCCTGGCCGGCAGCGGTTTCGAGGATGGCCGTGGCCCGTGCCAGGCCGCGCCCTTCGCGCACCACCGACGCGTGTTCGGTCATCGTTCGCTGGACCAGCGCCCGCGGCAGCGCGCCACGTTCCGGCACCGACCGGCCGGATACCTGTGCCGGTTCACCCAGCCGCTCGAGCGCCGCCAGGCCGGCCCGTTCACCCATCACCAAACCCTCGAGCAGGCTGTTGGACGCGAGCCGGTTCGCGCCGTGCAACCCGGTGCGCGCGACCTCGCCGGCCGCGTACAACCCGGGGACACCGGTGCGGCCGTGCAGGTCGGTGACCACTCCCCCGCACTGGTAATGCGCCGCGGGTGCCACCGGGATGAGGTCACGGCGGGGGTCGATCCCGGCGACCCGGCAGGAGGTGGTGATGGTGGGGAACCGGGAGGCGAAATCGCGGATTCCGCGGGCGTCGAGGTAGACGTGGTCCGCACCGAGTTCCCGCAGCCGCGCGGCGATCGCCCGGGACACCACGTCCCGCGGCGCCAGATCGCCGCGCGGATGGACCCCGGCGGTTACCGATTCTCCGCGGGAATCGACCAGCACCGCGCCCTCACCGCGCACCGCCTCGCTGATCAGCGGCTGCCGGCCGATCCCGCCGGGCGAGTACAGCACGGTGGGGTGGAACTGCAGGAATTCGAGATCCGCCACCGCCGCGCCCGCCCACAAAGCCAGCGCCACCCCGTCCGCTGTGGCTCCGGCGGGGTTGGTGCTCAGCGCGTACAACTGTCCGAGACCACCGGTGGCCAGCAGTACCGCCGGTGCGTGCACAATTCCGGGACCTCGGCCGGAGACCGCGACGACCCCTTGGACACCGGACTCGTCCGTGACCACGTCGAGTACGGCTGTCCCGAAGAGCACGGGAAGGCCCGCCTCCGACAGCGCCCGCTGCACTTCCGCGCCCGTGGCGTCGCCACCCGCGTGGATGATGCGACGTGTACTGTGCCCGCCCTCACGGGTCCGCGAGATCTGGCCGTCGCGGCCGAGGTCGAACACCGCGCCGAGATCGGTCAGCGCGGCGACCGCGTCGGGTCCGGCTTCGACGATGGATCGCACCGCGGCGGGATCGCACAGTCCGCCGCCCGCGGCCAGGGTGTCGGCGACATGGGAGTCCACCGAATCGCCCTGCGGCGCGACCACCGCGATACCGCCCTGCGCGTACTGGGTGGCGGTATCACTGGGGCCCCCTTTGCTCAGAATCAGCACGCGCAGCCCCAGCCGTGAGGCGGCGCGCGCGGCGGTGAGCCCGGCGACGCCACCACCGATCACGACCAGGTCCGCGCGCTCTTCCCATGCCGGTTTCCATAGTTCACCAGTCATCGTGTCCTCCACTGCCCGCAGCAGTTACCGAGGAGGCGCCGGCACGGCCGGTACCCGGACCTGCTCGCGCATCGGCAGTTCTCGGGTAACCACCGGCACGACCCCCTCGCGCCATACGCGGCGCAGGCGTTCGCTCACCGAGCCGGCCGGCTCCGGCGATGACCTCCTACGACGCGGGCCGCCACCCCCGCCTGTGGCGACCGCCCCGTGCGTCATTCCCCGCCGCCGGGGTTCCCGATCTCGATCATGCGCTGGACCGAATTGCGTGCCTTGGCAGCGGTTTCCGGGTCGACGTGCACCTCGTCGCGGTTCTCCTCCAGGCAGCGCAGCAGCGCGGCCGGGGTGATCATCTTCATGTACTTGCAGGCGGCGCGGTCGTTCACGGCCTGGAAATCGATACCGGGAGCGGCCTTGCGCAGCTGGTGCAGCATGCCGACCTCGGTCGCCACGAGCACCTGGGTCGACGTGGCGGCACGGGCCGCGTCGATCATGCCGCCGGTGGACAGGATATGTACCCGGTCGGCCGGGAATTCGCCCTCTCCGGCCAGGTAGAGCGCCGAGGTGGCGCAGCCGCATTCGGGGTGGACGAACAGTTCGGCGTCCGGGTGGGCGCGCGCCTGGTCGTTGAGTTCGTCACCGTTGATTCCGGCGTGGACATGGCATTCGCCCATCCAGATGTGCATGTTCTCGCGGCCGGTTTCGCGTTTGACGTGCGCGCCCAGGAACTGGTCGGGCAGGAACAGCACTTCGCGGTCCGGGTCGATGGAGGCCACGACATCCACGGCGTTGGAGGATGTGCAGCAGATATCGGTCAGGCCCTTCACGGCCGCGGTGGTGTTGACGTAGGACACCACCACCGCATCGGGGTGCTCGGCCTTCCAGTCGCGCAGATCCTCGGCGGTGATCGAATCGGCCAGCGAGCAACCCGCCCGCTGATCGGGGATCAGCACGGTTTTCTCGGGGCTCAGGATTTTGGCGGTTTCGGCCATGAAATGCACACCGCAGAACACAATCGTGCCTTCGGGGGCTTCGGCCGCGATCCGGGACAGCGCCAGGGAGTCACCGACGTGATCGGCCACGTCCTGGATCTCCGGGAGCTGGTAGTTGTGCGCGAGAATGGTCGCGTTGCGCTGCCGCGCGAGGCGTTTCACCTCGGCCGCCCATTCCGGTGTCGCCTCCACCCCGGTGTAGCCCGTGGGCCCGTCGACGATCCGCTCCCGCAGTGCGGTACCCGGCGCCGGGGCCAATTCTGCTCCCATCGTCGCCATGGTCGCTCCTTCCTTCGTGCTCTCGGCAGCCCTGCCGATTCGCACTCAACCAGGTTTTCGACTTATGATCGAAAACGTGGACCAGTTTAGCACCATCCATGAATCGCTCACCGCGGTGTTCCAGGTTCGCCGCTTCCCCGCCAATATCGCCGCAGGTGAGAGCGGTCACGACGGGAGGATTGACCGCCGACCGCCCGGACAGCGCAGCGAACTCGCCGTCCTGCTGTGGCAGCGCGCCCTCGACCCGCAGCAGGGCACCTGGTCGCTACCGGGCGGCCGGTTGCGCAACGACGAGGATCTCGACACCTCGGCCCGCCGCCAGCTGGCCGAGAAGGTCGATGTGCGGGAGGTGGACCATCTCGAGCAGCTGTCGGTGTTCAGCGCCCCGGACCGGGTGCCCGGCCCGCGCCGGATCGCCTCGGCCTACCTCGGGCTGGTCCCGCTCACCGCCGACCCGCAGCTCCCCTCCGATACCCGCTGGCATCCGGTGTCCGCGCTCCCGGAGATGTCTTTCGACCACGGGACCGTGGTACAGCACGCCCGCACCCGGCTGGCCGCGAAACTGTCCTACACCAATATCTCCTTCGCCCTGGCGCCGGACCGGTTCACCATGTCCACGCTGCGTGAGATCTATTGCGCCGCACTGGGGTACGACGTGGACACCACGAACCTGCAGCGAGTTCTGACACGCCGCAAGGTGATCACGCCCACCGGCGATACCGCCACACCGGGCCGGGCGGGCGGCCGGCCGGCGTCGGTCTACCGTTTCACCGATTCGGACCTGCGGGTCACCGACGAGTTCGCGGCACTCCGGCCCCGCGGCTGACACCTGGAACCTCCTGGTACCCGAGCGCACGGCCCCTGCCGGCTTGTCCAGCTCAGGTTCGCATCTGTGGCCGGGGAACCCGGGTACGCCGCTCCGGTGGCGCGAGCCGGTCCACCGGCCAGGCGAGCAGTTCGATGAACCAGAACAGCACCAGGAACACCGCGACCACAACGGTCGGTATCGCCACGAAAACGATCGACAGCACAGCGATCACCAGGAACACCGCGAACGCGGCCGGTGATATCCCCTTCAGCCGGCTACCCAAACGCACTGCGGCCCACATCATCCAGCGCCGCGGCCGGGAGACATCGCATTCCCGCAGCGTCCGCCGGAAGATACCGTCGGCGTCGGCCGCCCCGACCCGTTCCGTGCGGCACAGGTAGTCGTGCAGGATCGCCGCCCGCGTATACACCCCGTACCGCGGGATCAGCCAGACCAGCGGCCGCGGCACCGAGGCGAAATCGGTGCGGAAACCCGCCGGTACCTCGAATTCTTCGTCCGCCCCCTGATAGGTCAGCGGCTCCCGGACCTTCCAGAACTTCCCGTCGATCTCCTCGACCACGAGTGAACTGGTGAACCCCACGACGTCTTCTCTCTGTCGTCCTCCCGAACGCAGTCAGCCTACGGCGGGGCGGCCGGGGCCGCGCGGCGGGCAGGGCGTAATCCCGCTGCGCGGGACGGGACCCGGCCGGCGAGAACCGTTGCCGCTGCTCGGTTCCGGAGCGGCCGCGCGTTACTTCGACAGCGACGGTCCAGGCGGCGACTCGTGCGGTGACAGCGCGGTTTCACCGCCGGCCGGCACCTGGGCTCCGGGCTGCGCAGGGCCGCTCGCCGGTACCCGGGCGGACGGTTCGCCGGGGTAGAAGGCCTGGTCGTAGTCCGGGTATTCCGGCTCCGCATACGGCTGGGGACGTGATTCCCCGAAGGGACTCATGAATCCGCTACCGAGATCCTCGGTCGTGCTGAGCCCGGCCAGGATCAGGATGACCAGCGCCGCGGTCAGCGGCTGGACCAGCAGGGCGAGCGGGCTTTCCAGACCGACGGGCAAGGATACGATCTGACCCACCGGCGGATCGTCGGGCCGCGGGTTGTCCCAGGTGTTGACCGATTCCCCGATCCACGCCATCACCCACGCCCCGGCCACCGAACCCAGCAGCAGCCCGATGAGCTGGATGGGGCCGCGCATACGCCGCCACCGCCAGGCCGCGGCCGCGGACAGCACGCCGGTCACCGCGCCCAGGCCCGCGAAGATCGCCAGGGCGTCGAACCTGTGCAGGCTCTCCCCCACCAGTGTGGCGCCGCGGCCCGGTTCGACCACCAGTACCAGTTCGGTCGGTACCAGCAGACCCCAGACCACGCCCGCGAACACACTCAGCACCACCACCGCGGCCAGCACCATCACGGCAGCACGCCACTCCTTGCGCCCGCCGCCGCGGTGTTCCTTGCGCGCGGCACCACCGCGTGACCCGGGCACCGCTACCGCCTCTCCGCGGACGCGGACTCGAGGACTCCGTGCCGCGAGCAGCGGGCCCGCCAGCCGTCCGGATCGATCTGCACGACCATCCGGCGCCCGCAGTGCGCACAGAACCGTGGCGGTTCCAGCCCCAGTGCGACGGCCCGGGAGACCGGCTCGTCGTGCCCGGGTACGACCCGCGTGCCCGTGAACGGGTTGTAGCGCTCGTCCATATCGCCGACAGTACTCATCCGGCCCTGCCTTCCGCGGTTGGCGCCGCCGATCAGAATGTCTCGTTGAGTGCCTTGATCGGCATCTGGAGTTCGCCCAGCAGGTCGAGGTCCTGTTCGGCGGGGCGGCCCAGGGTCGTCAGATAGTTGCCGACGATCACGGCGTTGATTCCGCCGAGGATGCCCTGGCGGGCGCCCAGGTCGCCGAGGGTGATCTCGCGGCCGCCGGCGAAGCGCAGGATGGTCCGGGGCAGTGCGAGCCGGAAGGCGGCCACGGCGCGCAGGGCGTCCGCGGCGGGCAGGACCTCGAGATCGCCGAACGGTGTGCCCGGGCGGGGGTTGAGGAAGTTCAGCGGCACCTCGTCGGGTTCGAGTGCGGCCAGGTCGGCGGCGAATTCGGCGCGCTGTTCGAGGGTTTCGCCCATGCCGAGGATTCCGCCGCAGCAGACCTCCATCCCGGCGGCCCGCACCATGCGCAGGGTGTCCCAGCGTTCCTCCCAGGTGTGGGTGGTGACCACGTTCGGGAAGTGGGAGCGGGCGGTTTCCAGGTTGTGGTTGTAGCGGTGCACGCCCATCGCGGCGAGCCGGTCGACCTGATCCTGGGTGAGCATCCCGAGGGAACAGGCGACCTGGATGTCGACCTCGTTGCGGATGGCTTCCACCCCCGCGGCCACCTGCGCCATCAGCCGCTCGTCGGGGCCCCGTACGGCGGCGACGATGCAGAATTCGGTGGCTCCGGTCTTGGCGGTCTGTTTGGCCGCTTCGACCAGGCTCGGGATATCGAGCCAGGCCGCCCGGACCGGGGAGGCGAACAGCCCCGATTGCGAGCAGAAATGACAATCCTCCGGGCAGCCGCCGGTCTTGAGGCTGATGATGCCTTCGACCTCCACCTCCGGGCCGCACCATTTCACCCGGACCTCGTGCGCGAGTTCGAGCAGCTGCTCGAGCCGGTCGTCCCCGAGGCGCAGCACGTCCAGGGTTTGCTCCCGGGACAGCCCGATACCGCGTTCGAGCACCTGCTCCCGCGCGACGGTCAGCACATCGCCGGCGGATATCTCGGTGGTGACAGGGGCCTGGGTCACTGGCGGATCCCTTCGTCGGGAGGTGTGCGGCGGCGGGCCTGCACACCGGACTTGAACAGCGTTCAGGGCAGGATAGCGGCAAAGATTGAACAGTGTTCAGGCTGGGGTAGCGTCAGGGGCGTATCGAAGCCACCGGGAGGACCGACTGTGCAGCTACACCGAGACGATGTCGTGGACGGCGCCCTCACCATCCTCGACCAGTACGGACTCGCCGACCTCACCATGCGCCGGCTCGCCGGTTCGCTCCACGTCCAGCCCGGCGCGCTGTACTGGCATTTCCCCAACAAACAGGCACTGCTCGGCGCCGTCGCCGACCGGATCCTGGCCCCGATGGAACAGCCCGTCGCCGCGAGCGACTGGTCGGGGGCGATGACCGAATTGGCGCACCGGCTGCGCAACTGCCTGCTCACCTACCGTGACGGCGCGGAACTGGTCTCCGCCACCTACGCCTCCCGGCTGACCACCAGCAAGGGCCGGGAACGGATCGCCGGCGCGGGGCTACCCGCCGGGCTGGCCCCCGGACCGGGCGCCCTACCCGCCAACACCCGGCGGAAGCCGCAAGGCCGTATGCCCGACCGCGCGATCCTCAGAGGTGTTGATATGGCTGCCCTGCAACATCCGGTCCCGCTGCGCCGCCACCCCGGCCTCGTCCGCCAAATCGACCAGCAGGCGCAAAGTTTCCCGGGTGAACCGATGCTTGCTGTAATCGAT
>NZ_JARWNW010000167.1 GCF_029868325.1 Nocardia carnea
GGCCCCGCCCCCGGGCCTACCCGGGGGGGGGGGGGGGGCGTCGATCCGGGTGGGGCGGCGCGGGCCCTCGTAATCGTCGGCGTAGGTGTCGCCCGGGTAGTCGTCCCGCCGGGGCGGCGGGTAGCTGGGCTGGTACGGGGCCTTGTACGGCGCCTCACGGTAGTCGGGACCGTCGTAACGGTCCTCGGCGTACCGGTCGTAGTCCGGACGGTCGTCGTAGTCGCGGGGAGCGCGGTCGGAGTAGTCACGCGGCCGGCGCCCGCCGCGATCCTCGACCCCGCGGGGGGTGCGATCGTCGACGTAGTCGTCTTCGTAATCCTCGAGCGGAACCATGCCGAAGTACGCCTTGAACTTGTGCAGTGTGCTCATGACTGCACCTCGCTGTCCCTCGGCTCCGTCACGACCACGCTCGTGGCTGCGCCCACTACTCGCTCGCTGCGCTCGCTCATTCTGGTCGACCTTCCTTCGGCCCCGGTGGCGGCCGGGTGTTGAAGTCTTGCTCAGCCCTCGTCGTGTCCCAGCATATGTGTCGAATGTGACTGATGAGGTTTGTTTGCTACGCCGAGGTTATCGGTCGCTCCCCCATGAGGGCGGTACCGACACGCACACACGTCGATCCATGGGCAATAGCTCTTTCAAGATCATTGGACATTCCGGCGGACAGTTCCGTGGCACTGGGATGCGCGGCGCGTAACCGGCTGTGGACCTCGGCCAGCCGCGCGAATTCCGCGTCCGGATCGGCGACCAGCGGCGGAATAGCCATAATCCCCGCCAACCGCAGTTCGGCGGAGCTCGCGATCCGGTCCGCCAGCGCCGGGACACCGGCGGGTTCCACGCCGCCGCGGGCCGGGTCCGCGTCCAGGCTCACCTGGATCAGCACCTCCAGTGGCTCGGACCGCTCGCCGGCGTCCAGCGCCGCGGCGACCGCCGTCTCCAAGGCGGTCGCCAGACGTTCGCTGTCCACCGATTGGACGGCGTACGCCCAGCGCGCCACCTGCCGCGCCTTGTTCCGCTGCAACCGGCCGATCAGATGCCAGCGCAGTGGCCGTAGCTCGCGCAGATCGTCCGCTTTGGCACCGGCCTCCTGCGGCCGGTTCTCGCCGAAGTCGTGGCGGCCCAGACGATGCAGCACGGCGATATCCGAGGCCGGAAAATATTTGGTCACCGGGAGCAGGCGCACCTCGCCGGAATCACGCCCCGCGGCTGCGCACGCAGCATCGATGCGGGCGAGCAACCCGGTGAGCCGTCGGGCCAGCACATCGGTGCGGGCCGCGGTTCCCGAGTCCGGCGGCCCACTGTCCGGGACAGCGGGACCGGCGGACCGATGCCCCACCCCGGTTGTTTCCCGCGGTCCATCGCCTGGCGTGCGACCTGCCGAATCCTCCGGCCCGTGGCGTCGTGCACCGCGCGCGGCACTCCCGGTTCCGCTCATCGGCCGTCGCCGATCCGGCTTCGGCATATCGCTGCGCTCATGAATCTCCTCCTCCGCTACTCGGTCACCGGATTCGCGGCCGGCACCGCGCCCGTGCGGTGCCGGCCCCGGCAGATTTCCCGACGACGCAGCAACAGCTAGGCGGCGCGCTCCATCCAGATAACGCTGCCCAGCCGCCCGGTCGGCGCGCCGCGGCGATGGCTGAACAGGGTGGTGTCCTCGATGGTGCAGCGCGCGTCCTCGGCGACGGCGCCGACCCCGGCCGCGGTGAGCTGACGCCGGATCCCGGCACGCAGATCCAGTCCCGGTGTACCGCGCACTGTTGTCGTGGCGCTGCCGGGCAGATGCGCCTCGACGTCGGCACGCATCTCGGCGGGCACCTCGTACTGCCGGCCGCTGGCCGCCGGCCCCAGCAGCGCACCGATCCGCTCGAGTCGCGCCCCGGCCGTGACCATCGCCTCCAGCACGCGGGGCACGATCCCGATCCGCGCCCCGACCCGGCCCGCGTGGACCGCCGCGATCACACCGGCTTCGTCGTCGGAGAGCAGGATCGGCACGCAGTCGGCGGTCAGCACCACCAGCGCCAGCCCGGGCCGGGCGGTGACCAGCGCATCGGTGCCCGGCACCGGTTCGGTACGCGGGCCGTCGACCGTCGCCACGGTTCGCCCGTGGATCTGATCCATCCAGATCAGATGATCGGCGGGTAGGTCCAGGGAGGCGGCCAGACGGGCGCGGTTGCGCCGCACCGCTTCCGGGTCGTCACCGACGTGGTCGCCGAGATTGAACGAATCGTAGGGTGGCGCGGAGAAACCCCCCGCGCGCGTGGTCACTACCCGTCGAACGGTGAGTACCGGTGGCGCAGTCATGATGTCGAGCCTAATGGGCATACCGCGTGCGGCCCATTCACCGACAGCGCACGGCGAACCGAATGCGTGCGCTCGAACCGCGGCCTGCACCCGTCCGGATTACCGGCGACGGCCGGATACGCAGGCACCGGCCTCGTGAAACGTGAACACCGGCAAGGCCCGGTGTTCGTGGACGATAGGACGGGAGTCACGGACGCGGCGGGACCCCCGCTGACCGCCCGGCGCGGAGCCGGGCACGCGCAGCCCTGAACCGGCCGGACGACGACAGCGCTGGGCTCACCTCCGGGCCGGCCGGGACCGCTCGATGAAGCAGCGGGACGCCAGGTTTTTCCGGCGCCGCGCCCGACCGCACCGGAAGACAGCGGGCCCCTCAGCGACGCATGAAATCCGGGACGTCGACGTCGTCGTCATCGTCGGGCAGTTCCGGCGACGGCTGGATATGCGACCGGCTGTTGTGTGTGAGGGTCGGATCCACCGGCGGGCGGCCGCGTTCGGTATCGCGGTAGCTCGGCGCCGGGCCGCGGGCGACCGACGAACCGGTATCCGAGGACCGGAGGGACGCGGGTTCTTCGGAGTGGCTGCGGGCCGCACCGAGTTCGGCGGTACGGGAATGGCCGAGTTCGGCGCTGCGCGCGGACTGCGCGGAGATCTCCGCGGTCCGCCCGGAACCGAGCGATCCCCGGCTGCTGGCCGTATCGAAGGTGCGTCTGGTCGGGCCACCGCCGTCGAACCCGGCGGCGATAACGGTCACCCGGACCTCGTCACCGAGCGAATCGTCGATCACCGTACCGAAGATGATGTTGGCCTCGATATGGGCGGCTTCCTGCACCAGTGATGCGGCCTCGTTGATCTCGAACAGGCCGAGGTCCGAACCGCCGGCGATCGAGAGCAGAACACCGTGCGCACCGTCCATCGAGGCCTCGAGCAGCGGCGAGTTGATCGCTGCCTCGGCCGCTTTCACCGATCTGCCCTCCCCCCGGGAGGAACCGATACCCATCAGTGCGCTACCCGCGCCGGACATCACGCTCTTGACGTCGGCGAAGTCGACGTTGATCAGGCCCGGGGTGGTGATCAGATCGGTGATGCCCTGCACACCGTTGAGGAGCACCTCGTCGGCGGAACGGAAGGCGTCCATCAGGCTCACCGCCGCATCGCCGAGCTGCAGCAGCCGGTCGTTGGGGATCACGATCAGGGTGTCGCAGGATTCGCGCAGCATATTGATGCCGACCTCGGCCTGGTTACCGCGGCGTTTGCCCTCGAACGAGAACGGCCGGGTGACCACACCGATGGTCAGCGCGCCCAGTTTGCGCGCGATACTCGCGACCACGGGCGCGCCGCCGGTACCGGTACCGCCGCCCTCACCCGCGGTCACGAAGACCATATCGGCGCCCTTGAGCACCTCTTCGATCTCGTCCTTGTGATCCTCGGCGGCCTTACGGCCGACCTCCGGGTCGGCGCCGGCGCCGAGTCCCCGGGTGAGCTCACGCCCGACATCGAGCTTCACGTCGGCATCGCTCATCAGCAGTGCCTGGGCGTCGGTGTTCACCGCGATGAACTCGACACCCTTCAGGCCCTGCTCGATCATTCGGTTGACGGCGTTCACGCCGCCGCCGCCGATACCGACGACCTTGATCACGGCAAGGTAGTTGTGCGGGGGCGTCATGAGCTCTCGCCTTCCTTCGATCCAAAGTCTGTCGTTTCCGGATACCCCGTACCGGTCCGTCTGATCGCAATCCGCGAACCGTGATCCGGGCGAACCCTGAACCTCAACCATAGGGTTGGAGTTATGTCAAGTATCCGACTGGTGCCGAACGCTATTCGCCGCCGTCTCGATCCGCTCGCAGGCGCGCCGAGACGATCAGTAGTTTCTTCGGCGAACTCGCCGCCGGCCGGGCGGTGCCCGTCGTATCGTGAACGGTTGCCGTGCGGCCCACGCCCACATCGTGGTACGCCCCCGGCACCCGCGGCGGGTAATCGCCGCGGGAACCCACGGGGACGCCGCGGCGCGGCGAACCGGACAGGGTCGAACCGAACAAGATTGGTGGAACTCATTTTACCGTGACCAGACTGGGACTCGAGACGTCGAACACGGTTCCCGGACGCGTCAGCAGCGGTAGCACCACCGCCGATTTGCGTTCGCCGTCCTCGCTGCTGCCCCACAGTACAGTGCGACCGTCGCGCAGCGTCAGCGAAATATCCGAGACGGTTTCGGCGCGCACGCTGTCCACCTGCACCGTCAATTCCGGTGGCAGCACTCTCACCACGGCAATCGCCGCCCGGGTGAGTGGGTCCGCACTGCCGGGTTTCCCGGTCTCCAGTTTCGGAACTCCGATCGGCGCGGGCTCGATGGCGTACTCGATCCCGTCCGCGTCGAGCAGATGCGCCCCCTCGGGGGAGTCGTAATACAGCACCGGAGTGCGCGGTTCGATCCGCACCCGCACGGTCGACGGCAGCACCCGCTGCACACGCGCACTGCGCACCTTCGGAATGCTCGCCACCCGCTGGGCCATTGCTGCGGTATCGATCCGCAGAATCGATCCCTGGTCCGGAATCTGCAGCAATTCCCGGATCCGCTCCTCGGGGATCGCCCCCGCCCCTTCGATCCGCACCTCGCGTACCGACAGCATCGGCGAAAACCACGCCAGCGCGGCGAAGGTGAGCACCAGCGCTACCGCGGGCACCGCCCACAACCGGAAACGCCGTGACCCGAACATCCCGAATCGCCGCGTCCCGGACCGCACTCCGTGTCACCGCCCGTACTGCGGACGCGCGCGTAGTCCGTCCAGGATCTGGCTGCCGAGCATGGTGACATCCCCGGCACCCATCGTGATCACCACATCGCCGGGCTGGGCCAGACCGGCCACCTGCCGGCCCACCCGCGACATATCCGGCTGGTAGTGCACAGGTTTGCCGACGGACTGGGCGACCAGGGCGCCGTTGACACCGGGTAACGGATCCTCCCGGGCGCCGAACACATCGAGCACCACCACCTCGTCGGCGAGATCGAGTGCGGCCCCGAATTCGGCGGCGAAAGTCGCGGTGCGGCTGTACAGATGCGGCTGGAAGACCACGATCACCCGGCCGCGGCGCGACCGCGCACCGTCGCGCGCCTCCTGATCGACCAGTTCCGCGGCGGCGCCGAGCACGGCGCGGACCTCGGTGGGATGGTGGGCGTAATCGTCGAAAACGCGGACGCCGTTCTCCCGGCCCACGAACTGGAACCGGCGATGGACGCCGCCGAAACCTTCCAGTCCCTGGATGATCTCGTCGATATCGGCGCCCGCGGCCCGTGCGGCCAGCAGCGCGGCCAAGGCGTTGAGCGCCATATGCCGGCCCGGTACCGACAGCCGCAGGGTACGCGGCGCGGGTTCGCCGCTGAGCTGGAACTGGGCGATACCGCCCACATCCCGCGGCTCCCAGCTGTGCAGGCGAATCCCCACCGGAACCGGCGCATCGGGCAGATCCCCGGATCCGTAACCGAGGACCCCGACCCCGCGCTCGGCCAGCCGCGGCCCTACCCGCTCGGCCAGGGCACGGGCGCCCGGATCGTCCAGGCACACCACCAGCAGGCCGCCCGGGGCGAGCCGGTCGGTGAAATCGTCGAAAACCTGCACGTAGGCATCGTCGGAGCCGAAGAAGTCGAGATGGTCGGCTTCGATATTGGTGACCACGGCGACATCCGGGTCGTACTGCAGCAGCGATCCGTCGCTCTCGTCGGCCTCGGCGACAAAGGTATCGCCACTGCCGTGATGGGCATTGGTTCCGGCTTCGTTGAGCTCACCCCCCACCGCGAACGACGGGTCGAGACCGCAATGCTGCAGCGCGACGATGAGCATGGAGGTGGTGGAGGTTTTACCGTGCGTCCCCGAGACCAGCAGGGTGCGATGCCCGCTCATCAAGGCGGCGAGGACGGCGGGCCGCAGCAGCACCGGAATATCGCGGCGCCGGGCCTCGACCAGTTCGGGGTTGGTTTTGGGGATGGCGGCGTAGGTCGTGACCACCACCGTCGGGCCGCCGGGCAGCAGATCCAGGGCCCCGGCGTCGTGCCCGATCCGCACCTGGGCCCCACGCGCCCGCAGGGCCAGCACACCCCGGCTCTCCTTGGCATCGGAACCGGAAACCGCTCCGCCGCGCGACAACAGGATCCGCGCGATCCCCGACATCCCGGCGCCACCGATCCCGACCATATGTACCCGGAGCAGCTCCGGGGGGAGCGTGGCCGGCCCGGCGGGAACCGCCGTCACCTGATCCTCGCTCACCGGCCCGCCGCCCGCAGCACGATCCGCGCGACCTCGTCGGCGGCGTCGCGGTGACCGGCACCGGCGGCGGCGCGGCCCATCTCGGCAATGCGTGCAGGATCCGTGAGCAGCGGTATCACCTCATCGATCACATACTTCGCGGACAGTTCCGGGTCACCGACGATTCTGCCACCACCGGCGGCGACCACGGGCCGGGCATTGAGTTCCTGTTCGCCGTTTCCGTGTGGTAGCGGCACGTACACCGCAGGCAGGCCCACCGCCGACACTTCGGCGACGGTCATCGCGCCGCTACGGCAGACCACGGCGTCGGCAGCCGCATACGCCAGGTCCATCCGCGAAAGATAGGGCACCGCGACGTAGGGGGCGCGCGGATCCGGTGAGGGCACTTCGAGGGTGTTCTTCGGACCGTGTGCGTGCAGGACCGAGATACCGGCCGCGGCCAGTTGCGGCGCGGCGCCGGAGATCGCGTCGTTGATCGACCGCGCGCCCTGCGACCCGCCGAACACGAGCAGCACCGGCCCCTCGGCGGGCAACCCGAAATGGTCGCGGGCCTGCGCCCGCAATCCGGCCCGGTCCAGCGAGGTGATCGCCGACCGCACCGGGATCCCGACGACGTCCGCGTGAAGTCCCGAATCCGGGACCGCCGCGAGTACGCGCGCGGCACGGCGGGCACCGACCTTGTTCGCGATACCGGCCTTGGCATTCGCCTCGTGCACCACGACCGGCACCGCGCGCCGGCGGCGCAGTACACCAGGTCCGGCGGCCAGATACGCCGGCAGCGCGACATAGCCGCCGAATCCGACGATCACATCGGCGCCGACCGTGTCGATGATCTCCCGGGTGCGCGCTACCGAGGCCCGCACCCGGCCCGGTAGCCGCAGCAGATCCGTACTCGGTTTCCGGGGCAGCGGCACCGGCGGGATCAGTTCGAGCGGGTAGCCGCGCTCGGGAACCAGCGTCGTTTCCAGACCGCGCTGGGTACCCAGCGCGGTCACCCGGGTGCCCGGGGCCAGCCGGCGCAGCGCATCGGCCACGGCCAGGGCCGGTTCGATATGTCCCGCGGTGCCGCCGCCCGCGACGATCACCGATATCCCGTCCGCACGCGCCGCGGGATCCGCCCGGTCCGCGGCCGGCCGGGTCGAATCCTCGTGGGCGGACTGAGCTGCGCTCACCTGTACTTACCCCGTTCTCGTCCGTGTGTCACCGAATAGCTGGGTTCCCAGGCCCGCGTCGCCCGCAGCGTATCGGTACCGCGGCTGTTGGCCCGGGTGCGGGTACGCGGCCGGTCGCCGTCGCGCGGGGTCGCGCGGGCGGGTGCTCTATCGCCTGCGGCCGGCGCACCCGAACGCGACCGGGGCGAGTGGTAGATCTCCGGTTTGGGCAGGCGCAGCAGCCGGCTGACCCGGCCGTCCTGCCCGGCGTGCAAGGCGGCCACCGCCTCGGGTTCGTGCCGGGCGGCGTTGGCGATGATCCCGAACATCAGCAGGGTCAGCGCCAGCGACGAACCACCGGCCGAAACCAGCGGCAGCTGCAGGCCGGTTACCGGCAGCAGGCCGACCACGTACCCGATGTTGATGAGTGCCTGAGCGGTGATCCAGGTGGTGGCGGTGGCGGTGAGCAACCGCAGGAAAGGGTCCACCGAACGGGCCGCGATCCGCAAACCGGTGTAGACGAAGAGCGCGAACAGGCCCAGTACCAGGGCACACCCCAGGAAACCCAGTTCCTCACCGATGATGGCGAAGATGAAATCGTTGTGCGAGTTGGGCAGATAGCTCCATTTGGCCCGGCTCTGCCCCAGCCCGCGACCCCACAGCCCGCCGTCGGCGAGCGAGTACATCGCCTGGCGGGCCTGGTAGTTGACGCCCTGTGGATCGTCTCCGGGGTTGAAGAAGGCCCGCATCCGGTCGGAGCGGTAACCGGCGGACAGCGCCAGCACCAGGGCGGCGATCGCCCCGGAGGCCAGGATCGCCAGGAACAGCCGCAGCGGCAGACCGCCGAACCACAGCAGGGCCAGCAGGACGATCCCCATGGCGATGGTGGTGGACAGGTTCGGTTGCAGCACGATCAGCAGGCAGACCAGCAACCCCGCGGGCACCAAGGGAACCAGCAGGTTCTTGAGCCCACCGGGATCGTTGGCGGCCCGCGCCGCCGCGCGGCGCGAAACCAGCAGGTGCGCGCCCCAGATCACGAAGGTCACCTTCACGACCTCGGAGGGCTGGATCGAGAACAGGCCGAGGTCGATCCAGCGGCGCGCACCGTTGACGGTACTGCCCACTCCGGGGATCAGTACCAGCGCCAGTAGCAGCACCGACGCCGCGAACAGCGGAAACGATATCTGCCGCAGCCAGCGCAGCGGGATCCGCAGGGCCAGGTAGAACAGCACCGCGCCGATCACCGCGTACATGGCCTGCTGCACGAACAGCGCGTATGCCGATCCGCCGTCGGCGTAGGATTCCACGCTCGACGCCGAGAGCACCATCACCAGGCCCAGCACAGTGAGCAGGACGGCGATGGTGACCACCAGGTGGAACGAGGCGAGCGGTCGCGCCAGCCAGGCGCCGAACCGGCCGACCTGCACCTGTCGCGTACCGCGCGGTCTCATAACCGCCGCCCGAGGTCCTCGTCCTTCAGCTCCTCGACCGCGGCGGCGAAACTGCGGCCGCGGTGGGTGTAATCGGTGAACATATCCAGGGACGCCGCGGCCGGCGCCAGCAGCACCGTATCGCCCGGCCCGGCGAACGCCGCCGCCTCACGTACCGCGCGGGCCATGACCGCGTCGGCGATATCGTAAACCGGCTTACCGGTGATCGCTTCGTTCATGAGGGCCTGACCCATGCCGGAATCGTCTCGCGTATCCAGCTCCAGGACGGGGACTTCCGGCGCGTGTCGCGCCAGCGCGGCCGCGATCACGGGGGCGTCCGTGCCGAACAACACCACGGCGACCAGCCGCTCGGCCACCTCCTCCACCAGATCCTCGACGCCGGCACCCTTCAGCTGGCCACCGGCCAGCCAGACCACGTGCTGGTGACCCAGGATCGACGAACGCGCGGCATGCGGGTTGGTGGCCTTGGAATCGTCGACGAACTCGACACCGCCCAGCTCCCGCACCAGCGCCGACCGATGCGGGCCGACCTTGTGCGCCACCAGGCCCTCGCGGACGAACTGCGGCGCCACATCGATCGCCCGGGTGAGCGCGGCCGCGGCCAGTGCATCGGCGACACCGGCCGGTCCGGGTGGACTGATCTCCTTGGCCTCGGCCAGGATCGCCGCCTTGGTGAACGCGCGGTCGAGCAGTTTGCCGTCGACCACACCGAGTTCACCGTCGGCGGGCACACCGATACGGAACCCGATGGTGCGGCGGGCCTTGGACCGGCGGGCCAGCCCCGCGGCGATCGGATCGTCGAGTCCGACGACCCCGATCCGGCCCAGCAGCGCCCGCGACTTGGCGGCGGCATAGGCATCGAGTCCACCGTGCCAGTCCAGATGGTCCTCGGCCACGTTCAGCACCACACCGGCCTCCGGGCGTACCGAAGGCGCCCAGTGCAGCTGGAACGAGGACAATTCCACCGCCAGCACCTGCGGCCCCGGGCTGCGGCGCAATGCGTCCAGGATGGGCAGGCCGATGTTCCCGCAGGCCGCGCTGGGTATACCGGCGGCCCGCAGAATGGAGTGGGTCATCGCCGTGGTGGTGGTTTTGCCGTTGGTTCCGGTGATCACCAGCCATTTCCGTACCGGGCCGTAGAGCCGGGCCTGATCGACCCACCAGGCGAACTCCACATCGCCCCAGACCGGGATCCCCTCGGCCACCGCCGAGGCCAGGACCGGTGAATCCGGCCGCCAGCCCGGGCTGGTGATCACCAGCGCGAACCGCGACCAGTCGGTGTTCTCCAATTCGGGCGCCGGGGCGATATCGAGCCCCAGCTCGGCCGCCTCGGCCAGCGCGTGGGCCCCGTTGTCGGTGACGACCGGGCGGGCGCCGATATCGCGCAGCGGCGCGATCAGCGAACGACCCGACACTCCCCAGCCGGCGACCAGAACCTCCCGGCCGCGCAAGAATTCCAGCATGGGCCCCGGCGAACGCAGGGCCCGTGGTGCATGATCCTCCATCGTCAGCTCACCCGACCGCCGAGAGATATTCGCTGTAGAACAAGGCGAGTCCGGCTGCCGAGGCCATCGCGGCCAGCAACCAGAATCTGATGATCACCGTGGTCTCCGCCCATTTGCTCAGTTCGAAATGATGATGGAACGGCGCCATTTTGAACAGCCGGTTGCGGGTGGTGCGGAAGACCGCGACCTGCAGCGCCACCGACGCCGCTTCGGCGACGAACAGCGCGCCGATGACGACCATCAGCAGTTCGGTGCGGGTGGTGACGGAAATACCGGCGAGCAGGCCACCCAGCGCGAGCGAACCGGTATCGCCCATGAAGATCTTGGCGGGCGCCGCGTTCCACCACAGGAATCCGATACACGCCGCGGTACCGGCCGCGCAGACGAGCGCCAGATCCAGGGGGTCACGCACGTTGTAGCAGCCGGTCTCGGGTTTGGTCTCGCACGAGTGGTAGTACTGCCAGAACGTGATGACCACGTAGCCGCCGAGCACCAGGCTCATCGACCCGGCAGCCAGGCCGTCCAGGCCGTCGGTGAGGTTCACCGCATTCGACCAGGCCACGACGATGAAACAGATGAAGGCCAGGAACACCACCACGCTCATGGTGACGGTGTTGATATCGCGCACATAGGACAGTTGCCGGCCGGCCGGGGTGAGCCCGTTACCGCCCGGGAACTGCAACGCCAGCACACCGAACACGACCGCGGCGGTGACCTGTCCCAGATACTTACCGGCCGCCGTGAGCCCCAGATTGCGGCCCTTGCGGAGCTTGATGAAATCGTCGATGAATCCGACCACGCCCAATGCCGTGGCCAGGCCCAGCACCAGGAGCGCGGAGGCGGTGGGCCCCTCGGCGTCGTAGCCGATTCCGATCAGATGCGAACCCAGGTACCCGGCCCACATACCGATGATGATCGCGACGCCACCCATCGTGGGAGTACCCCGCTTGGACTGGTGGCTGGCCGGTCCGTCGACCCGGATCTCCTGCCCGAAGCCGCGCCGGGCGAATATCCGGATCAGCAGCGGGGTCAACAGGATCGACACCGTCAGTGCGATCGCCGCCGCGAACAAGATCTGTCTCAACGCACTGCCTCCGTGCCTGCCCCATCGGCGGCCGAGCCGCCCGGCGCCGGCGTACCGGCACCCGTGTTCTTGCTTCCCCCGGCCAGCAGCTTCTCGGCCACCGTCCACAGGCCGACCGACTGCGATGCTTTCACCAGCACCACATCACCCGCTTCGACTTCGGCGTCGAGCAGCTGTACGGCCGCTTCGATATCCGGGACGAGCACCGACTCCTCACCCCACGAGCCTTCCATGACCGCTCCCTGATGCATGCCCCGGGAGGGCCGTCCGGTACCGACCACGATCAGCCGGTCCACATCCAGGCGCACCGCCAGCCGGCCGATTCCGTCGTGTTCGACCACCGATTCCGGGCCCAGTTCGGCCATCTCCCCGAGCACCGCCCAGCTGCGGCGCGGGGTATCACCCGACCGAGCCATGGTGACCAGCGCTTTGAGCGCGGCGCGCATGGAATCGGGGTTGGCGTTGTAGGAATCGTTGATCACCGTGACCCCGGCGGCACTGGTGCGCACATCCATCCGGCGCGCCGAGACCGCGCGGGCCCCGGCGAGCGCGGCCACCAGAGTGTCGAGATCGGCACCGCATTCCAGTGCCACCGCGGCCGCCGACAGCGCGTTACCCACCTGGTGTTCGCCGTGAACGGCCAGGGTGAGGTCGCGGTCGCCCTGCGGGGTGCGCAACGTGAACGAGGCGCGCGCTTGCTCGTCGAGCGTGATCCCCTCGGCCCGGATCTGCGCCCCGGCGTTCTGCCCGACCATCAACACGCGCGCCGAAGTCCGCGTGGCCATCGCGCTGACCTGCGAATCGTCGGCATTGAGGACGGCCAGACCGGTATCGGGCAGCGCCTCCACGAGTTCACCCTTGGTTTTGGCGATCGCCTCCCGGCTGCCGAATTCCCCGAGATGGGCGGTACCGACATTGAGCACCACACCGATACTCGGGGGCGCCACCCGGGCGAGCGCGGCAATATGGCCGGGACCGCGGGCCGACATCTCCAGTACCAGGAACCGGGTATCCGGACCGGCGCGCAGCGCGGTCCACGGATGTCCGAGTTCATTGTTGAACGACCCCGGCGGCGCCACCACCGGGCCGAGTGGAGCCAGCACCGACGCCAGCAGATCCTTCGTCGAGGTCTTCCCCGAGGAACCGGTGACACCGATAACGGTCAATCCGCCCGCAGCGACCAATCGCCGCACATGGGCCGCGGCCAGCACTGCCAGCGCGCGCAGTACGGCGGCGCCGGAACCGTCGGAATCGTGTTCGAGTGCAAGCGCGTTGGTCGAGGCGGCGGATACCGGCGGGACGACGACGGCGGGAACACCGACCGGCCGGGCGGCCAGCACCGCCACGGCCCCCGCCGCAAGCGCGGTCGCCGCGAAATCGTGGCCGTCGACCCGTTCGCCGGGCAGGGCGACGAATAGACCGCCGGGACCGATACGGCGCGAATCGAATTCGACCGAACCGGTGACGACCACCTCGGGATCGTCGGCATCGTGGAGCTCACCGCCCACGATCTCGGCGACCTCCCGCAGGGTGAATCCCGCCCGGATCGGCCGGGACGAGCCGTCCGGCCCGTGGGCGTCCGGTGTCTCGGTGGGTTCCTGGTTCACCGGCCACCGCCAGAAATGTTCTCGGTCCTACGCGGTCTCCACCGGTAGCCGGTACTGCCGCGCCTCGAGGTGTTGTCGATCATGGAATAGTCAAGTCCTCCGCATTCGCACCCTGCGGACGGTCCGGCCGGGTCGACGCGATCGCCGCGGTGAGCGCCTCCCGGTCGTCGAACGGATATTTCACGCCCTGGATCTCCTGTCCAACTTCGTGTCCCTTACCAGCCACCAGCACCACATCGCCGGCGTGCGCCCAGCCGACGGCGGCCTCGATCGCCGCCGTCCGGTCGCCGATATCACGTACTTCACCGCGCTGTTCCGCGGGCACACTGTTCGCCCCCGCCACCAGCGCCGCGCGGATCGCGGCCGGATCCTCACTGCGCGGATTATCGTCGGTGACGATCAGCAGATCCGCGCCGCGCGCCGCGGCCGCACCCATCAGTCCACGTTTGCCGGTATCGCGATCGCCACCGGCACCCACCACCACCGCCAGCCGGCCCGCGCCGCCCGCGGCGGCCAGATGGGCGCGCAGGGTCGCGATCACCGATTCCACGGCGGCGGGTTTATGGGCGTAATCCACCAGGGCCAGGAAATCCTGTCCCCGATCCACCCGCTGCATCCGGCCCGGGACATCCACGGTGGCCAGCGCGGGCGCGGCGGTCGCCGGATCGACCCCGGCCGCCGCGCACACCGCGAGCGCAAGCAACCCGTTGGCGACGTTGTAGTCACCCGGCAGCCGCAACCGGACCCCCGTCTCCCCGCTGGGACCGGCCGCGGTGAATTCCTGTTCACCACCGTGCGTGCGCGCGGGCCCGGCCACCGACCAATCCGCCGGACCGGTCGTACGAACCCGCACCGGCGCGGCCAGGCCGTCGGCGAGCCGGCGCCCCCACGCATCGTCGATATTCACCACCGCGGTACGCGCCGCCACCGGCGAATCCGGCTCGAACAACCGGCGTTTGGCGGCGAAATAGTCTTCGAAATCGGCGTGGAAATCCAGATGGTCCTGCGTCAGGTTGGTGAAAGCGCCGACCGCGAATCGCACACCGTCCACCCGGCCCAGCGCCAGCGCGTGACTGGATACCTCCATCACCACCGCGTCCACGCCCTGTTCCACCATCAGCGCGAACATCGCGTGCAGCTGCGGTGCTTCGGGGGTGGTGAGCGCACTGGGTACGCGACGACCGCCGATCCGGGTCTCGATGGTGCCGATCAGTGCCGTGGAACGGCCCGCGGCGGCCAGCCCGGCCTCCACCAGATAGGAGGTGGTGGTCTTACCGGAGGTCCCGGTGATCCCGACGATCGTCAGCTGCTCCGACGGATGGCCGTAGATCGCCGCCGACAGCTCACCCAGGACTGCGCGCGGATTCTCCCGCACCACGACCGGCACCGGCAGCTCACCCGCCACCTCGGCGCCCGCGCGATCGGTCAGCACCGCGACCGCGCCGCGCGCCACCGCGTCCGCGGCGAACCGGGCGCCGTGCGCGCGTGAACCGGGTAGCGCGGCGAACAGATCACCGGGTAACACGGCGTCGGAGCGCTGCTCGATACCGGTGATCCGCAGGTCGGCGGGCACCGCCGGACCGGGGTCGGCGGCGATCGTTTCCAGCAGATCGGACAGCGGGGTCGACGGCGGCCGGGCGGGCCGCAGCACGTGCTGGCTGGACTGCGCGGGCACAGGGTTCCTCTCTGCATGATGAAGCGCGCGGATACGACGACGAGTCAGGTTACCGACGCCGCGTCCGGGCCGGGTAAGCCGGTTCGCCGAATCACGACGCCTGCAGGACGAACTGTTGTTCCGGTTGCCGCGACGGCGGTATCCGGTCGCGCTGTAACGCCCAGGAGGCGATATCGTGGAACAGCGGTGCCACCGACTGTCCACCGCCGCCGTCGGAGCTGCGTTGCGGCGCGTCCAGCATCAATCCGATCACATATCGCGGATCGTCCGCCGGTGCGATACCGGCGAAGGTGATCCAGTACGAATCGCTGGAATAGCAGCCACAGTCCGGATCCACTTTCTGCGCGGTTCCGGTCTTCCCGGCGATCCGGTATCCCTCGACCGCCGCCGCGGCCCCGGTGCCGGTCTGCACTCCGGTCGGATCGTCCTGCACCACCGACTGGAACATCGTCCGCACGGTGCGGGCGGTCTCCGGGCTCACCACCCGCACTCCTTCGGGTGCCGGTTCCTCGGTGCGCGAACCGTCCGGTGCGACCGTCGCGCGCAGGATCCGCGGCGGCACCCGCACCCCGTCGTTCGCAATGGCCTGGTACATACTCGTCATCTGCAATGTCGTCATCGAAAGGCCCTGCCCGATCGGCAGGTTCGCGAAGGTACCCCCGGACCACTGATCGCGGGCGGGCAGCAGACCCGAACTCTCCGCGGGCAGCCCGACGCCGGTCCGCCGGCCCAGGCCGAAGCGGTCGAGCATATCGGCGAATCGGTCCTCCCCGATACGCTGCGCCAGCATCAGGGTGCCGACATTGGAGGATTTCCCGAAGATCCCGGTGGTGGTGTAGGGCTCGACGCCGTGCTCCCAGGCATCGCCGACGGTCACCCCCGACATCTGGATCTTGCCGGGCACCTGGTGCACCTCGTGCGGATCGGTGAGACCGTATTCGATGGCGGCCGCGGCGGTCACCACCTTGTTCACCGAACCGGGTTCGAACGGCTGGGTCACCGAGGGGTTGTCCAGCCCTGCGGGATCCCAGTGCTCCGGTCCGAGGGCCGGGTTGAACGTATTGTCGTTGGCCATCGCCAGGACCTGGCCGGTTTTGGCGTCCAGGACCACCGCGGACCCCGATTTCGCGCCCGATCTGTCCTTGGCCTGCTGGATCTGCTGCTGCACGTAGTACTGCAGGTACGAGTCGATGGTGAGTTCGACATCGTTGCCGTCCACCGCGGGCTGGCGGTCGCGCCAGCTCCCCGGGATGACCGCGCCGTCGGACCCG
Source organism: Nocardia carnea (assembly GCF_029868325.1). Taxonomy (GTDB): domain Bacteria; phylum Actinomycetota; class Actinomycetes; order Mycobacteriales; family Mycobacteriaceae; genus Nocardia; species Nocardia carnea_C. The sequence goes on from NZ_JARWNW010000167.1 coordinate 16,302, forward strand.
CGATCGTAGGTGTAGGACCCGTCGGTACCGGCCAGTACCGAATCCAGTGCCCCCTCCAGGCCGACCCGGCCGTGCCCGTCCCATCCGGTGGCGCCGACGATATTCGCCGCCAGCGAGCCGCCCGGATATTCGCGCAGGTCCTGCCGTTCCGACCCGACCTCGGGGAACTTCGCGGTCACGATGTCGGCCTTGCGCGGATCGACATTGCGGGCCAGGTACACGAAGGGTTCGTCACTGCGTAGTTTGTCCAGCAGTTCGTTCTCGCCGGGCCCGTCCGGCCCGAGCACTTCGTGCACGGTACGCGCGATCTCCTGCAGGCGCTCATCGGGTTCGGGCGCGGTATCGTCCGCGGCCCGGGCAGCGGCGAGGTCTTTGCGCACCCGCACCGGCTGGAAGCTCAACGCCTGGGCGATCACCGTGAGTGCCAGCGATTTTCCGTGCCGGTCGGTGACGGTCCCGCGGGTGGCGGGCAGATCCTGATAGGTGGTCCGCTGTCCGGCGGCCTGCGCGGAAAGCGTGGGCGCGGAAATGGTCTGGATCCACAGCAGCTGCAACGCCACCACGGTCAGTGCGACGAGCATGATCACGCGCCCCACGCCCAGCCGCATCCGCACCGGCCCGTCCTTCTTCGCCCCGGCCCGCGAGCGTTTGGGCCGTCCGGCTGCAGCCGGGCGGCCCTTCGCGGTACCCCGGTTCACCGCGGTACGGGACTTCGGCGCGCCGCGCTCGCGTCCCGACCCGCGCCGATTCACCGCATCTCCTCCCCGGCAACCGCTCCCGGGGCCCCTGCGGGCACCCCGGCCGGAGCCGGTGGCGGTACAGCCGGGCCGCCGTCACCGGCAGCGGGGCCTTCTCCGGCGACCGGCGCGCCGGCAGGCGGCGGCACGGCCGGGGCCGAGGTGTCGTTCGAACCCACCGGAGCCGGTGGCGGTACGGCGGCCGCGCCCGGTTCGGCCGGCGGCGCCGGCACCGCGGCGCCGTCCACCGGAGCGGGGGCACCTGCCACGGGCGCGTCCGGAGCCGGGACAGCCGGAGGTACCGCCTCGGTCCCCGGGGCCGGCGCAACCGGCGCACCGGCATCGTCCGGGGCGGGGACAGCACCCGCGGGCGGCTGCCCCGGGACCGGCGCCCCGCCGGGGGCGGGCACCGGCTGTGGCTGTGGCTGTGCGGGATCCACGCCCGGGGCGGCCAGCACATTGCCGGGATCGGGATTCGCGGCGGGCACCGGCGGCGTCACGGGCACCGGAACGACCCGCTCCCCCGGATCGGCGCCGCTGGGCGGGGCCGTCCGCGGCGGCGTGTTCAGGGGCGGTGCGGGCGGGCCCTGGGCGGGTGCGGGCTCACCGATCACGGTGATCGTCCCGTCCGGTGCCACCACCAGGCGAGCGGGATCGTCGGCGGGGATCATGCCGAGTTCGCGGGCCCGGGCGGCGAGTACGGGGGCGGAATCGGCCGCGGCCACTTCCCGCTGCAGCGCCGCACGTTCGTCGGACAGCACGCGGTTGGCCTCGCGGGCGTCGCTGAGCTGGTAGCTGTCCTCGGCGGCACGCGTGGTCAGAACCAGAGTCAGCGCGAGACCACAGCCGAACATGGCCAGGATCGCGGCGACGAACGGCGCCCGCCCGGTCAGCTCCGAACCGGCCGGCGCGGCGGGCGTCGTGACCCGCTGCCGTCGGCGCTCGTAGGCCCGCTGTGCCGCACCGGATTTCACCCGCTCGGCGCTGTGTGCGCGCCGGGCCGGCCGCCCGATTTCGGTACGTGTTCCCACACTCATACCAGACACCCCCGTATCGGTGTGATGGCTCGCGACGTCCTGGCGCGTGCCGCTGTGCTGTATCCGTCCGCTGTGTCCGGCCGCTTCTCCTCCGGTACCGCCGGACACCTGCTCACGATGCGGTACATGGGTTCCGCATACACCTTGTAGTACTCGATATTTCCTTCGGGGACAATCGAATTCGATATACCCACAGGATCCGATAAGGGGCGCGCGGACGGGCGGGTGTGCCGGCTCATACCGCCTCCTGCGCAATTTTCTCCGCGGCCCGCATCCGGACCGGCGCCGCGCGCGGGTTGTCCTCGATCTCCGCGGCGCTCGCCTGTTCGGCGCCACGGGTCAGGATCCGGAACAACGGGCCCATACCGGGCAGTTCGACCGGAAGGTCCACCGGCGTCCGGGATTTCGCCCGGTCCGCCAGTTCGTGTTTGACCACGCGGTCTTCGAGCGATTGATACGACATGACGACGATCCGTCCACCGGGACACAACGCGTCCAGCGCGGCGGGCAGCGCGGCTCGCAACGATTCCAGTTCGGCGTTCACCTCCACCCGCAGAGCCTGGAAGGTGCGCTTGGCCGGATGTCCGCCGGTCCGCCGGGCAGCGGCGGGGATGGCGTCGTAGAGCAGGCTCACCAGTTCGGCACTGGTCCGGAACGGCTGCCTGGCCCGGCGACGGACGATCTCCGCCGCGATCCGGCTCGCGAAACGTTCCTCGCCATAGGTTTTCAGTACCCGGGCGAGCTCACCGTGACTGTAGGTGTTGAGCACATCGGCGGCAGTGGGACCGGTGGTGGGGTCCATCCGCATATCCAGCGGAGCATCCACCGAATAGGCGAAACCACGTTCGGCTTCGTCCAATTGCATGGACGAGACACCGAGATCCATCAACAGGCCGTGGACCGACCCGGTCGCGGGCAGTCCGGCTTCGGCGAGCGCATCGGCTATCCCGTCGTAGCGGGTGTGCACCAGAGTGATCCGGTCCTGGAAAGGCCGCAACCGTTCGGCGGCATGCGCCAGCGCGTCGGCATCCCGGTCCAGCCCTACCAGGCGCAGCGCCGGATGGGTCCGCAGGAAGTATTCGGCATGGCCCCCCAGCCCGAGGGTGGCGTCGAGATATACCGCATCCGGCCGGTCGAGCACCGGGTCGAGCAATTCCGCCGCGCGAGTGAGCAGAACGGGAACGTGTCGCGTGCCGTGCTGCTCACGGTTCACCTGGCCTCCCGGAATTGTGCCTTGCCGGCGGAACGACCGGCTGCGGGTCGTATCGGACCGTGGCGCCGACGTGGTTGCCGTCGCCGAAGCGGTGCGGAAATATGCGTGAGATGCGGCGCCGCCACCGCGACGGGGACGGCCACAGAATGTGCGACAGAAGGAAATCGGTGACCGGACGAATGCCGCGGGGTCTCTGACCGAAGCGGCACCTGGCGTCGGGGAAGTACGTCAGGGTCCGCATCCGGGCAGAGGCCGCGTGGCACTCGCCGCGGGCTAGAAGATTCCGCCCAGTGCCTCGTCTCTCGCTTGCGCGTAGTCCTCCTCGTGTTCGGCGAGGTAGGTCTCCCACGCCTGCTGGTCCCAAATCTCCAGGAAGTCCACCGAACCGATGACCGTACAGTCGCGGGTGAGGTTGGCGTACCGGCGATGTTCGGCCGACAACACGATCCGGCCTTGCGTATCCAGCCGCTGTTCGTCGGTTCCCGCCGCCAGCGCCCGGATGAATGCCCGCGCCTGTGGATTGCTCCGGGATGCCGAAGCAGCTCGCCGGGCGAGCGCACTGAACTCTTCCTTCGGATAGACGGCCAGGCTGTGGTCCTGTCCTTTGGTGACCATCAACCCTCCCGCCAGATCGTCTCGAAACTTCGCGGGCAACGTGAGTCGCCCCTTGTCGTCCAACCGAGGTGTGTAAGTACCGAGAAACAACCCCGATACCTCCTACCGGACCACCTCGAATGGTGCCGGCCGGCTGGACCGGCCGAGCGCCTTACGGCCTCTCCTGTAGTGCGCGCTCCACATTACCCCACTTTCCCCCACTTTCAATCGAAACACGGGGTGATGTGGCTCCCCGGTTCACGGATTTCGCAGGTCACCCCAGCTATCACGGGCCGAGCGAACTTTTCGCACGCTCTGCCTCCTTGCGCGCGTCCGCGGGCACAGAGTCGGACGGCGCCCGTCAACTTCCAGCAAACCCCCTGTTCACGCACCGTCACGGCGTGCGGTGGGGCGTTGTGGAGGGCTCCGGTGGGGGGAAGTGGGAAGCAGGGTCCGCGCGTTCGCCGGACCGCACCGGGAGCACGCAGACAGAGCCGGGCCGCACGGCACCGGACAAGCCGGGGGGGGCGGGGGGGCCGGCCCGCGCCGTGCGCGACGAGACCTGCGAACACCATCACGGTGGCGCCGAGGAGGCCTGCGCCGGCGATCCCGGCGGCCGAGAGGAACGTGGCCGCGAAGATTACCTGCCCGCCGCGGCGGATCGATCCGGTCCAGCC
>NZ_JARWNW010000168.1 GCF_029868325.1 Nocardia carnea
CCCCATGGACCCCGGCCCGGGGGGGGGGGGCCGGGCGCCGCCCCCCGGGGGGGCCCCCCCCCCCCCCCCCCCCCGCCCCGCCGGCCGCCCCCCCCCCCCCCCCCCCCCCCCCCCCCCCCCCCCCCCCCCCCCCCCCCCCCCCCCCCCCGCTTTTGGCGGGCCGGTGTCTCGGGTATGTCCGCTCACCAGGACAGGACTGGCACTCGACGCCGTTCTTACTCTTCAGTAAGATAGCCTTACTCCGCAGTAAGATAGCTGGGGCCAGACCCTCACCCCGCGCGAGAAAACAGGTGATGATGAGCATTCGAGACAGCGCTACCAAGCGGCGTCCGGACAACGGCGTCCGCCAGGAGAACGGGGTGGGCCTGCACCAACCCAAACGGGATTGGATGGGCGCCGCCATGCGGGTCATGTCGACGATCACCGGCTCGGAACTCGCCGAGAAATACAACCTGCGCAAACCGATCGACCGGGTCACCTACGAGAGCACCAGAACCGGTTTCCGCACTCTGGGTGCCGCGACCCGCGCCTTCAACAAGGTCGCCGGTGGTGGCGCGCCCAAGCGTCTCCCGGACAACGAGTCGAAGACCAAGGACTACTTCGATCTCACCCCCACCGACGAACAGCAGATGATCGTCGAGACGGTCCGGGAATTCGCGGCCGAAATCCTGCGCCCGGCCGCACACGACGCCGACGAGGCCGCCGCCGCCCCGAAAGACCTGCTGGGTCGCGCCGCGGAACTCGGTATCACCCTGATCAATGTGCCCGAAGAGCTCGAGGGCGCGGCCACCGAACGCGGCGCCGTCACCAACACGATGGTGGCCGAAGCGCTCGCGCACGGGGATATGGGTCTGGCCCTGCCGCTGCTGGCGCCCAGCGGCGTCGCCGTCGCGCTGTCCCAGTGGGGTACCGACGCCCAGCAGCAGACCTACCTGCCGGCGTTCACCGGCGAGAACGTACCGCAGGCATCGGTCGTCATCAGCGAACCGCGCGCCCTGTTCGATCCGTTCACCCTGCAGACCAAGGCCGTGCGCTCCCCCAGCGGTTACCGGCTCAACGGCGTGAAGAGCCTGGTGCCGGCCGCCGCCGACGCCGAGATCTTCGTGGTCGGCGCGGAACTCGACGGCCGCCCGGCACTGTTCATCGTGGAATCCGACGCCCAGGGTCTGTCGGTGGAGGCCGATCCCAGTATGGGTCTGCGCGCGGCCGGTCTGGGCCGGCTCGTCCTGGACAACGTTGCCGTCGGTACCGATGCGATCCTCGGCGAGGGCGATGCCAAACAGCACGCCGCCGACTACCGGGACGCCGTACAGCTGGCCCGGCTGGGCTGGGCCTCGCTGGCTGCGGGCACCGGCCAGGCCGTACTCGACTACGTGATCCCGTACGTCAACGAGCGGGAGGCGTTCGGCGAACCGATCAGCCACCGGCAGGCGGTGGCTTTCATGGTCGCCGATATCGCCATCGAACTCGACGGCCTGCGACTGGTGACCCTGCGCGGGGCCGCCCGCGCCGAACAGGGCCTCACCTTCGCCCGCGAGGCCGCGCTGGCCAAGAAATTGGCAACCGACAAGGGTATGCGGTTCGGTCTCGATGGTGTGCAACTGCTCGGTGGGCACGGTTTCACCAAGGAGCATCCGGTCGAACGCTGGTATCGCGACCTGCGCGGTATCGGTGTCGCCGAGGGAATCGTGTTGGTGTAGTTCCCGGCCGCTGCGGATTCATACCTTCTCAGGAGACTTTCCATGATCAATCTCGAACTGCCGAAGAAGCTGCGGGCCAGCGCGAATCAGGCGCACCAGGTGGCCGCGCAGATCTTCCGGCCGATCTCGCGCAAATACGACCTCGCCGAGCACGAGTACCCGGTGGAGCTCGACACGATGGCCGCCATGGTCGACGGGCTCAGCGATTCGGGCACCCAGAAGATCAGTGGTGCGGCCGGTGGCCGGTCCGATGAGTCCGCCGAGGACACAGCCCCCGCCACCATGCCCGTCAACGCCAACGGCGGCAATATGTCGGCCCTGCTCAACGCCCTGGAAACCTCTTGGGGCGATGTCGGGCTGATGCTGTCGATCCCGTATCAGGGGCTGGGCAATGCCGCGATCGCCGCGGTCGCCACCGATGAGCAGCTGGAACGATTCGGCAAGGTATGGGCTTCCATGGCCATCACCGAGCCGAGCTTCGGCTCCGATTCGGCCGCCGTCACCACCACTGCCGTCCTCGACGGCGACGAATGGGTGCTCAACGGCGAAAAGATCTTCGTGACCGCCGGCGAGCGCTCCACCCATATCGTGGTGTGGGCCTCGGTGGACCGCAGCCTCGGCCGCGCCGCCATCAAATCGTTCGTGGTCCCGCGCGACGCCCCTGGCCTGTCGGTGGCCCGCCTCGAGCACAAGCTCGGTATCAAGGCCTCCGATACGGCGGTACTGCTGCTACAGGACTGCCGGATCCCGAAGGACAATATCCTCGGCAGCCCGGAAGTGAACGTGGAGAAGGGTTTCGCGGGGGTTATGCAGACCTTCGACAACACCCGCCCCATGGTCGCGGCGATGGCCATCGGCGTCACGCGGGCCGCGCTCGAGGAACTGCGCACCATCCTCACCGACGCGGGTATCGAGATCTCCTACGACACCCCGGCGAACAACCAGCACGCCGCGGCCGCCGAATTCCTGCGAATGGAGGCGGACTACGAATCGGCCTACCTGCTGGCGATGCGGGCGGCCTGGATGGCCGACAACAAGCAGCCCAACTCGCTCCAGGCCTCGATGTCGAAGGCGAAGGCGGGCCGTACGGGCACGGATGTGACGCTGAAATCGGTCGAACTGGCCGGCGCCGTGGGTTATTCGCAGCGCCTGCTGCTGGAGAAGTGGGGTCGCGACTCCAAGATCCTGGACATCTTCGAGGGCACCCAGCAGATCCAGCAGCTCATCGTCGCCCGCCGTGTGCTGAACAAGTCCAGCGCCGAACTGAAGTAAGCAGGCCGGACGCGGAAAACCGGTCCGGGCCGCCGCAAGCGGCCCGGACCGGTGTCCTGTTTCCTGCTGGAGCGCGCGCCGCCCTACATCAACTCGCCGGCCGCCTGCGGTTCGACCTCACTTCAGGTGCCGGCCGAAGAACCGGTTCGCCTCCTCCCCCGCGTACTGCGGGACGCCGGAATGTCCGCCCATGTTGGCGTGCAGCGTCTTCTCCTCGGAGCCGAGGGCGTCGAACAGATCCAAGGCCGCTTGCCGTTCGTTTCCTTCGTCGTCCCATTGCAGCAGGACGTGCAGCGGAATGGTGACCTGCCGAGCCTCGGCGAGTATCGCGCGGGGCACGAAACTACCGGCGAAAAGAACGGCGGCCGCGAGGCGCGGTTCGACCACCGCCAGCCGGATGCCGATGGAGATCAGCCCACCCGAGAAACCGACCGGGCCGCCGATCTCGGGCTGCATGAGCAGGGCATCCAGGGCCGCCTGCCATTCCGGGACCGCCTGGTCGACCAGCGGCAGGACGAGCCGGTCGACGATATCGCCGGTGACCGGACCGCCGGTCTGCAACGCCCGCTGCAGGTCGGCGCGGGCCTGATCGGTGGCGGCGGAGCCGGGCCGGTCACCGCCGCCGGGGAGCTCGATAGTGGCCGCGGCGAAGCCCTCCGCCGCGGCCTGCCGGGCCCTGTCCAGCAGTCGCGGGTACATCTTCTGCAGGCCGAGCGGAGGATGGCCGAGCAAGATCAGCGGCACCGGAGCGGATGCGGATTCCGGCGTCCACAGAATGCCGGGGATCTCGCCGAGGGTGAATGTGCGTTCGAGGATGTCGTGGTCGAGACGCTGTTCGGTAATGAAGTGCACGGTCGTGCCTTTCGGGAGTGCTACGGCGCTCCCGGACGACCTATCGCCCGACCGTGACCCCTGAGGGGAGCACCCATGTCGATACTGCGTTCACGGATACCACCTCCTCGTCCTCTGCCACGGCCCCGGAAAGGTAACAGTGGTCGCGGTCGTTCGCCAACGGATTATTCCGGCGGCGTCCTGTCCGGCCGCCGGACGGGAATCACCACCGGCCGTACGCGCCCCACCTCTCGCCCGGGACGCCGTGCCGGAGAACCGAAATTGCGCCCGCGACGCCCGCGCGGCGGTCTGGACAGTGCGCCGACCGGGTGACATGTTGGTGTCAACGTTTTGCGATTGGTTCGACCCGGCGGGTTCATCTCCGCTCGACGCCCGGATCCGCCGGTACGTGTTGCCCCTCTCCACCCTGCTGAACCCACCACCGGGTGCAGTTCCCCGGACAACGTATCTGCAAGGAGACTGGTTATGCGCACAAAGGGCTTCGCCCGTCGGCTCGTCACCTCGCTCGCCGCTACGGCCGCGGCCACCATGCTCTTCACCGGACACGCCACCGCCGAGCCGGCCCAGGTCGATTGGGTTTCGGCGACCCAGCAGCTGCGGACCGCCGCCGCGGGCGACCCCGGCGCCGAACGTGCCGTCGATATGCTCATCGGCGATTCCCGGGTCACCGATGCCGCGCGCGAGGCCGCGTTGCCGGCCCAGCCGTTCCAGATCCCGGCCGAATCGAATATCGGCCGCGGGGGCGGGCCGGGTATGTACGGGTCGGGTGTGGCCTTGAATATCGACGGGTTCCGGTTCGCGTTCTTCGGCGGCCCCGGCACCATCGCCCCGAATCAGGCCGGGGCCCGGCTGGAGGTGGTCTGGCTCAACCTGTCGAACGGCCGCAGCGGGATCGAACCGCTGACCGAGCATATCGACATCATCGCCGACACCACCATCCGCACGCGGGTGATCGATCCGGGTCCCGGCATGGTCGTGGCCGCCGTCTACGGCAGCCTGTGGCACCGGTGGCCGGTGCCGGTGAGCCCGGAACATCCGGATGGCTTCCAGTACGCGCGCGGGGAAATCACCTTCCCGTCGCTGGGCTCGATCTACAACTGAGCCTCCGGCAGATAAGCACAGCTCGGGCACGCGCCGGATCTCCGGCGCGTGCCCATTTCATGGGATGTTCCGGCCATAACGGCGGTGTCGCTTTTGTCCGGTGCGTACGTTGTGAGCGGACGCACTTTCACTGCTACCGTGAGCCCCGATATGCCGTTCGGAATCGCTAGGTCGAGTGCCGACGCGAGGATCTGTGGAGGTGTTCGAGGGTGAACCTGGCGCATACGCTGGAGACTGTCAAGGCATATGGGCTGCTGCAGTCCAGTGGATTCATCGATCTGAAGAATCCGGGGGAAACCCTGCGGACGCTCAAGGATTCCAAGACCTATATCCCGCAGGCGACGCTGATCATGCATTCGGCGCGGATCGCCCCGGATGCGCCGGGCCTGGTCGACGAGCGCGGCGAGCTGAGCTACCGCGAACTCGACGAACAGTCCACGAAGATCGCGAACGGCCTGCGCAAGGCCGGCCTCACCGAAGGCACCGTGATCGGCATCCTGGCCCGCGACCATCGCGGCCTGATCCTGTCGATGGCCGCCGCCGGCAAACTGGGTGTGAAGATCGCCCTGATGAACACCGGGTTCGCCAAACCCCAGTTCGCCGAGGTGTGTGAACGCGAGAAGGTTGCGGCGGTCCTGCACGACAGCGAATTCCTCGGTCTGCTCGACGCCCTGCCGGCCGATATGCCGCGTTTCCTCACCTGGGTGGACGAGGGCACCGAACTTCCCGAAGGCGCGAAAAGCCTGGACGATCTGATTGCCGATAACGGCCTCGAGGCACTGCCCGTCCCGAGTAAGCCGGGCGGTTTCATCATTCTGACCAGCGGTACCACCGGCCTGCCGAAGGGCGCACCGCGCGAGAAGGCGTCTCCGGTGGCCACCGCCCAGTTCCTGGACCGGATGCCGTTCCGCAAACGCGCCACGATGGTGATCGTGTCACCGATCTTCCACAGCACGGGCCTGGGCACCTGGCTGGTGGCCACCGGCCTGACCAACAAAATCGTCATGCGGCGCCGTTTCGATGCCGAGGCGACATTGAAGATGGTGTCCGACCACAAGGCCGACATGCTCGTCGCGGTACCGACCATGCTGCACCGGATGGTGGAACTGCCCGAAGAGGTCCGGGCGAAGTACGATACGTCCTCGCTGAAGGGCATCGTGCTGGCCGGATCGGCCCTCTCGCCGGAACTGAGCGTCCGCGCGGCCGAGGTGTTCGGGCCCGTGGTGCACAACCTCTACGGGTCCACCGAGGTCGCCATCGCGACGGTGGCCAAGCCGGACGAGCTCGCCAAGGCCCCCGGCACCGTGGGCCGTCCCCCGCTGACCTGTGATGTGCGGTTGTACGACGACAACGACAAGCAGGTCACGGCCAAGAACGTCACCGGCCGGATCTTCGTCCGCAGCGGCGCCCCCTTCGAGGGGTACACCGACGGCCGGCACAAGCAGATCATCGACGGCTACATGTCCAGCGGGGATGTCGGCCATTTCACCGACGACGGCCTCCTGATGGTCGACGGCCGCGACGACGACATGATCGTCTCCGGCGGCGAGAACGTCTTCCCGCAGGAGGTGGAGAACCTGCTGCTCGAAAGGGAGGACATCTTCGATGCCGCCGTGGTCGGTGTCGACGATGTGGAGTTCGGTAAGCGGTTGCGCGCGTTCGTGGTGCCCGAACCCGGCCACACTCCCACCGAGGACGAGATCAAGGCCCACGTGAAGGAGAACCTCGCCCGGTACAAGGTTCCGCGCGAGGTCGTCTTCCTCGAGGATCTGCCGCGCAACCCCACCGGGAAACTGCTGCGCCGGGTCCTGGTGGAATACGAGGTCTGACACCGCCTCTCGCATCACGAAACCGGGACATTCCACAACGATGTCCCGGTTTCTTTACTGTCCGAGACAATGTCGTCGCACATGGGGACCGGATTGCTAGGGTTGGCACAGCACTGGAGCTCGAACAGGTAGGCCGCCGGTCCGGCGGTTGCGCCCCGGAAGGTTGTCGCCGATGACATTGTCGCTGCCCGGCCCCGTTCGCAAGGCCGGCGATATCGCGCTGGCCGTGAACGTGATGCGTAAACGCGGCCTGTTCGATCCGCTGCGGCTCGACCACGCCGTCAAGTCGATGGTCAATGCGGGCAAATACGGTCCGTTCGCGGCAGTCGTGATGCATGCCGTGCAGGACCGGCCCCATTCCCCGGCGATCGCCGACGAAAAGGGCGAACTCACCTTCCGCGAGCTGGACGAGCAGTCGAACGCCTTCGCGCGCGGACTCGTCGAACGCGGCCTGCGCGCCGGTGATGTGGTGGCCATCCTCGCCCGCGACCATCGCGGCATGGTGCTGAGCATGCTGACCTGCGGCAAACTGGGGCTGCGCGCGGTCCTGATGAACACCGGCTTCGCCAAACCGCAGTTCGCCGATGTGGCCGAACGCGAGAAGGTCAAAGCCGTACTGCACGACAGCGAATTCTTCGAGCTGATGAGCGCGATCCCGGACTCGATCCCGCGCATCCTGACCTGGGTCGACGAATCCGACCATGCGGATCCCGCGATCCCCACGGTCGAATCGGTATCGGCCGGACAGTCCACCGCACCGCTCACCGCGCCCGGTAAGCCCGGCGGCACGGTCATCCTGACCAGCGGTACCACGGGCACACCGAAAGGCGCCCCGCGCGACAAGGTCAGCCCCTTCATCTCCGCCCAGTTCATCGACCGGGTACCGCTGCCCAGCAACGGCACCATGGTGATGGCGGCCCCGATCTTCCACGGCACCGGACTGTCTCAGTTCAGCCTCGGCCTCGGCCTGGGCAACCGGGTGATCTTCCAGCAGCGGCGTTTCGATCCCGAACTCACCCTCGCCAATATCGAGCGTTACCGGGCGGATTCGCTCGTCGTGGTGCCGACCATGCTGCAGCGCCTGCTCGACCAGCCGCGCGAAATCCTGGACCGCTACGACGTGTCCTCGCTGCGGGTCATCTTCGCGGCCGGTTCGGCCATCCCACCGGATGTGGTGGTGCGCACCGGCGAATACTTCGGCGATGTGCTGTACAACCTGTACGGCTCCACCGAATGCGCGGTGATCACCGTCGCCACTCCGGAAGAGCTGCGGGCCGAGCCGACCACCGCGGGCCGGCCCCCGGTCGGGGTGCGGATCGCGCTGTACGACGAGAATCGCAAGCGGATCACCGAACCCGGCGTGACCGGCACGATCTTCATCGACAACCCGCACGCGTTCAAGGCCTATACCGACGGCCGCACCAAGGAACAGGTGGACGGGATGATGTCCTCCGGCGATGTCGGGCACCTGGACCGTAACGGCCTGCTGTTCATCGACGGCCGCGACGACGATATGATCGTCTCCGGCGGCGAGAACGTCTTCCCGCAGGAAGTCGAGCATCTCATCGCCAACCGCTCCGATGTCCTGGAGGCCGCGGTGGTCGGCGTGGACGATCGCGAATTCGGCAAACGCCTACGGGCCGTGGTGGTCCCGGGACCCGATTCGGCACGCGACCCGCGGGAGATCAAGGACTACGTCAAGGCGAATCTCGCCCGCTACAAGGTCCCTCGGGAAGTGATCTTCCTCGACGAACTCCCCCGCAACGCCACCGGCAAACTGCTCCGCAAACCCCTGACGGAACTGGAACCCGACCGCTGATCCGCGCGCACCGCGCGGATCGCCCCCACCGCGGTGCGCTCACGTGCAACCACCAACGGCATGCACCCAATCGGACCCGGCACTTCGGCCCCCAGAGCCCCGACCCGACCGACAGCGCCACCCGCCCGACCGACAGCGTCACCCGAGCCGAGCGACAGCGTCACCCGAGCCGAGCGAGCCCGCGAACCCTCTCACCCGAATCCGACGCAACCACCGCGGCGCCGAGTCTTACGAGGCCCTCGAAGGGGTGGGGCCCGGGCCCCGGGAGAGCCCCCCGGCCGCAAAGGCGCCGCGCCGCGGGGGGCGGGGGGG
>NZ_JARWNW010000169.1 GCF_029868325.1 Nocardia carnea
CCGGCCCGGGGCGGCGGGGGGGGTTGGGGGGCCCCCGGCGGCCGGGGTGGGCAGCGGCTCGTCTCGGTCAGGGACCTGGACGGGAGCTGCTGCCCGAGTCGGTTCAGGGAAGAACCTGGGGAACGACGTCGGGATTCAGCGCACCGACCAGCGCGCCGATCAGCCCACCGAGAACCGGCCCACCGGAACCGGTGGCCGATCCGACCGCCGAGCCGATCCCGGCTCCCAGCGCAGCGCCGTTCAACACCGGATCGGGGTACTGGGCGCCCGGGTTGGTTGTGACGTCCTGCGGCTCCTCCAGCGGAATACCGGCGACCGGCGTAGCCCGCGTTTCGGCCGTCGACCCGGCGGCAGCGGAGGCGCCTCCGGCGACGACGGTGGTGGCAATCAGCGGCAGCGCCGAGACGACGACGGCTCTGGCGACTTTCTTCGAGATCATTGTTCGCCTTTCGAGCGAGTTGCGAAGTAGCCGAAGAGTATCCGTCAACACAAACAATCGCCAGCGCTGGCAGGGCGCGGGCGCGGTGCGCTCGCCGCGCTCGACGCCTCGGCGCGTCAGCTCCCCAACCCGGCTCTGCTGCGGCAGCCGACGCTGCGGCAAGAGGCGCAGAGCACCTCCGCGCTGGAAGGAACCTATGCGCCGCTGGAGGAAGTTCTCGGAGTGGACACCGACGAGCAACCCGCAGACGCGGCGATGCGCGAGGTGTTCAACTACGTAATCGCCGATGATCAAGCTTTTCGGTGGATCGGTGAAGGCCGGGCGCTCACCGTGGGGCTGCTCGAGTCGCTCCAAGGCACTTTGGTGGAGGGGATATCTGCCGATACCGGCCAAGCCGGCCGGATCCGGAATATTCATCGGGAGCCACCGTGGCGCGCGCGTGTCGAACTCGGGCGGCAGGCCGGCACGTCCGTAAGGGGCGATAACGCGGCGCTGCGCACTGGCGACACTTCGGGTATGGAATTCATTTTGGTAGCACTCGCTGCGGGCTATATCGCTATCACCCAGTTCCTCGGCGGTGTTGCCCAGGCCTTGGGCTCGGCCGGCCTGTAGCGGGCACGCGGCCGGCTTCGCCCAGCGGGAGGCCGATACGGCAGTGAGTGGTTGCGCCGTCCTGGTCGCCTGTGCTCTTCCGATCCCACACCACGCAGCGAATCCACGCAGTGTCTCCGTTGACCGTGCTTCCTGGCGGCCCAACGCACGCACGGTTTCGTGCACCATCGGGTGGTACCGGGTTTGGGTCGGTGCGATTCGTCGCGCTGTGTGCAACGACGAGAGCGAGCCCGTCCGATCTCCGTGCAACAGAAACGCGCGTACCAAATCTATGTAATGATGGCCGGCGCGCTCACGCGGGGTGCCCGCGGGCAATTGCACCTTCGCCGACCGCTTCACGTCCTCGGTGCCGTCCAGCATTTCTACGGCGAGGCCCACGGACCAGATCCGCACATTCGTCGGGCCGAAGCACAGCCGGTAATCGTCACGGTCCACACCGATACGAGCGGCGGTCTCGGTGGCCTCGGCGAGATGCGCATCCGCAGTATCCCTGCGCCCGGCGCGGACGACCTGCTCGCTGCGGGTCTCCCGTGGGTAGGACGGTTCCAGTAGCGCGGTGACGCCGACCTTCAAAGCCCGCGCGCAGGCCGAGATGAACGAGGGTGAAGCGGGCGCGCGCCCTGCTCTACGGCCTTCACCAGGGATGCCGAAACATTCGCCTCGGTGGCCAACCGGGCTCGAGTCCAGCCGATGAGCTTGCGCTCTTCGGCTACACGAGCCCCGCGCCGTCGGTTTTCTGCTCGGTGCTCATGGCATCACATCCTGCATCGGCCCTTGTTCCCATGGTGCCAAAGTTTTTGTCCTTTCGGTGGATTGGGCGCTACCAGCCTTGACCTCGAATTCAGCTACCGACAACGACATCGAGGTGCTCTTATGCAGAAGGAGACACCGGCCCTGCCTGTTCGGGCCCCGAACAACCTCGCCATGGCTGCGGCAGTGCGGCTTTGGCAGGTTGGTAGGAAATGGGTTGCCGACGACCCGGCGATGCTGCGCCGGCTCGCGGACGGATTACGGGCGCTACCTGCCGACCAACCCACCCCCCGCGCTACCTGTCGCGGGAGCCGATTCGCGGGTACGCGTACGCCCATCAGGTGATGGATGTTCATGCCGCGCATCGCTGCCCGCGTTACGGGGTGGCGGCGGCGTATGCGGCGCAGGCGCGCCGGTGACCACCCTGCGGCGGGCGGTCGTGGTCTGCCGGAGCAGTTGCGACAGCGGGGAGGTCGTGGAACTTGCGCAGGCCCACGGTCTCCGCGTGGTGCACACGGTCTATACGGACACTGGTCCCGAGCTCACGGCGCGGATCGCCGTCCAGCACGCACTCGACCACGCCGTCGAGGTGGTGCTGATTCCGTATCTGACTGGACGGGAGGTCCGGGAAGCGCCGGTGTGGCAGGCGATCACCTGGATCGCGGAGCTGGTGACTTCGACCGGTGCCCTCGAGAACGGATCGTGAAGGAACCGGACTCGGTCGTACGGGGTGAGCGCAGTCGAGCACGCTTCTTCGCTGCCGACCGTGTACCCGGAAAGGGCCGGAGTCGGCGAAAATCGGTTGTCCGCGCCGGGCGGAATGCACAGGGTGTACGTCATGGACTTGGACTGGAACGCGGAAATACGAGGCCAGCTGGAAACGCATTGGTCGAGGCAATTGCGCGCCCGGCTCGACGGGCTCACCGACGAGGAATACTTTTGGGAGCCGGTGCCGGGTATGTGGTCGGTTCGCCCGGCGGAGGGCAGGTTCGTCTGCGATTTCGCGATACCGCCGCCGGAGCCGGCTCCCGTGACCACGATCGCGTGGCGGCTCGGGCATGTGATCGTCCTGCTGGAGGCGGGTCTGGAACGATTCGGCCACCCGCCCGTCGATTTCGCCTCGTTCCGCTACGCCGGGACAGCGGCGGCGGCGCTCGAGCAGCTCGATACTGCCTACGAGGCGTGGATCGGCGGTGTCGCCGGTCTCGGTGTCGCCGGGCTGACGGAACCGGCGGGACCGGCGGGCATGCTCGCCGACTGGTCGACTGCGGGGATCGTGCTCCACACGCAGCGGGAGCTGCTGCACCACGGTGCGGAGATCGCGCTGCTGCGGGATCTCTATCGAGCCGGTCTCCGCTGACATTCGGTTGCCGGGTTCCCTGCATCGCCGATCGACGGTGACGGTTCTCCGCTACTGATGCCGGGCCTGTTGGGGCGCACAAGTAAGGCCCGGTACGAAACCAGGTTCCGTACCGGGCCTTACTCATGGATACATCAACATGGCCCCGGCCCGCGCCGCCGGAAGCGGCACAATCAGCTCAGGCGTTCGATGATCATCGCCATACCCTGACCACCGCCGACGCACATGGTCTCCAGACCGAACTGCTTATCGTGGGTCTGCAGGTTGTTGATCAGTGTGGCGGTGATGCGGGCGCCGGTCATGCCGAACGGGTGGCCGAGGGCGATGGCGCCGCCGGAGACGTTCAGTTTGTCCTCGTCCATGCCCAGTTCGCGGGCCGAACCGAGGACCTGCACGGCGAAGGCCTCGTTGATCTCGTAGAGATCGATATCGCCGATGGTCTTACCGGCCAGCTTCAGTGCCTTGCGCACCGCTTCGATCGGGCCCAGGCCCATGATCTCCGGCGACAGGCCGGAAACACCGGTGGACACGATGCGGGCCAGCGGGGTCAGACCCAGTTCCTTGGCCTTGGTATCGCTCATGACCACCAGCGCCGCGGCGCCGTCGTTGAGCGGGCAGGCGTTACCGGCGGTCACCGTGCCGTCGGGGCGGAACACCGGCTTGAGCTGCGAGATCTTCTCGTAGCTGGTGCCGGGGCGGGGGCCGTCGTCGGTGGAGACGACGGTGCCGTCGGGCAGGGTCACCGGGGTGATCTCGCGTTCGAAGAAGCCGGCTTTGATGGCTTCCTCGGCGCGGTTCTGCGACCGCACGCCCCAGTGGTCCTGATCCTCACGGGAGATACCGGTGAACGAGGCGACGTTCTCCGCGGTCTGACCCATGGCGATGTAGATATCGGGCAGGTCGCCGTTTTCGCGCGGGTCCTGCCAGCCGGCGCCGCCCTGCGCCCGGGTGGTGGTGCGCTCCTCGGCGGCGGCGTAGAGCGGGTTGTGGGTATCGGGCCAGCCGTCGGCGGTGCCCTTCGGGAATCGCGACACGGTTTCCACACCGGCGGAGATGAACGCGTGACCCTCACCGGCCTTGATCGCGTGGAACGCCATGCGGGTGGTCTGCAGCGACGAGGAGCAGTACCGGTTCACGGTGGTGCCGGGCATGTAGTCGTAGCCCAGCTGGGTGGCGACGGTTTTGGCGATATTGAAACCCGCCTCACCGGCCGGCTGCCCGCAGCCGAGCATCAGGTCGTCGATATCGGCGGGTGACAGGGCGGGAACCTTGTCCAGTGCGGCGCGCACCATCTGTGCGGCGAGGTCGTCGGGCCGCATGCTCACCAGCGACCCCTTGTTGGCGCGTCCGATGGGAGAGCGAGCAACGGAAACGATGACGGCCTCTGGCATGAGGACTCCTTAGTCGAGGAGTGTGCGCGATCCGAAACTGCCCGATCACGCACACTCGCGGGGTACGATCCCTTCGAATCTACGTCGCGGGGGCCCGTGGGGAAATATCCGCCGTGGCCATATCCCGCTGACCGAGCGCGACCAGCAGTTCCGGTAGCAGATGGTCGGCGGCCAGCGCGTAGCCCGCGGCCGAGGGGTGGAAGCCGTCGGCCGAGAACAATTGTTCGGGCGCGGCCCGGAAATCCTTGCTCAACAGGTCGCCCATCGCCACGATGCGCCCGCCGGCCGCCCGGGTCGCCGCCGCCTGCGCGCGGGCCAGTTGCACACTCCACCGTTGCACCACAGTGCGCAGTGGTTCCGGAATGGCGGCGACGCTGCCCAGGTCCGGGCAGGTGCCGACCACCACGATGCTGCCCGCGCCGTGTAACCGGCTCACCGCCGCGCCGAGCCGTCGCGCGGAGCGGCCGATGGAATGTTTCTTGGTGACGTCGTTGGCGCCGACCAGGATCACCGCGGCGTCCGGTGGCGGCCCGGCCACGAACATCGCGTCCACCTGCCCGGCCAGTCCTTTGGACGTGGCGCCGGATATCGCCTTGGTGCTCAGCCGGATCCGCCGCCCGGTCGCCTCGGCCAGGCCGTGTGCCAGCCGGACCCCGGGGACTTCGGCGGCGGTCCGGCAGCCCAGACCGGCTGCGGTCGAGTCGCCGAAGATCATCAGGTGCAAGTCGGCGTACTTGCCGGTGCGCCAGGGTTCGTGCCCGTCCGGTGCGTAGATCCCGTCGGCTTCGGGCGGCTTGGAGGTATCGCGGCCGATCATGCCCCGGGCGGCACCTGCCTGCGTGGTGAGTAACCGGTAGGCCGCCCAGGACGCGGTGCCCGCTCCCGAACCGAGCGCCACCGTCGCGGCCCCGGCCACCGCGGCCGTCCGCCATCCGATCCGAGTCTCGCCCATGTGCGGCGATTATATTCGCGCACCGGTCCGCGTGCGGGTGAGCGAACTGCTGCACTATCCGCCCACCCGCATCCGAGCGTGCACTGAGGTCCGGCTGTTACTGGCGCTGTAAGAACGGCCGGCCGCCGGGAGATGTCATCGACCCGGCCGCCGCCGAAGTCGTCAAGGACTCACGTGCCGTTCTTTATCGTTCTTACTCACACGTTCTTCATCACTTTCTTTCTCGAGTGAGAAAGAAAGTGATGAAGTAACCGACAATGTGATGGTCCGGGCGCCCGAAATTCCTCAGCAGGCGGGGGCCGGCGCTACGCAGGTACGACGAAGCTGCCGTGGGCGGGGATGCTCGCGTGGTTGGTGGTCACGGTGACCTCCACACGTCCAGGCCCGGTGTCCTGGAACAGGGAGTACTGGATGCTGCCGTAGATACCGGTCACCACATTGTTGACGTAGCTACCGGTGGCGCCGGTGTCGAGATTGCGCCAGGACACCGTGGTCATCACTTCGCACAGTGGGGCGAAGGGGTGGATACCGGAGCCCACGCCGACGACCGGGTTGGCGCGGACGTTGATCACTGCCCGGCCCGGCCATTGCGGGCCGGTGTCGGCCCAGGTGCGGATGCTGGTTCCGCATAGCCCGCCGTAGGCCAGGGTGGGGACATCGGGGAAGGAGTGGGTCGCGGCGCCGGCCGGTGCTGCGGCCGCGATCAGCGCAATCGCCGATCCGGCCAGAAAAACGGTGGCGCGCGCGAGCTTCGGCAGCCTCATAGGTACCGGATCCTAGATGCTCGGGCGTGGTGCCGCCGGATTTGCGGGCGGTGGACGCGGCGGGAGTGGCGGACCACGCCGAGGCCCCCGGCAACGCCTCTGCAACGATGGGGGTATGCGCATCGCGGATCATGTCGTGGACCTCATCGGCAACACCCCGCTGGTCCGATTGAACTCGGTGGCTCCCGCGGGGGCCGGGCTGGTGGCGGCCAAGATCGAGTATCTGAACCCCGGCGGTAGCTCCAAGGACCGTATCGCGGTGAAGATGATCGAGGCGGCCGAGAAGTCGGGCGACCTGCAGCCCGGCGGGACCATTGTCGAACCCACCTCGGGGAACACCGGTGTCGGTTTGGCGCTGGTGGCTCAGCAGCGCGGTTACCACTGTGTATTCGTCTGCCCGGACAAGGTCAGCGAGGACAAGCGCAATGTGCTGCGGGCCTACGGCGCCGAAGTGGTGGTGTGCCCGACGGCGGTGCCGCCGGAGCACCCGGACAGCTACTACAGCGTCTCCGACAGGTTGACCCGCGAGATCGAGGGCGCCTGGAAACCGGATCAGTACTCCAACCCGAACGGCCCGGACAGCCACTACGAGACCACCGGCCCGGAGATCTGGCGCGATACCGAGGGCACGGTGACCCATTTCGTCGCGGGTGTCGGCACCGGCGGCACCATCACCGGCGCCGGCCGCTACCTCAAAGAGGTGTCGGGCGGGAAGGTGAAGGTCATCGGTGCCGATCCGGAGGGCTCGGTGTATTCCGGCGGTACCGGCCGGCCGTATCTGGTGGAGGGTGTAGGCGAGGATTTCTGGCCGTCGGCCTACGATCCGGCGATCCCGGACGAGATCATCGCGGTTTCCGATGCGGACTCGTTCGATATGACCCGCCGCCTCGCCCGGGAAGAGGGCCTACTCGTCGGCGGTTCGTGCGGGATGGCCGTGGTGGCGGCGCTCGAGGTCGCCCGGCGCGATCCGGACGCCGTCGTGGTGGTGCTGCTGCCCGACGGTGGCCGCGGCTATATGTCGAAGATCTTCAACGACCGGTGGATGAGCTCCTACGGGTTCCTGCGCACCCCGCTCGACGGGTCCACCGCCGAAACCCTGGTCGGCGATGTCCTGCGCGGTAAGTCCGGCGAACTGCCCGATCTGGTGCACACCCATCCCTCGGAGACGCTGCGCGACGCCATCGAGATCCTGCGCGAGTACGGGGTATCGCAGATGCCGGTCGTCGGCGCCGAACCGCCGGTGATGGCGGGTGAGGTGGCCGGCAGCGTATCCGAGCGGGATCTGCTCTCGGCCGTGTTCTCCGGTCGCGCGCAGCTCACCGATTCGGTGGCCCAGCATATGAGCCCCTCGTTCCCGCTGATCGGGTCCGGTGAACCGATTTCGGCGGCCACCAAGGCGCTGTCGGATACCGATGCGCTCATGGTCGTCGAGGACGGTAAACCGGTCGGTGTGATCACTCGCCACGATCTACTGGGCTTTGTCAGCACCGGGCGCACCGTGCACTAGCAATTATTCCGCAATCCGAGGTTCGAGCAGCTCTCCCGGGGTATAACCAGTCCGGTACCGATCGTGGCAAATGCCACGTTCGTTCGGAGAGCGAAGGGAAGGGCTTGTGCGAACCTCGAGTTTGGCAATCGATTTCCAGCAGGGTTTCTCTGACGCGTGGAGTTCGATCGCGACCTTCGTACCCAAGCTCGCCGGCTTCCTGGTCATCCTGCTGATCGGCTGGATCATCGCCAAAGTTGTCGCGACGATCGTCGACAAGGTGCTGGAGCGGGTTGGTTTCGATCGTCTGGTCGAGCGCGGTGGGATCAAACGGATGCTTGCGCGCAGCAAATACGACGCCTCGGATCTGCTGGCGAAAGTGGTGTACTACGCGATCCTGCTGATCGCCCTGCAAATCGGCTTCGGCGTGTTCGGGCCGAATCCGGTGAGCGATGTGATCGACGGAATCGTGAGTTGGCTGCCCAGGCTGTTCGTCGCGATCCTGATCGTCTGCATCGCGGGTGCCATCGCGCACGCGGTGAGCGATCTGGTGAGCAATGCACTGGGTGGTCTCAGTTACGGTCCGATGATCGGGCGGATCGCATCGGTGTTCATCTGGGGTATCGGCATCATCGCCGCGCTGAACCAGATCGGTGTGGCCACTGCGGTCACCACGCCGATCCTGATCGCGGTCCTGGCGACGCTCGGCGGGATCCTGGTGGTCGGTGTCGGTGGCGGTTTGGTCCGGCCGATGCAGCAGCGCTGGGAGAACTGGCTGGGCGGGCTCGAACAGGAGATGCCCGCGGTGCGCGGTCACGCCGAGGCGTATCAGCGTGGCCGCGAGGACGCGTCCCGGCAGCGGGCCGGTCAGCAGCCGGTCCGTGGACAGGCAGCTGGGTCCCGCACCCCGGAGCAGTGGGATGAGCCGCAGCCCGCACAGGGCGGATACCGCGGCGACACCGGTGAGTTCGGGCAGCAGATGCCGGGTAACGATTACCGGCAGCAGTACGGCAATCAGTACGGCGGTCAGCCGCCCTACGGTGGTCAGCCGCCCTACGGCGGCGGTGGGGAACCGCGCCACCTGCGGTAGCCCACGTCGTCACAGTGATTCTTCCGCCGTGTGCCGTTCCGGTACACGGCGGAGGACTGTAAGGGGACTGTCCCGGCGTGCGATCGCTGTGCTCCACACTGCGGCCGCTCCCGACCGGGCACACGTGGTCGCCCGGATCCGATTCCCGGAAAATCGTGGCGCGGTCACGGGGCCCCGTGCGTCGTCGGCCGTGCGGGCGTCGGCGGCGGCGAGGTAGACGGCGACGTCCAAGGGGGGCGGCGGGGCCGGGACCTCGGCGAATTCGCCGGGGCAGCGCGCCACTGCCCGGCACCGTGGACCATCCGGGCCACGGTGCGAGTGAAGACCAGGGGTCAGAATGCCTTCGGTGCCGCAGGGGCGACGCAATAGCTGCTGTTCAGGTAAGCACCGGCCAGGCGCAGATGCAGCCATTCAGCGGTGGCCCAGTCGGTGGGCTCGGTGATGGGCTCGGTCAGCTCGGCCAGCAGTCCGCGGATATATCCTGCGAGCAGGACGGTGGCCGGGACCTGATCGGCCGAATCGACACCCAGATCGAGGATGTCGCGTACTGCGGCGGCATGCTGATCCAGTTCCGCGGACAGGCCGGGCAGCGCCGCTGCGGCAGCGAGTGCCGGGGCCCCGTGAGTTCGGTGGATACCCTCCAGGAAACGTCGGGCGGAGATTTCGAACAAACGGGGACCCAGGGCGAACATTGCTCGATCGTAACAACACGCCGCCATTTATCCGATTGTGATATTCAGCGCAACTCCGCAGGTGGGGCCCGTGGAAAGGTCAGCTGCGGCGCCGTACCTGTTCGGCCCCGGTGACCAGATCGGTCCACTCGTCGGCGAGCAGGGCGAGCCGGTACCACGCCGCGTGCACCCGATCGTCGGATACGCGTTCGCAGTGGTGCAGCAGATGGTTCGCGTGCACATGTGCCGCAGCCATCCGGTCGATCGTCGTCCCGAGTGAATCAGCCCGCAGCCGGTGGGGCCGGGCCGCGGTGGCCGCAGCGCCGGCCCAGCGGTCGATCAACTCGACCACCTCCGCCCGGCGGCAATCGATCCCGGCCGTCGACAGTGGATCGCCGTGCCGGCGCCGGTGCAGATGCGCCAAGGTGTTCGCCCAGGTGAGCAACGGTTGCCCGGCCGGTTCGTATTCGGCGGCAGTGAACGCGGCGACGAGCTCGCGCTGATCCGGTAATCGCAGGGCGACCGGGCGGCCACGCGAATTCCGCGCGCCTCTCGAATTCGGGGTGGCTGCGGTGGCCGGCCGCCGATTGCCCGGTCCGGGCGACTGCGAATTCATAACGCACCTCCGTGTACTTCGCCCGCAGCGTTTCCCGACCCGCTTCGGACGCGCTATCAGCGTGCGCTGCCCGCCGGGCAAACGGGTGACACGAAGATGGCCCGAGGGTGACGGTTGGTAACAATGTGCTCCGCTCGGGCGGGACGCGTTGTGAGGCAGCGCATTCGCCGCGAATGTGGACGGCGTGCGCCGACCGGGGGAACGGCTCCGGCTTGCTCGGCGGCCGCGGTGTCGACGGGCCGCGGCGTGGATTGCGGCGGAACGGGATCGGCGCCGGCCGGCTCCTGGAGCTCACCGGCCCGGTGCGGCGGCACTGTAAGGCCCCCGAGCTGCGGGTTCCGTCCACTGTCCCCGGGGCAGCCGCAAGACCCGACCGGCGTGCAACGGGCCGGAACCCGACGTTTAGGGTGGGGTCATGAGCGAACTGGGATTCACCACCAGGGCTGTACACGCCGGTTACGATCCCGATCCGCGCACCGGCGCGGTGAATGTGCCCGTGTACGCCAGCTCCACCTTCGCCCAGGACGGCGTGGGCGGGCTGCGTGACGGGTACGAATATGCCCGCACCGGCAACCCCACCCGCACGGTGCTGGAGGCCAACCTGGCCGCCCTCGAATCGGGCCGGTACGGCCGGGCGTACGCCTCCGGTATGGCCGCCACCGACTGTGCGCTGCGGGCGATGCTGCGGCCCGGCGACCATATCGTCATCCCGGACGACGCCTACGGCGGCACTTTCCGGCTGATCGACAAGGTTTTCACCGGCTGGGGGATCAGCTATACGGCGGCCGCCGTCGCCGATATCGATGCGATGCGCGCCGCCATCCGGCCGGAAACGAAGCTGATCTGGGTGGAAACGCCCACCAACCCGCTGCTCAATATCGGTGATATCCCGGCGCTGGCCGATATCGCGCACACCTCCGACGCCAAACTGGTGGTCGACAACACGTTCGCGACCCCGTACCTGCAGCAGCCGCTGCTGCTCGGCGCCGATGTGGTGGTGCATTCGACCACCAAGTACCTCGGTGGCCATTCCGATGTGATCGGTGGCGCGCTGATCACCGACGACGCCGAGCTCGACGCCGCCTTCGCCTTCCTGCAGAACGGTGCGGGCGCGGTCCCGAGCCCGTTCGACGCCTTCCTCACGCTGCGCGGCACCAAAACGCTGTCGCTGCGGATGGATCGGCACTGCGATAACGCCGAAACCCTCGCCGAGTTCCTGTCCAGGAATCCGGCCATCAGCAAGGTCATCTACCCCGGGATGCCGGAACATCCCGGCCATGCCGTCGCCGATAAGCAGATGCGGCGGTTCGGCGGGATGATCTCGGTACGGCTGGCCGGCGGCCTCGAGGCCGCCCGGAAGCTGTGCTCACAAACCGAGGTGTTCACCCTCGCCGAATCGCTCGGCGGAGTGGAATCGCTGATCGAACATCCCGCCGCCATGACCCACGCCTCCACGGAAGGCTCGGACCTGGAGGTTCCGGCCGATCTGGTACGCCTCTCGGTGGGGATCGAGGACATCAGCGATCTGCTGTCCGATCTCGAGCAGGCACTGAGCCGATAGGCCGGCAGGGAGACGAAGATGAACGAGCGGGCCCCAACCGGGAATGGGGTTGGGGCGCGGGGTTGGGTTTAGGGGGAGCCGCGGGCCCAAACCCCCGGGCGGTGGGCGGGCGCCCCCCGGTGTTTTGGTTGCGGGGCCCCGGGGCGCACTCCGCCGCGGACGTCACATCAGCTGTGGTAGGGCTCGGCGCTGACCAGCGTCACCTTCATGGTGTTGCCGTTGGGCAGGGTGTATTCACGCGTTTCGCCGACCTTCGCGTCGATCAACGCGCCGCCCAGCGGGGAGCTGGGGGAGTAGGTCTCCAGGTCGCCGTCGCCCAGGCCTTCCTCGCGGGTCGCGATGAGGAAGGTCTCGGTATCGTCTTCGTCACCGTCGTAGTAGACCTTCACGACAGACCCCGGCAGCGCGACACCGGACTTGGTGGGCGCCACCCCGACCTTGGCGTTGTTCAGCAGTTCCTGCAGCTGCCGGATCCGGGCTTCCTGCTGGCCCTGTTCCTCGCGCGCCGCATGGTAGCCGCCGTTCTCCTTGAGGTCGCCTTCTTCGCGGCGCTCGTTGATCTCGGCGGCGATGACCGGACGGTTGGCGATGAGCGCGTCGAGTTCGCTCTTGAGCCTGTCGTGCGACTCCGGGGTAAGCCAGGTCACTTGGGTCTCAGTCATCTCGATCACTCCCTAGTAGTTGTCCCCGGCAGGCCGGGATTCCTGATCACTGCCGCACGACCCACCCGCAGGCAGGCATGCTTCAGCCGACGGCTATCGCGATCTGCGGGAAGTTCGAATACCCCGACAGCCTGATGCCGGACCCTTTCGCCTACCCGGCATCGACCGCGTCGGCCGCCAATGCAGCAAACACGGCTCCGTGCCCCGGAACCGTGTGTGAAGCCATTTTAGCATGAATCACAAAGATGCAGGTCGGAGAGTTTTTACTGGAGGGTCTGCAGGGTGAGAGCGGATTTCACTCGGTCTCGAGGTACCCGGGCACGTTGTCGGTGCAGGTGTAGATCGCGGCCGAGGCGGGCGGTTCGCTCGTCTCGATAACGGTGCTCACCTGAACTGTCTGCTCCGCGCCCGACGGGGCGATCACGACCTCGCGGCGGCCGATCTCGGTGAGGTCTCGGGACATGGCCCGCACCACGCAGACCACCGGTACCGACGGGTCGGACCGGGTGAGCCGGATCCGCAGTTCCACCGAGGAATCGTCGAGCACCGAATAGCCGAGCTGTTCGGATTCGATGTCCTTCGGGCCGAATTTCGTCCAGCCCACATAGGCGACCCCGATACCGGCCAGAACGACTACGCCGGTGAGCAGCGCGCCCATCCGGCGCCATCGTCTCGGGCGCGGCGCCCGGCCGTAGCGATCGGTGTAGTGGTCGTCACTGCCCGCGCCGGTCCCCCCGCGGGAGGCGCCGGCGGGGTCCGCCGCGTCGGTGCGCCCGGGGTCGGACGTGGGCTCGGTCATTATCAGGTGCTCCCGGGGGGTAGGTCGGAACAGAATGGGTCCGGATGGAACTATAGGTAATGAAGTCCGAACACCCGCGACCGAGAGCGACGGTGAACGAGAAGTGAGTGGCCTTCGCCTCATGGCGGTGCACGCCCACCCCGACGACGAATCCAGCAAAGGCGGTGCCACCACCGCCCGCTATGCCGACGAGGGCAATGACGTCCTCGTCGTCACGCTGACCGGCGGTGAACGCGGCAGCATCCTCAACCCGGCCATGGACACCCCCGGGGTGCTGGAACGGATGAACGAGATCCGGCGCGAGGAGATGGCGGCCGCGGCCGCCGCCCTGGGTGTGCGGCAGACCTGGCTGGGTTTCGTCGACTCGGGGCTCCCCGAGGGCGATCCGCTGCCGCCGCTGCCCGAGGATTCCTTCGCCCTGGTGCCGCTCGAGGTGGCCACCGAGGCGCTGGTCCGGGTTGTCCGCGAGTTCAAACCTCATGTGATCACCACCTACGACGAGATGGGTGGTTACCCGCACCCCGACCACATCCGTTGTCATGAGGTGTCGGTGGCGGCGTACGAGGCCGCGGGTGATCCGGAGAAGTTCCCGGACGCCGGAGAACCGTGGACGCCGTTGAAGCTGTACTACGACCACGGGTTCTCCATCCGGCGGATGGAAATTTTCGCCGAGGAGTACGCGAAGATGGGTGAACCGTTCCCGATGCAGGAGTGGCTGGACCGCTCCCGCAAGTACGCGGTCGAACGGGGTGACATCATGGCCAGGGTGACCACCCAGGTGGAATGCGGTAAATACTTCCCGCGCCGCGACGACGCCCTGCGCGCGCACGCCACCCAGATCGATCCCAACGGTGCCTTCTTCGCCATCCCGCTGGAGATGCAGCAGCGGTTGTGGCCGACCGAGGAGTTCGAATTGGCCCGCACCCGAGTACGCACCGATATCCCGGAGACCGACCTGTTCGCCGGCATCACCGATGAGTACCGCTGATGATCGTGACGCAACTCTCCGTATTCGCCTCCGGGGTGCTGGCACAGACCCCGGGCACCCCGACCGGCCCGGAGTTCGGTAAGGCCTCCCCGCTCGGCCTGGCGGTCGTGCTGATCCTGCTTGCCGGGACGTTCCTGCTGGTCCGGTCGATGAACAAACATCTGAAGAACCTGCCGGAAACTTTCGAACCCGAACATCCCGAACCGGATCAGGCGGCCGACGAGGGCACCGACCCCGGCGCGGCCCGCCGGACCGAAGAGTCGTCGAACGGTGCCGCAAACGATTCCGAGCGGTCTTCCTAGCTGTCTCGGCCCGAGCCGGTGGATTCACGCCGGCTCGGGGCTCGGCTACCAATCGAGCAGTCCGAGCCGGTGCAGGTGCCGGAACACCATCAGTGACCCCGGCGCGACCTCGGGCATGGCCGCGTACTCGCCACCGGTGAAATACCGGAATTCCGCGATCTCCCCGGTGGGTTTCGGCTCGTCGGTGACCTCGGCGAGAAAACAGGTCATGTGCAACTGGGTTCCGCTCGCGTGGCCGTACGCCTCTGCCCGGAAAACCCCCAGTTCGCTGACCTCGGAGACCCCGACCCCCAGCTCCTCCCGGATCTCCCGGTGCAGCGCCTGCAGCGCTGTCTCCCCGGCATCGATCTTGCCGCCCGCCATGTAGAAAACGGACTTTCCGACCGAACGGGTCTGGATCAGTCGACGGTCACGAAGATGGGCCAGCGCGGCAGTTCTGATCACAGATGCACAGTAGAAGACCACACAGGTGTCACCCGGTTACGGGTCGGGCCGCCCGGGGTCAGCATTCGTTCGGCGCGGGGTCGCCACGGAGGCGGGCGTCGATCCAGCCGCTGAGTTCGGGATAACCGCTGACATAGCCGAGCAAGTGTTCGCCGCCGACAACCCGGAAGACGCCGGGAACACCGCGGTCGCACTGCTGGCGATACATGCGCTCGGCGTCGGCGAGCGGGATCCACGGATCGTGTAACCCGTGGTAGATGAACAGCGGTACGGGTGATGTCCGGTCTGTCAGGTCCAGTTGCTCGAATATTTTCGTGGCGAACGGGGTGTCGAGGGCATGCGCGGTATTCGCCGCGACATCGATCGGGATGCCGACCACACCGAGGGGTCCGGAGGTGTCGCCGCAGATATCACGCAGCGGTGAGGACGCGACCCATTGTCCGAGATGGTTCATATGCCGCAGGATTTCGGGACGTTCCCGCGAGACGGCCAGTGCCACTGTCAGAAGGATCCCGGACGAGATATTGCCGTTGAACTGGTGGGCGACGTTCGCATTGTCGGTCACCAGACCACCTGCCGCCGCGCCCACCAGCGAATCCGCCAGTTCCGGTGCGTACTCGTCGAGCAGCATCGCCGTCGCGTAGGCGGCGATCGCGCCACCGGAATAGCCCACGGCCACGTAGCGGCTGTCACCGAATTCCGCCGGTTCGTGGGCGCGGACAGCGCGAATCGAATCGAGCATCACGTGTCCGGCGATATTGGGTTCGGCGTAGGCCATCAACGGGCCCTCGTGGTCCGGCATGAGGACCGCGTATCCCTTGTTCAGCGCCCACCACACCGACGGCAGGAAGACCGGGAAATCGCCGTTGGGCCGATCCAGGAGGTCGTGGGACAGCTGGAAGCCGGGGGTGCAGTGCGTGCCGAGCGAATTGATCGGCATCGCGTTCACCTCCACCGGGCGCGGCCCGGGGCCGGTCCATTCGGCCGCCGGCACGATCAACGTCGCGGTTCCGAAGGATGGACCGCCCGTGGCGGAGGTGGACCGGAACTTCAACAATGTGGCCCGCGCGATGGGGGTGGCCATGCGCAGGGCGGCAGTTGCCGTGATGTCGCGCGTTTCGATGATCCGGCCGGGCGGCAGCTCGGCGAGATCGGCGGGCCAGGTGTCGAAGATCGGGTCGTCGACCGCCGACGGCAGCACCCCGCGCCACAGCGCTTCGCCGGGGTCGCTACCTGTGAATTGTGGTGGAGCCGGGATCGTGTTGTCGATCCACTCCTGCATAGGAGACGGATTCGGCCCCACCGGCTCGGTCGATGGATCCGCGTGGGCATGCCCGCCCAGTGACGCACAACCGACAAGCGCCGTAACCATGATCGCCAGAAGCGACTTCACGCGTACCTCACCCTCTGTTCACCACACTCGCACCAGTATCGGCAGCCGCCTCCGATGAGCCACAAACCGAGGCGCGAAATCGGTGCAATCTCACAGTGAATCATTCATGGAGCCTGTGGTTTTCGCCACGGTGTCGACCGGATCAAGATCAGTAGAATGGCTGCGCTGCTCGAAACGCACATGCGTCACAGCGTTCGGCGACGAGTCGGCATCGATCAACAAGGCAGCCCGGAATGCCTGTTGTCGCGGACCTGTTCACCGATCGCTGAAGGATGTGCAATGAACAATCGACATGCGCGGCTCTCTCGCGGGCGGTCGTTACGCATGCTGATGATCACGAGCACGATCGGTTGCCTGCTGCTGACCGGACAGCATTTTGCCGCTGCCGAGCCGGCGACACCGTCCGAGCTGCAGGAGCAGATCGATGACGTGATACCCGCACCGCCCATACCGCCGGCCGCCGCGCCGCCGCACGCCGATATGTCCCCCGAACTCGCGGCGTTGTGGCGCGCGGTGCAGTCCTCGCCGACCGGCGATTCGATCTTCGATACCTGGCCGGAGGACCTGGCTGATTCGAGTCCCGGCGATATCCTCGAGCAGCGCGATGTCACCGCCACGGCAGGCGAGGTGATCGGCGCGCCCGTCGGCCGCGCCCAGTTGCTGAAATACCGTTCGACCTCCGCGACCGGCGAACCCTCCTACGGCACGGCAACCCTGGTGACCCCACCCACCGCATGGACCGGACCCGGCACCCGGCCCGTCCTGGTCGACGCCCGGCCGATCAACTCTCTGGGCAAGCGCTGCACACCCGGCTACGTGCTGGCGCACGGCCTGCTCAGCGGCGGTAACGTGAGTGGAAGCAGCGCCACCGATGCATTTCCGCCGACCGCCGCCACGGCCCTGAGCCGGGGCTACGCGGTCCTGGTCCCCGATCACGAAGGGCCGTGGATGGCCTACGCGGAACCCAATGTCGCCGGACAGGTCATCCTCGACGGGATTCGCGCCGTCCGGGCGCTACCGGGTGATGAATTCGCCGACAGCCGTGTCGCCGTCGGCGGATACTCCGGCGGCGGCATCGCCTCATACGCCACGGCCATGCTGCTCGACGAATACGCGCCGGACCTGACCGACGTCGTCGTCGGTGTGAGCACCGGCGGGCTCGTCACCGACAACCGCGATATCGCCGACCGATTCAACGGCAATTTCGCTTCCGGGGTCCTCCTGGTCGTCGTGCTCGCGATGGCCCGTGAACACCCCGAAATCCTCGGGCACCTGAACAATCTGGCGCAGTGGGCGGCGACCTCTCCCATCAAGAACGCCTGCGGGGAAGTCGCCGGCCCGATGGGCGTGGTCGGCATTCCGATCGACGTGGCCGCGAACATCGCCAACCCGCTCGACAGCGATATCGCCGAAGAGATCTTCGCGCGCACGGACCTGAGCAGCCATACCTCGGGGGCGCCGTTGTACATCTACCACGCGGCGCATGATCTGTGGATCCCCATCGAAGGAGCTCGGGAGCTCTACCGGCAGCAGTGCGCACGTGGCGTTCCCGCGGTGTTCCGTAGCGAACCCGGGGAGCACGTGACCGGCCTCGGCACCGGCTTCCCCGGTTCCTTCGCCTGGCTCGACGCCCGGCTACGCGGCGAACCCGCCCCCGACGAATGCGGGTAAGGGACGACTACAACTACGACGACTACGACTACCCGGCTCGGCCGGTTCTCAACGTCCGAGGACGGCGTCGACCGCTTCGACGATGGCAGTGGGTTGGTCGATCGGAATTCGGTGACCGGCGTGCTCGGCGACCGATATTCGGCCGTACGGTGACTGCCCGGCCAGGGCCCGGTGATCGGCGTCGAGGTGTGCCAGCTGTGCCGCCGGCATCCTGGGGCGCTTACCGGCGGTGACGACGCGTAGCGGTACCTCGGGAAAGTTGCTGTGCCGGCGTGCTTCCGCTACCTCGTGTACGGCGTTCTGCATACCGTCCAGTGTTGTCGCCAAGCTGCGCAGTGACCGCGCGTTCTTCCCGGTGAACGGCGCGCTGAGCCGCAACAGGAGCGGGACAAGCGCGAAAGAGGCCTTTCGCGCGAGGATCGAGCCCGGTGGCTCCCGCGTCGCGGTCGGGTCCACGAAGACCAGGCCCGCCACACTCTCGGGGTGGCGCAGGGCATACATCTGAGTGACGAGCCCCCCGTAGGACCAGCCCACGAATACCGCGGGTAGTTCCGCGTCCAGGCCGGCGGTGAGCCGATGTAGATCTTCGGCCATCTCCGTGACCGTGCGTGCCTGCGTTCCGGTCGATCCGCCCACCCCGGCGCGGTCGTAGGTGACCACGGTCGCCCGCGCGGCCAGCGCGGCTTCGAGTTCCTCGCCCCAGCCTTCCACACCCTCTCCGGCGCCGCCGCATTCCAGGATCACGGTTGGACCGCTGCCGCGAATCCTGGTGCGCAGCAGGTGATGCCCCGTATCGATCATTCTCGGTGTTGCGGCTTTCGTGGGCTCTCTATCCACCATGACGTCAATTTAAGTTGACAGCACTGGCTTGTCAACCTAAATTGACCAACGCTGTCCTGAAGCGCGTGGCGTCGGGTATGGGGTGGGTGGCCGGGTTCCCGGGAATCGCAACAGTCCGGCGACGGTTGTCTCAGGACTACCGAGATGGGACAGTGGCCGGTCGCGGCCGGTATCACTCGGGGCCTCCGAGTGATGCGCGGACGCCCCCGCTTCGACGTCGACGACGGCACACGCAAGGAGAACACCGAGAAGTTCATAGCGGCCTGTCCCGGCGGCGACCTCAACGCACTGATGGAGCTGCTCGCGGCCGAAGTGACTCCGTGGAACGACGACGTCGTCGTCACCGCCGCCCGCTCCGTGGCCCCGATCCGTCCGGCGGCCTCACAATCCGGACGGCTGTGTCGTCACAAGAGGTAGCACGTTCAGTCGAGCAGCAGGAGATTTCCGATATGGCCGTATCCGACAACTCCAGGTCCCGCGCCGATCGAATCCAGGCGGATGACGCCGAGCTCCGCCGCCGGATCGACAACGCCATCGAAGCGCTGCGAGCCAAGGATCTCGTAGCCCTGAAGCAGCTGTACACCACCGACGTCGTGTCCTTCGACATCGAGCCGCCACTCCAGCATGTCGGAATATCGGCAAAACTCGAGAACTGGGCGAGAGTTTTTCAGGTCTTCGAGACCGTTGTCTATGAGGTTCGCGACCTGTCCTTCAGTATCGGCGACGATGTGGCGTTCGGGCACGCCTTCGCGCGTCTGCGCGGCATATTGACCGACGGGACCGCGACGACCGGGATCTGGGTGCGGGTTACCTATGGCATGCGGAAGATCGACGGCACCTGGTTGATCGCGCACGACCAGGTCTCGGTGCCACTCGATATGCCGAGCGGCAAAGGTGTGGTCGACCTCGAACCGTGACCGGATTGCCGTCCGCCGACGAATCCACCGAAACCTCCGAGCCCGACAGCCGGAGCCGGACCAGGAAGCCGACGGGGGCGAGCCCGGTGCAGCCTGCCGGAGCCACGGCGGATATGGATGCCCAGCAGCCCATAGCCCGTCCGGGTGATGGACCGGCCGGTGGCGCGGGTCGAAGCGAAACCCGAAGTACCTGCGATATCTGACTTTTCACCGCGTCATGTCGTCATGGTGGTGAGGCGGTCCGGACCCGATGATCCGGCGACTGCCGAATCGTAGGTCAACCGGGACGTCGCGACGCCGCGCAGATCAGGCATATCGGGAGTCCCCGAGCAGGAGGAGAAGATCATGTCTCACGCGAAGGCGTCGATCGGGACGAAGGCGGCGGCTGTGGCCGGCGTTCTGCTCATCGGTGCGGTGCTCACCGCATGCGGCGCGGACGACGACGGTGCGGGCGGTCCCACCCCACGCGTCGAGATCATCGAAGCAGCCGCGCTGACCGATCAGCTCGCGTTTCCGGATCTCGGCGAGCCGGGGCCCGGTCTCGGTGATATGGCCGTC
The DNA here is from genome assembly GCF_029868325.1 of Nocardia carnea. GTDB lineage: Bacteria > Actinomycetota > Actinomycetes > Mycobacteriales > Mycobacteriaceae > Nocardia > Nocardia carnea_C. Next base: position 20,267 of record NZ_JARWNW010000169.1, read on the forward strand.
TACTCGGGCAGCATCCGACAGGATGGTCGTCGGATCGGGGATGGTGGTGGTTCATGTCAGACCATCCATATCGAGGGCGCCGAGATCACTATGCAGTGTGTGCTTACGGCGCAGCTCGAGCGGGGGTCGTTGACCATGCAGGCGGTATGGGTGCAGGGGACGAGTCCGCTCGATCTGGCGATTACCGGCGGTACCGGCGCCTATCGGAACGCGACCGGTACCGCGCGGTTCTGGGATATCAATACTCCGGATGAACGGATGCGTGCCGAGGTCGTTCTCCCCGAGGAATGACGAGCTGCGGCGTGGCGCGGGCTGTTCTGTTCGCGACTCATGGACCGGTGGCGGAACACGTCACGTGGCCGACGACCGCCAAAGGCGCAGTTTCTCCGGATTCCGGATCGCCCAGATACGGGTGATCCGGCCCGCGACGATATCGAAGGCGTGCACCGAGACAATCGCGTCGTCGAGTACCGCAACCAGGCCGGGCCGGCCGTTCACAGTGCGCTCCAGCAGCGTTCCCGAGGAGACGTGCGGGATGCGTGCCCAGGCCCGGGCGATCTGCTCGCCGCCGTGGATCGGGTCCCGGAAGGCCGGTGCCAGTCCGCCGCTGTCGGCAGTCGCGACGGCCGCCGGATCGAGCAGGCCGATCAGCGCCGCGAGATCCCGTGCCTGCCATGCCCTTTTGAATTTCCGGACCACCTCGGCATGCTCGGTGCCCGATGGACCCTGCCGCACGGTATCGAGGCGGCGGCGGGCATTCCAGGCGAGTTGCCGGCAGGCCGCGGGGGTGCGTCCGACGATCTCGGCGACCTCGGTGAACGAGTAGCGGAAGACATCGTGCAGGACGAATGCCACTCGTTCGGCGGGAGTCATGGCGTCCAGTACGACGAGAAAGGCCATACTGATCGACTCGTCGAGGGTGATCCGGTCGGCCGGATCCTCAGGGACCGAACCGTCGAGCCATTCGGACCGGTCCGGTATCGGTTCCGGAATCCATTCCCCGACATAGCGTTCGCGCCGGACGCGTGCCGAGCGGAGCTGGTCCAGGCAGATTCGGCCGGCGACCCGGGTCATCCAGGCTCCCGGCGTCACCACCTCGTTACGCTGCTGCTCGGTGAGCGTGTACCAGCGTGCGTAGGTTTCCTGCACCACATCCTCGGCCTCGGCCAGCGAGCCGAGTAACCGGTAGGCGAGGTTGATCAGTTTCCGCCGCTCTGCGATCACCGCGGCTGATTGTGGGTCGCCCACATCCGGCTCCTTCGGTCGATGGCCTCATCCATTCGACGAATCAACGATCCCGAACGTCACGCGGCCGCACAATCGGAACGGCTGTTCCGTTCTCGCCGGGCATCGCTTGCCGGCGTTTGTGGAAGGCTGGAGGGTATGAACCGTCTGTCCGGTGCCACCTCTCCGTACCTGCGTCAGCACGCGAACAACCCGGTCCACTGGCGCGAATGGGATGCCGATGCGCTGGCCGAGGCCGCGGCACGGGATGTGCCGATTCTGCTGTCGGTGGGGTACGCGAGTTGTCACTGGTGTCATGTGATGGCGCACGAATCGTTCGAGGACGAGGCGACGGCGGCGCAGATGAACGACGAGTTCGTCTGTATCAAGGTCGACCGGGAGGAACGCCCGGATATCGACGCCGTGTACATGAACGCCACCGTCGCCATGACCGGTCAGGGTGGCTGGCCGATGACCTGTTTCCTGACCCCGGCGGGCGAACCGTTCTACTGCGGGACGTACTACCCGAAGGTGCCGCGCGGCGGGATGCCGTCGTTCACCCAGCTGCTCACCGCGATCACCGATACCTGGCGGAATCGGCGCGCCGATGTCGATACGGCGGCCGATCAGGTTGCCGAGGCGCTGCGTGCGCAGGCGGGCGGGCTGCCCGAGAGCGAACTGCGGATAACCGCGCAACTGCTGGACCATGCCGTATCCGCGGCGGTCCGCGATTTCGACGAGGTCCACGGCGGTTTCGGAGGTGCCCCGAAGTTCCCGCCGGCCGCGCTGTTGGAGGGCCTGCTGCGCAGCTGGGAGCGCACCGGCGATCCTGAGGTCCGCGCGGTGGTGGACCGTACCGCCGAGGCGATGGCCCGCGGCGGTATCTACGACCAGTTGCGTGGCGGCTTCGCCCGCTATTCGGTGGACGCCGCGTGGGTGGTCCCGCATTTCGAGAAAATGCTCTACGACAACGCGCAACTACTGCGGTTCTACGCGCATCTGGCCCGGCGCACCCCGGACGATCCACTGCCCCGGCGGATCACCGAGGAACTGGTCGGATTCCTGTTCGACGATCTGGCGACCGCGAACGGTTTCGCCTCCGCGCTCGACGCCGATACGCAGGTGGAACCGGGTGCGCCCGGGATGGAGGGCGCCACCTACGTGTGGAATCCGGCCGAACTGGTCGGCGAACTCGGCCCGATCGACGGTGCGTGGGCGGGGGAAATCTTCGGGGTCACCACGGGCGGCAACTTCGAACAGGGCAGCTCCGTGCTCACCCGTGCCCGGGACCCCGAGGACACCGAACGATTCGAACGTGTGCGCACCACTTTGCGCGCCGCCCGGGACCGGCGCCCGCAACCGGAGCGGGACGACAAGATGGTCACCGCCTGGAACTGTATGGCCATCACCGCGCTGTGCGAGGCGGCCCGGGCCCTGGACCGGCGCGACTGGTTCGACGCCGCCTACGAGCTGTCCCGGGTGATCCTCGACGTCCACGTCGTCGGCGACCGGGTGCTGCGCGCCTCGCTGGGCGGGGTCGCCGGGACCTCGGCAGGCGTCCTGGAGGACTACGCCTGGCTGGCGACCGCGCTGCTGGCGCTGCACCAATACTCCGGGTCGGCCGGCTGGCTGCCCGATATCCACCGGATCCTGGATTCGGCGATCACCCATTTCGCCGACCCGGACGAACCCGGTAGCTGGTTCGATACCGCCGACGACGCGGAAACGCTGATCGCCCGCCCGCGCGACCCCATCGACGGCGCCACCCCGGCGGGGGCGTCCGTGCTCGCCGAAGCTCTGCTGACGGCGTCCGCGGTGGTGGAACCCGAGCACGCCGGCCGTTACCGCGAACTGGCGGAGCAGACGTTGACGCGCGGCGCGGTGGTACTTGCCAGGGCGCCGCGTTCGGCCGGACAGTGGCTGACGGTCGCCGAGGCCGCGCTGCAGGGCCCGCTGCAGATCGCGATATCCACGACCGGCTATGTGCCGGTGGGTGATGTGGAGCTGCTGGAGGTCGCCCGGGCTTACGCCCCCGGCGGTGCGATCATCGTGCGGGCGACCGCGGATACCGTCCCGCTGCTCGCCGATCGCCCCGCCATCGAGGGCACCGCCGCAGCATATGTGTGCCGCGGCACGGTCTGCGACCTTCCGGTGACGACACCGGACGACCTGCGTGCTGCCCTCATCGGGGAAGCAGCCGGAAACGTGGCGGAGTAGCCGCCGAGCCCGCCGCGCGGTCGCCGGTCGGGCGCCGGCTCCGGCACCCGCTGCCACCGGGCCGGCGAATCCCGCCCGCCGATCCGCCGGCGGATATCCGGCCGGCGATCCCGATGGGTGGGGCGTGACGAAGGCCGGGGCTCGCCGAAGGCCGTCGGGAAGCTGCGTTCGCCTGGAGTGAGCTCGGTGGGCCGGGACCGTGCGGATGGGTGCTCGAGCGAGGGCGTCGGAAATGGCGAGAAGCCGCCCCGAGTGCCGGTTCCTATGGTGTCGGCCCGGGTTCGCGGTCGGTCCACGAGGAAGTGGGTTCGGTGATGCCGCGGAGAGCTACGGCACCGTGTTTCACCCACTTCTCCCGCTCGTCCGCCGCGGCGGCATCGACAACACTCTGCGACACCAGGATGCGCCGCGGCACTTCCTTGGCGCGGGTGGTGAGGCGGGCCGCGGCGTTCACCGCGTCGCCGATCACCGTGTATTCGCGACGGGTGTCGGTGCCGAGATCGCCGGCGAACACCCGGCCCCGGGCGACCCCGATACCGATATCCAGTTCCCCGGCCGCCGCGATCTCGTCGCGGATCCGGCGGGCCGCGCGCAGGGCTGGGGTCGCGTTGTCCGCCAACGCGATCGGCGCGCCGAAAATACACAGCGCCGCATCGCCTTCGAACTTGTTGACCAGCCCGTCGTTCTCCTCGGTGGCCGCGACCACGGTCGTCATCAACCGGTTGAGTTTGGCGACGAACTCCTGCGGCGGCAGCCCGGTGGAGATCGCCACCGACCCGGTGACGTCCACGAACAGCGCCGTCACCTCCCGCACATCGCCGGTCAGATCGACCCCGCCCGCCAGTGCGCGTTCGGCGACCTCTTCGCCGACATGCCGGTCGAACACATCGCGCAGCCGCAGCCGCTCCCGCAGGTTCGCCGACATCTCGTTGACCGAATGTTCCAGCCGCCCGATCTCGCTGGCGCTGCCCACCGGAACCCGCACGTCCAGGTCGCCCTGGGTGATCCGGTCGACCGCGATCCGCAGGGTGCGTAGCGGGGTGGCGACAGCCCGGGCCAGCGCCCAGGTGGCGCCCACCCCGACCGCCAGGCTGATCGCCGCGAGATAGATACCGGTGCGGATCCGGTGGTCCTGGGTGGAGGACGGATCGGCCAGCACCACGATCAACGCGCTCAGCGGCATGGCGCCGGATACCGCCCAGGCCAGTGCGACCCGCACGAACACCGAGGAACTCCAGTGCATGGTCGCGCCGAGGACACCGGCGACGATGGGCACCACGGGCCGGATCACCCGGTCGACGACGAGATAGGTCAGGCCGGCGGATTCGAGCCCGCCGATGGTGAACATGGCGAGCAGGACGACGAAATCGTTCTCCTCGGTGAGCCGGGCCAGCAGCACCGCCGAGATCACCACACCCGGTGTCCACATCGCGATCGCCCGCAGCGATACGGCGATGGGGAGATGGAGCAGGCGCCGCGCCTCGTTCGGGGTCGGTTTGCGTGACTGGTCGAGCCAGCCGAAATAGGCCATCCGGTCGCGGATGGCCAACCCGATCCCCGCCAGGATCGCCAGCGCCGGGTAGACGGTGACGGCGGCCAGCCCGCCCAGTTGGTCGGCGCCCACGCGACTCGGGAATCCGATGAGCCAGAGCTGGGTGACGATCACGGCGAGACCGGCGAAATGCGCCGCGATGACCATCAGCGACAGGCCCCCGCGGACACGGACGCTCCACAGCATCAGCCGGGAGATCCTGCCGGGCCGGCGCCGGACCGTACTGCCGTCGCTCATCGCCGGACTACCCGCGGTGGCCGCGGTCGCCGGAGCGGCCGGTATCGAAGGACACGACACAGCAGCCTAATCGACAACGCCGGGCATATTCCCGCTATCGGCCTGCGATCCCGCGCCCGACCGTTGCGGGTCAACCCAGCAGCACCAGCCATATCGCCACGTAGTGGCACAGCGCGGCGAATACGGTGGCGGCGTGGAAGAACTCGTGGTGGCCGAAAGTGGTCGGCCACGGGTTCGGCCATTTGGTCGCGTAGAGCACCGCGCCGATGCTGTAGGCGAGCCCGCCGGCCACGAGCAGCAGCACTGCCGCCGGTCCTACCGACCGGTAGAGCTCCCCGCCCACCGGCACGACCGCCCAGCCGAGCAGCAGGTACAGCGGTACGCCGACCCAGCGCGGGGCGTGTGGCCACAGCATCTTCAGCGCGACCCCGGCCAGCGCCCCCGCCCACACGACCGCCAGCAGTATCCGGCCCGTGGAGGTGGGCAGACCGAGCAGGGCGAACGGGGTATAGGTGCCGGCGATGAAAAGGAAGATCATCGAATGATCGGCGCGTTTCATCCGGACCCGCGCCCGCACGGTGGTCCAGGTGATCCGGTGGTAGGTCGCGCTGATTCCGAACAGTGCGCAGATGGTGAGCCCGTAGACGGTGGTCGCGATGACGGCGGTGGCCGATACGGTCGTGGCGGCGGCGACCAGCGCGATCACCGCGAGAACGGCGATTCCGGTGGCCCAAGTGTGGATCCAGCCGCGCATCCGGGGTTTGACCAGCGCGACCAAGGAGTCGGCCGGGTTGGGCACCGGATCCTCGTCATCGGTGTTCCGTGCGGTGCCGAAGCCGCGAGTGAAGCTGTCGCCGTCGGGGGAGTGCCGCAGCGCGTTGCCGAGGTCGTCCGGCGGCTCACCGGTGCCGGCTCTCGGGTCTGCCGGGTCGAACACGGAACCTCCTGGATCGGCGGGGACGTCGCGGTGTCGGTTCGGGCTGTGCGGGCGGCCCTGATGGTTCGTCGTCGGACCACCGGACAGTTCTTGACCCGCCGGTAACCTACGGAAGCGTAGGTTGCGTCGGTTGTCACTGTACCGGGTTCGCCGCGAACGCGGGCTGCTGTGGTCCAGCCCACGTTCGGCGGCGAATGCGGATGAACCCCGGAAAAGGCGTACTGTAGGTCGTCGTGGAATTTCCGAGTCGGCTGCGGGGCTTTCCCTATCGCATCTACGAGGCCCGTCTGGCCAAGAAGCTTGCGGATAAACAGCATCCGCGCCACGTCGCCGTGGTGTGTGACGGCAATCGCCGCTGGGCCCGTGAGAACGGGTTCACCGATATCACCCACGGCCACCGGGTCGGGGCCCTCAAGGTCGCCGAACTGGTCAGCTGGTGTGAAGCCGAGGGAATCGAGCTGGTCACCGTCTACCTGCTCTCCACCGAGAACCTGCATCGCGGTCAGGAAGAACTGGAAACCCTGTTCGAGGTCATCACCGACGTGGTGGAGGAATTGGCCGCCCCCGAACAGAACTGGCGGGTGCGGATCGTCGGCACCCTCGACGGTCTACCCGATCTCGTCGCCAAGCGGATGCGCACCGCCACCGAACGCACCCGCGAACGTACCGGCACCCACGTCAACGTCGCCATCGGCTACGGCGGCCGCCAGGAAATCGCCGACGCGGTCCGCCAGCTGGTCCGCCAGGAAATCGCCGCGGGTGAAACCGGTGAAGACCTGGTTCAGTCGATCACGGTCAACGCCATCGGCCAGCACCTCTACACCTCCGGCCAGCCCGACCCGGACCTGGTGATCCGCACCTCCGGCGAACAACGCCTCTCCGGTTTCCTGCTCTGGCAGAGCGCCTACTCCGAAATCTGGTTCACCGAGGTCTACTGGCCCGAATTCCGCCGCGTGGACTTCCTGCGCGCCCTCCGCGACTACGCGGCCCGCCACCGCCGCTACGGAACCTGAGCTGTGTCTTTTGCGGCGCCATCGGCGCCGCGGGGTTTTGGCCCCCATTGTTGGCGGGACCTGTCATGCCCACACGTAACAACACCAACCCCACCACCACCACCCCCCCCCGCCCGGCGGCGGGCGTGCCCGATCCGGCCCCTGACACCGACGCTGCCGCCCCGGACGGGGGATCGGGGCCGCCGGTGCGCCAGTGCTGCGCAACCACAGCCACCCCGCGTTGTGGGCCGCCCAGGGCGCCGA
>NZ_JARWNW010000170.1 GCF_029868325.1 Nocardia carnea
GTGCTCGACAAACTACCGCGCTGAAGTGGGCGGCGGGCTCTCCGATACCGAGATGGTGCGGGCGGCGCTGGCCGCCGCGCCCCCCCCGGGACCCCGGGGCCGTACCCGCCGGGCCGGGGGGTTGGGCAGCCCGGGGCCGGGAGAGGGCCCCCCCCCCCCCGCGCCCCCCCGCCGCGCCCCCCCCGAAACTCCGTGCCGCTATCGACTCCCTCGGCGCGCACTGATTCCGCGCATCACGCGGGCGTCCGGTCCGGGGCGACGATGGTCCCGTAGTCGAGCCCACCGTGACTGTAGGTGGGCACGACAGGCCATTGGCGTTTCCACGGCGCGCATTCCGAGGACGGGATGATCTGCAACCAGCGCGGGTCGCGAGGCGAGGGCGAGGCCAGGGTTTTCTCCTTGACCATCGAATCGTACTGGTCGAGCGAGTCTTCCAGGGTATTGCCGTTGAGGACTACCTCGCGGCCGTAGAACGCTGCCTGCTGTTTCACCCCGGGAATGGCGGACAGCTCGGGCTGCCAGCTGTCCGCGGCCATCCCGTTTTCCGAGGAAACCCAGATACCGTCGGGGGTGTTGAGGACCAGCGAGTGGTTGCCGTCGGTATGCCCCGGCGTCCACAGCAGACTCACCCCGACACCGAGTTCGATATCACCGTCGAAGGTGAGCAGCCGGTCACGGGGAACACCGTTCATTCCGCCGTCGACGTACCAGGCCCATTGCATCGGGTGCATGGATTCGAAGGTGCCGAGTTCTTTGCGGTGCGCGAGTAATTCGGCATTCGGGAACAGCGGCGGCCGCGGCGCGGATTCGCCCTCGATCACCTCGGTGCTGCCCATGATCATGCGGACGTCCTGGACGTGGAGGTGGTCGAAGCTGAGGTAGTCGACATCGTCGTTGCGCAGGCCGAGCCGGGGCAGCACCGTATCGGGGTCGTTGTAGTACTTGACGAAGAATTTGTCGGCGCCGAAGCGCTGGGAGAAGCGCTGCAGCTTGCGGTAGAACGGCGCCTCCGCCGAACCGGCCGCCACGGTGGGCTCCCAGACCAAGGTTTTCAGGGTGCCGTCGAAACCTTCGAACTGGATCACGAACATCCGGTTGACGATCGAGATCATCGGGTTCAGATTGAGTGAATAGCCCTGGAAGGCGAATCGTGCAGGATACGGCGCCGCGGCGATATCGAAACTCTGCACGGCTCGCACCTGCCCTTGGGCGAGGAAGCGGGCGCGGTAGCGGGTGGCGGCCTCGCGGATTGCGGCGAGGCGTTCGCCGCGGGGCCAGATATCGTGCACGCCGTCGAATTCGGGAATCGGGCGCACCCGATCGGTCCCGCGGTTTTCGGTTCCGGTGGTCATTGTTCGTCTCCTGGGGTGTCGGTGGGGGTGAGTGCGCCGCGTTCGTATTCCGCCCGCGAGGAACGGTCCGTGCCCAATGCCGCAACTTGATTCGGGACCATTCGCCGGAAGACCGCCGCCCGCAGCGCGTCGGGCAGTATCCCCACGGCGCGGACCAGCGGGCCCACATAGCGTGGGATGGTCACCTCGAACCGTGGGCGGGCGATGACACCGGCGACCGCCCGGGCGACATCGTGGGGAGTGAGCATCGCGACCGGACCCGGCGAGGTGCCGGCCGCCAGTTCGGTATCGACCACGGTCGGCATCACCACCGACAGTTCGACGCCGCTGCCGCGGAGCTCGGTGCGGACCGCACTGAGGTAGCCGTACACACCGTGTTTGGTCGCCGCGTAGGTCGCTTCGCCGGCGGGGGCGAGTTTGGACGCCGCGGAGGCGACGGTGACGATATGCCCGCGGCCGCGGGCGCGCATCCGGGGCGCGGCCAGGCGGACGCCGCGGATCACGCCGTGCAGGTTGACCTCGAGCTGCCGCTGGGTTGCCCGCTCGGGTTCCTCGTCGAACCGGCCGGCCCACATCACGCCTGCGTTGTTGACCAGTACGTCGATCCGCTGCCAGCGCTGTTCGACCGCGTCGAGGAATCGGGTGAAGGACGCTTCGTCCCCGACATCGACCGCGAATCCGGAGGCTTCACCGGGCAAACGGCCGGCAGCGGTCGCGGCATGCTGTTCGTCCAGGTCACCGATCGCTACGCGCGCGCCCGCCGCGGCGAGCTCGGCAGCGATGGCCAGGCCGATCCCGCGGGCGGCGCCGGTCACCGCGATCACTCGGCCCCTCAGCTCATTCGTCGAGCGCACGGATAGCTCCTTTCCGGTTATTTGACATGTATTCGTGTCAGATGAAGTGTGCAGTATGGCGCGGCAGGAGGCAAGGAAAATCGCTTGCCGAGCCGGAGGGTGCGAACTAGCGCTTCAAACCGTCCAGTGCAGCGAGGAACAACGTGGTACACACCTCGACGAGCATTTCGGGCGAGTGCCGCGTACCCGTCATCATCCAGTCCACGAGCAGGTTGTTGACGGCACCCGAGAGCGCGATCGCAGTCAGCCGCGACCGCTCGCCGACCGAGTCGACGCCCGGATCCGCCGACCATACGGAGGCGATCAGATCGGCGAAGGCGCGGAGCACCCCGTGGCGTAATTCCTCGATTTCGGGCGATACGCCGACGACCTCGATGAGCACGATCCGGGCGCGGCGCGGGTCCGCGGTGAGATAACCGACGAACGCCGACAGGCCGTCGTGTGCGGCTGTGCCGATATCGCCGTCCGCCGCGTCGATCGCAGCCTGTGTGGAGAGACGGAGCTCGGCGACGATTTCGCCGTATACACCAGCCAGGGCGGCATGGCGGTCGCGGAAGGATTCGTAGAAATATCGTTCGGTCAGACCGGCGGCGACGCAGATCTGCTTGACCGAGGTCGCTGCGAAACCGGCGGTACCGAACAGTTCCAGTGCGGCCCCGAGGATCGCGGCCCGCCGGGCCCGGGTGCGCTCGGCGGCGTCCATACCGGAATAGCGGCGGCCGGCGCCCCGGTCTCGTGCGGCGGCCATCGTCGCTCCTTCCGGTTGGCGGTGTGGTCGTGCCATACTGGCCGACATCATCTGACAAGTGTACATGTCAGATAAAGCCGTCGACCCCAGGGACACGTCGTGACCAGTGAAACCAAACCCGCCACTCCCCCGCCGCAGTTGGCGCCCGTGCTGAACCTGCACGACGATGCCGGTCTCGGCACGCGGGTGACGTATGTGCCGGCCCGCCTGATCGCCAAGCAGGGCTATCGGATCTGGCCGCTGAACGATCCCGGTATCCGCGCACTCGCACTGCTCGATACCGTGGTCGGCCGGCTGCCGCGACTGCCCGGCGTCCAATGCTCCGTCACCGAACTGGGCGCGGTCCCCGTCGAGGAGTACCGGCCCGCGATCACCGCACAGGACGGCTTGGCCGGCGCGACCGTGCTGGACCTGCACGGCGGCGGCTTCACCTTCTGCGGCGCCGGTACGCACCGCCGGGTGGCGAGCAGAATGGCGCACACTCTGGCCGTGCCGGTGTACTCCGTGCTCTACCGGCAGCTGCCCCACGGCGGGGTGGGGTCCGCGGTACACGACGCCTGCACCGCCTATCGAGCCCTGCTCGAGCGCTGCCCGGACCCCGGCAAAGTAGTCCTCGCGGGTGATTCGTCGGGTGGTTTCCTCGCCGCCAAAACCTGCGAACTGGCCGCGGCCGACGGACTGCCGGCGCCCGCCGCCTTGATCGGCTACTCCCCGCACGTGGACCTCGACGCCGATCGGCGTGCCGACGAAATCATCGGTCACGACGCCCTCATGCCGGTTTCGGCCTACCGGCGCGCGAAACGGAAATGGGCGCGCGGCCCGCTGGCCCCGCGCGGTGCGCGCTCGATGCTGGAGGTCGATCCGGCAGTGTTTCCCCCAGCCTTCCTCACCGCAGCACGACGGGAGATGTTCGAAGCCGATATCCGGGATTTCACCGGGCTTCTCGCCGACGCCGGACGTATCGTCGAAACGCATATCTGGCGTGGCCAGGTACACGCCTTCCCCGTTCTCGACGCGTTACTGCCCGAAAGCCGCGAGGCGATGCGATTGACCGGGGTCTTCCTGCGCAGCAAGGTATTCGGGGCCACTTCCTGACGAACTCCTCGCCGGCCAGGTTCGGTGGCACTGCATTACCCGTCGAACGGTCGCGCCGCGGCATCGGCGCGGCCGACCGGATACGCCAGGTCAAGGATCGACCGCGACTCACGGATCCGCGGCCGACCGCTCCTCGACCGCCTGCACGAGTGCCGACGCGAGCAGTGCGACAGCCCGTTCGTCGTCATGGGCCAATTGCCGCAGGAGATTCAGCGCGAGAGTTCCCGGCATCTCGGCGAGCGCCTGGGTCAGCCGCGTCCGGACCGCGGGATCGGCCGGGTGCGCGGCGAATTCGGCGGTGAGCGCGGTCATGATCCGGTCGGCCCATACCGCATCCGCGGCCAAACCGCCCAGGAGTTCGGCCGCATCGACATCGTTAGGGCCCTCAACGACTGTGCGGATGAGCTGCGGCACGGCCGTGGTCACACCCCGCGCACCGAGCGCGAGAGCTGCATACCGGCGGACCGCCGGGTCTTGATCCGTGAGCGCCTCGGTCAGCACCGGTGTGGCCTCGGGTAGCTCGGCAAGCGCGTGGATCGCACGTCGGCGGATATCGGCGTCGTCCGAGCGCAGACCCGATGCGAGACCCTCCACCGCATCCCCCTCGGCCCGGGCGAGGGCCCAGCGCAACGAACCGGCTACGTTCGGATCGGATTCCGCCAGAACGGCGGCGGCCAGCACCTCGGCGGGCGGCGGCACATCCTCGGGCGGAGCCAGGATCGCCTGCTGGCGGCGCGCGGCATACGGCGACCCGAGCCCGTGCAGAAGTTCGACGATACGCAGGACGTCCTGCCAGCCGGTGGGGCCGGCCGCATCGACGGTGCGCAGCCGGTCGAGGAGCTCCTGCTCCCGGTTCAGCCGTTCGCCGGTCTTCCGGATCAGGTCGCCGACCAGTGCGGACGGGGTGAATCCGGGATCGTCGAGGGCCCGCCCGATCTCACGCAGCGACAATCCCAGCGACCGCAGGCCCTCCACATGGAAGATCCGCCGGATGTCCTCGGGCGAGTATTCGCGGTAGCCGCCCACGGTGCGGCCGGTGGGGCGCACGAGCCCGAGGGAGTCGTAGTGGCGGAGCATCCGGGTGCTCACCCCCGAGCGTCGTGCGACCTCACCGATCAGCATGCGGCCTCCTCACCGTCCGGTCCGAGCGCCACCACCCGCCGGGCCGCGTCGACGGCGAGGTCGAAACCGGCGTCCGGGTCGCGCAGAAGGCGCTGCGTGGCGCTCGCATGCGCCCGCACTGCCGGATTCTTGTCGACCACGGCTGCGTCGAGTACGGGTTCGGCCGGCTCACCGAGCGCAACGAAGGCCCGGCTGAGACTGAGCTGGACCTCTCGGTCGCCCCGCGCCAACTGTGTGGCCAGCTCCCCGGCCAGCGCGCCCCTCTCCTCTTCCGGCGCCAGTACGACGGCGGCGCGCCAGGCACTCCGCGCGACCTCGTCGTCGGGGTCACGCAGCAGTGAGCGCGTGATCGCGGGCCAGACGGCGCGGTCACCGATCTTCGACAACGTATGCAGGGCCTGACTGCGCGCCTGTGCGCACTCGGAAGTGAGCTCTGCGCGGAGTTTCGGAAGCGTGATCTGCGGCGGAAGCCGGGTCAGCGCCCAGGTGAGCATGTCACGTACGAAGAAGTCGGGTTCGACCGCGCACCGCTGCACCAGCGCGTCGACGAGTTCCGGCGCGGGACGTGTGCCGGCGGCCAGCGCCGCCTGCAGCCGCGTCGACGAGTCCGGGGCGGCCAATGCGCCGAGCAGCCGTGTGTATCCAGAGTTCCTGTGTGTCGTATTGATGGGTACCACCTCCGACAGCCAGTCAAGACCTTGTCACAGTGAGAAGGTCAAGTACAGGAACCCTCGAGGCGGCAGGCAATGCGGCGTCACCGGGAGCAGTCGCGGTGTCGCGACCGGCAGGTGCATGCGCTCGCACCGAGCACCAGGCACTCGGCGCGAGCGCATCGTTTTTACGTGAACAAGGACTGAGAGCGGTCGAGCGATGGCGACCCGGCGGCCACCGCGGTCCTCGCTCTCCCAGAAGCAACTATCCGGCAAGGGACAGCTGCCGTCGGCGTGACACTGGGCTCGTATATCAGCTGATGCCGATATCGAGTCCGAACATGACGGCGAGCCACCTGAGGAACAGGTCGATACCCACACCGACATCGAGGCCGAAGGAACCCATCGTTCCCACCTCCTTCCAGCGGATCGATCTCGTGCATATTTCCCGACCCATCTCCTATATCGCCCACCGGTACCCGGATGTGTCGGCGGGAACAGGGTCCGGCGGAAACCCCGCCCGGCGTCCGCGTCTCGCTGTAGCCGGTGGCGGCCGGCCCACTCAGTGATCGGTCAACAGGCCGTCGATCAGGGCACGCAGGCCCCGTTCGTAGATATCGGCTTCGGTGAGCTCGGCCCAGCGGTCGGCCACGGTGGCCAATCGAGGCCATTCGGAGCGGTCCAGCGAGCCGAATATCCTGTCGCGCATCGTCGCCCGGTCATCGGCCGCACGGCGCCGCGATGCCGCGGCGCGGACCAGGATCTCCCCCGCGGTGTAGTACCAGATCGTCCGGTACGCGTGTACGGCGTCCTCCGTGGACAGACCGCAAACGACGGCCCCGTCGATGATCTGTTCCGGGTACCAAAGAGCAGCCGGAGACAGTAGGTCATCGGCGGTCAGCACCTCGACCGCCCACGGAACCTGCACCAGGGTGTCGTGCATGGCCCGCGCCGCGAGCACCACCCGCTCCCGCGGGTTCTCCGGCAACTCCGGACGCCGGATGCCCGCGGCAACCTCGTCCAGCAGAAGTAGCAGCAACTCTTCCTTGTTCCGGACATGGTGATAGACCGCCATCGGCGTGACGCCCAACCGGGCCGCGAGCCGCCGCATGGTCAGCGCGTCCGCGCCGTCTTTGTCGATCAGCTCGCCGGCCGCCGTCAGGATCTGGGCCCGTGACAAGCGTGGTGGGCGTCCGGTGCGAGTGGTCACCGAGCCATCTTGGCACGACCCCCTCGACAAGTGGGTCGCGGCTCCGCTAGTTTTTGTACACGTATAAAAACTAGCGGCCAGGCCCCGGCGCACGCCGGGACGAGATGAAGGAAAAAGGATGCCCCCCATTCCGATCGACCTTTTCCACCGCGGCGTCCGCGTTCTGCGCGACGGCACGATGTTCGACGAACCCCGCCGGATGATCGGCGATATCGATGGCTGGTCGCTGGGTGCTTTCCACCTGGAAACCGCGGCCGACGCCCACGGAGACCACTGGGAGGTCCATCCGTCGGGCGATGAACTGGTGGCAGTGCTCACCGGCGGAATACGTATGTTCTTCCACCCGGAAAACCCCGGCGCCGAGGAGGACTCGCTGGCCCTCACGGCCGGTCAAGCCTGCATCGTGCCCCGCGATCGTCTGCATCGGATCGAACTCGACGGACCCACCGATCTGCTGTCGCTCTCACCGCGGCGTGGATCACGACTGGAAGAACGCGCCCGATGACGACATCCGCTGCCCGATCTGCCGAAGTCAGAAGGAGCGAAGGAATGTATCTGGTCACCGGCGCCACGGGAAACGTCGGCGCACATATCGTGAAGAGCTTGCTCACGATAGGAGCGGCTGTCCGCACCACCAGCAGGAATCCGTCCACAGCCGTACTGCCGGCCGGCGCCGAGGTCGTGCCCGCCACCACCGACCCGGAGACCTTCGCGGGCGTGCGGGCGATATTCCTCAACCCCGCCGCGGTGCACGATCGAGCGGAGGAGTTCCTCCACCAGGCGGCCTCCGCGGGCGTGCGCCGAATCGTCTTGCTCTCATCGTCATCGGTCCTCGACGACCATCCCGCGAACTACACCGGCATCCTCCACCGTGGCCTCGAACAGCACATCGCGGCCACCGGACTGGAATGGACCTTCCTGCGAGCAGGCATGTTCGCGGCGAACACCCGGCAGTGGGCGACCGCCATCCGCAGCAACGGCGTAGTGCGGGCCGCCCACGGACATGTCCGGATCGCTCCGCTGCACGAGCGGGATCTCGCGGCGGCCGCCGTCCGAGCCCTGGTTTCCGACGACTTACTCGCCACCGCTCCCGTACTGACCGGCCCGGAACTCCTCACTCCGGCCGAGCAGGTCCACCTGATCGGCCGGGCGATCGGTTCGGACATTCGATTCGAGGAGGTCGATCCTGCTACGGGCCGGGAACTCATGATCGCCCAGGGGCTACCGCCGCGGATCGCGGGGTCATTGCTGCGGTATTACGAACGCGCGAGTTCGGAGCCCATTCACCCCGCTCCCGTTCCTGCCGGTTACGACGACGAGGCACCGCGCGGTTATCGACGGTGGATCAACGACCACGCCGCCGACTTCCGGGCCCCCGCAGACCCCGGCACTTCCGCCGAGACCTGAGGGCGCCAGTACTCGGCGATGCGGGGCCCCACCGCATCATCGAGTACGACTGTCACGCGCAGCGGGCAGTAGCGCCGTAGCCGCCGCGACGACCATCATGACCGCCGCAATCGCTACAAAGGCGCGGTTGTAGCCGGCGAGGGCGCCCGGCGTGGCCACCGTGATCAGCACGGCCAGACCGAGGGCGGCCCCGATCTGTTTGGACGTGTTCATCAAACCGGCCGCCGCACCGGCGTCCTCCTCGGGGACTCCCGACATCACCGCGGCGGTGACAGGAGTGTTCAGCAGTCCGGCACCGACGCTGAAAATGACTGCCGGGCCGAGTATCCCGGTGATATAGCCGCTGCCCGGGGCCAGCTGCGCCTGCCACACGAACCCGGCGGCGGCGATGAGAGCGCCCAGCGCGATCAGCACCCGCCCCTCGACCCGGCGCATCAGCCACGGTGTCGCCCATACGCCGATAACGATCGCGACCACGGTATGCGGCAGGAACGCCAGACCGGTCTGCAGCGGACCATAGCCGAGACCCGCCTGCATCGACAGAGTGAGGAAGAACCACATCGGATTCAAACAGGCACCTGCCAGGAGCAGTAGTACGTTGCCCGCGGCCACCGAGCGGATCCGCCACAACCGCACCGGAATCAGCGGCGATACCGCGTATCGGCTCTCCACCAGAACGAACGCCATCAGCAGTAGCGCACCGACACCGATCCCGGCCAGTGCCGGGGCCGCAGCCCAGCCGCGGGCGGCGGCTTCGCCGATGCCGTACGCGAGGGCCACGAGCCCGCCGGTGACCAGCACCGCCCCTGCGATATCCAGCCGGGGCGGCGCCACCGGGCGGTCCACGGCGATCACCCGCACCGCGACGATGATCGCGACCAGCGCGATCGGCACATTGATCAGCAATGTCGATCGCCACGACCCCCATTCGGTCAGCACGCCACCGAGCAGATTGCCCGCGGTACCACCCGCCAGGCCGAGTGCGGTCCACACCGCCAGCGCCCGGGTCCGGGCCCGCCCTTCCGCGAAGGTCGCGGTCAGAATCGCCAGTGTTACCGGCGCCGTTACCGACGCGCCCAGGCCCTGCACCGCTCGCGCACCGATGAGCCACGCCCCCGAATCCGCCAGCCCACCCGCCAGGCTCGCCACAGCGAACACGCCGAGACCGGCCAGCAGCATGCGCCGGCGCCCGAACAAATCGGCCAGCCGTCCACCCAGTAGCAGCAAGCCCGCGAATACCAGTGCATACGCGTTGACGACCCAGCCCAGTGCGACGTCACTCAGCCCGAGCGACGTGCGGATCGACGGCAGTGCCACGTTCACCACCGAAATATCGAGGACCACCATGAACTGCGCTGCGCACACAACGGTCAGCACCGCGGCCTTCCGCACCGAGTCCGGGATACCGGGTGCCGCACGATCCTGGTCGACCCGCATACTCACCTCCATTGTGATACACATGTACCGTATACAAACGTATCAACTTCTGGAGAGTTGGAGAACCCGGTGCCCAGAACCGCCGACCACACCGCTCGCCGCGCGCAGATCGCCGACGCGCTCGTCCGGGTCGCCGCCCGCGACGGCCTGCACGCGGCCACCATGCGCTCGGTCGCCGCCGAAGCCGGGGTCTCACTTCGCCTGGTGCAGTATTACTTCCACACCAAATCCGGGCTCCTGACCGGCGCCCTGCACCACCTCGAACAGCAATCCCATCGCCGCTGGGCCGAACGACTCGCCGACCTGCCGGACCCGGTCCCGCCGCGGGCGTTCGTCGAAGCCTTCCTCACCGAGGCCCTGCCGACCGACGAACCCAGCCGCGTCTTCCACCTGGTCGGCACCTCCTACGCCATGCTCGCTCTCACCGACCCCGAGCTGGCCACCCCCGATTTCGCCGCCGGAATCGGCCGCCTCCAGCAGCAACTCACCGGCGCTCTGACCCGCGCCGCCGACCACGGCGAGCTCGCCCCCGGCCTCGACCCCGGACAGGAAGCCGCCCGGCTGGTCGCCCTGGCCAACGGCCTCGGGACCGGCCTACTCGCCGGCCAGCACACCACCGCCGCCGCCACCGAACTCGTGCGCTACCACCTCGACCAGCTCTTCCTCACCACCTGACCCGGCACCCACGTCCTCCGTGACGGTCACTTCCGGATCCGATCGTGCTTATCGGCGAATTCCAGAAACCGAGGGATCACCACCTCCTGGTTCGCCCACAGCAGGTCGTGCCCGATATTCGGATAGGTCTGCACATCGACCGACGGAATATGCTTACGGGCGCGGGCCGCTCCGATTTCCGGGTCGTTGACCACCGTTTCGGCGCCGAACAGCACCAGAACCGGGACAGTGATGGCAGCCAGTTCCTTGTCGGTGAGCAATCGATCCCAGGGCATCCCGGTTTTGAACTTCAAACTCGCCATCACCATCGCGAACTCCTCCTCGGTGTATTCCACACCGGGCGTCAGCCAGGCGTTGAGCTTGCGCATACGTTCGGGAGTCGGGCGCATACCGGCGAGGAGAAACTTGACCAGCAGACTCCACTTCGGCTTGGCGAAGGTGGCGCCGCCGGGCTCGAACATGGTGAGACTCGACAAGCGGTCGGAGTAGTGGACGCCGACCATGGCGGACAGCCACGCGCCGAGAGAATTTCCGGCCAGGTGCACTCGGTCCTCGCCGAGTCCGTCGAGTGTCTCGACCACCCACTTCGCCACATCGGCACCGTCCCGCACGGGTGCAGTCTGCACACAGCGCCCCGGCCAGCCGATGACATCCGGCGTGAATACCACCCGGTCCCGGGCGAAGCCCTCGATGAACCGGTGCCACACCAAGCCGTTGCCCATGATGCCGGGAAGCAGAAACACCGGTTCCCCCCCACCGGCCCCGGATCTGCGTATACGCGTCGTCCCGAACGACGTTTCGACGTCGAGGACCGTCGAGGGAACCGGCCACCGTCGTGCCCATGCGTCGTAGACGCGCAGATATTCGACCTTCGCATCGTCGCTGGTGAATCGTCCAATCTTCGGCATGGATATCCCCTATCGATCTACGAACAACTATTGCTGTTCGTAGCATACATACTACAAACAGAAGCAGGTTGACGCTAGGTTGATGAACCATTCCAGCCGGACATGCACGTTGCGACCGACGGGCGGCAGCCGCGAACCGAGCACAGCAGTGGGGTCGCACAATGTCGGGGCGGGCGCCCGAAGCAGTGAAGGGTTGACGGAGGTTCCGGACGGGTAAGAAACCGTTGTCTACCGCTTCTCACCCTGGGGGACACGTGCCCGAAACCGCACGACGTTCGGAAACCACCACCGCCGCACCGACATTCGTTTTCGTGCACGGCCTGACCTGCAACAGCTTCTATTGGACACCCGTGGTCCGCGAACTGGCCCTGCTCGGCCACCGGAGTCTGGCGGTCGACCTCCCCGGCCACGGCTTGGACGCACCGTTTCCGCTGTCGTATCAGGCGCCGCAGGACCTCGCCGCATTCACCGCCGCGGATTCGCCATTGGCCGGAATAACGGTGGAGGACAATGTCGCCCATGTGGTCGACGTGGTGCAGCAGGTGCAGCGGCACGGCCGGGTGGTCCTGATCGGGCACAGTCTCGGCGGGGTCACGATCGGTATGGTCGCCAACAAGATCCCCGAGGCGATCCACCGGCTGGTCTACCTCTCCGCGTTCTGCCCTTCCACGCCGGAAGCCCCCAGCGCCATGGCCCTGGCGCAGACTCCCGAAGCAGCCGAGGGCATCCCGGCCGCCGACCCGGACCACTCGCTGTTCCTCGGGTTGGAGGCGGTTCCCCCGGGGATCATCAGGTTCAACTTGCGTTCGGCCGATATCGAAGCCCTGGAAGATTTCCGGAAGCTCAATATGCCCGAGGCCACCCTCGAACAGACACTGGCCGTCCTGAACTTCGGTATGCAGCACGAGGACGGCGCCCGCACCCAGTTCGCCGATACCCGCGTCCACCCCGAGACCTGGGGCCGCGTGCCCCGCAGCTACATCCGTCTCGCCCAGGACAACGTCCTCTCCCCCGCCCTGGTCACGAAGATGATTGCCGACGCCGACCGCCTCACCCCCGGCAATCGGTTCGACGTGCACACCTTGGACGCCGGCCACGGCGGTGTCGTGCTGCGGGCCCGCGAATTGGCCGCCCTCCTCGACCGCCTAGTCTGAACCCCAACTCGCGCTCAGCGCCGCCACCACTCCAATGCCCGGGAAAGGAGCGCGTCGCGCTGCGGTAAAGGAAACGTTGCGAAGTCACCCGGGTTTCCGCTTGCCGAGCCCCGAGGGTGGTCATGTCGACGCCGCTCACCTGCTCCGTCCCGGAACACCCGGAGCTGCTCTGGCTCAGGCCAGCAGGGCCCGCGTCTGGGGGGTGCTGGGCTCGGCGAGTACGGCAGCGGTATCACCGGCTTCCACCACCCGCCCGCCGGCGAGGACGAGCATCCGGTGGCAGTGCCCGGCCACCACCGACATATCGTGGCTGATCACAACAACGCTGATCCCGCGGTCGGCGCGGGTACGGTCGATCACCCCCATGATCGCGGCGGCCGTATCGGCGTCGAGGGCGGAGGTGATCTCGTCGCAGATCAGTATCTCGGGCGCGGCGGCCAGCGCCCGGGCGATCGCCACCCGTTGCCGCTGGCCGCCCGACAGCTCGTCCGGGTAGCGGTGCAGCATCGCGGGGTCCAGTTCCACCTGCCGCAGCAGTGTTGCCGCGCGGCCGGCCAGCTCGCGCGACCGCGTTCCGCTCAGCCGCAGTGGGCGGGACAGCGTCTGTAACACAGTGTGTTTGGGGTTCAGTGTGGACAGTGGGTTCTGGGGTATGAGCTGGATACGCCGGCGGTCGCGGCGGGAACGGCGTGCGGCTCCGATCCCCAATCGGCGGCCGTTCACCTCGAGGCGCCCCGACGCCTGGGTATGAAGGCCCGCGAGTACCCGCGCCACCGTTGTCTTCCCGGCTCCCGATGGTCCGACCAGCGCGACCGATTCGCCGGCGCCGACGGTGAGGTCGACCGATTCCAGCAGGATGCGGCTGCCTGCACGCGCAGATATCGCCTCCGCACGCAGCGCAACCTCGTCCACGACCGGGCCCGTGCCCGGGGTTGCGGGCAACCGGCTGAGCAACGCCGCCGGGGGCTCGCCCAGGCAGATCACATCGTCGGCGAGCCGATGCAGGGTCGTGGTGTCGTGGCCGGATACCAGTACGGCGACCTTCTCCTCGGCGGCCAGCGATCGCAGCAAGGCCGCGATATCGGTACGCAGTTGTTCGTGCAGTCCGGCGAGCGGTTCGTCGACGACGAGCACGGCGGCTCCGCGGACCAGCGCCGAGGCGAGCGCCACCCGGCGCTGTTCGCCACCGGACAGTTGCCCGGGCCGGCTGTGCAGGATATGTTCCGGCAAGCCGACCCGTTCCAGCGCCGCAACGTGTTCGGCAAGAGCGGACCGTCCCGCCGCCTCGGCGAGGAGGGCACGGATACGCATGGCCGGGTTCAGTGCGGCGCCCGGGTCCTGGCCGACATAGGCCAGGTGCTCGCGGCGGAAGGTCTGCAACGCCGCACGTTCAAGGGCGAAGATGTCCTGTCCGCTGATATGAACCGAACCGCTCACCCGTGTGGTGCCCGCGGCCAGATGACCGAGCACCGCCCGCATCAGGGTCGTTTTCCCCGCGCCGGACGGTCCGGTGATCGCCGTGATCGTGCCCGGCTCCACCCGCAACGACGTGGGCGCCAGTAGTTCGGCGCCGGTACGTGTACGGATCGAGAGTTCCTCGACCACAACACCCGTGCTCATACGCTGCGCCTCCCCCGCCCGAAAGCCGCTACGGCACTGTTCACACTCACCGCGAGCAATCCGATCGACAGGCTCGGGGCCAAGACGGCGGCCGGATTGAGCAGAATTCCGGAGGCGTTCTCGCGGACCATGACCGCCCAGTTCGCATCGCCGAGCGTGGTCGGCAACTGCAGGAACGCGGCAGTGCTCACCAGATACATCGCCTCCACGAAACGCAGCCCCAGCTGGGTGAGCAGCGTTTCCCGCAGGTTCGGCAGCAATTCCCGGACCACGAGATACGCCACACCCTCCCCACGCCCCCGAGCCGCCTCGATGAAACCGGAGGCCGCCACCCCGGTGGCCGCGGCCGCGAAAACACGCGCGGTGTACGGCGTTCCGGAGACAACGCAGATGATCACGAGACCTACCGCACCGGATTCCGGCCAGGAGAGCATGAACAGCAGCATCGCGAGCACCGGCGGTAGGAGCATGCCCAGGTCCGCGGCCCGTTCGATCCACGCACCCACCCGCGGATACAGCGCGGCGACAGAACCGAGCACCGCCGCGCATCCGGTCACCAGCAGCGCAATGATCACGGCAACCAGCAACAGCCCCCATCCGCCGTGCAGTAGCCGGCTGAATACATCGTGGCCGAGCCGGTCACCGCCCAGCCATGCCTCCCCGCTCGGTTCCGCGAAGGTTATGCCGACCGGATGGTCGACGGCGCGGGGTGCGAGCATCGGCCCGAGTATCGCGACGGCCAGCACTGCGACGGCGATCAGTGCGGGCATCCCGAGCCGCAGCGATGCGGTGGCGGGCCGGAGCCGGCGGGCGGTGATCGGCAGGGTCACGACCGGCCTCGGTTCGACCAGGCCCGCACGGCATCGGCCACGAGCAGAACGCCCATGATCGTCGTCCCGGTGACGGCGACGACGGCCGCGACCAGGGCCGTATCGCGCTCCGATACGGAACCGGCGACCATGGCGCCCATACCCGGATAGTTGAAGATCGTCTCCACGACCAGCGCCCCGCCGAACAGGGTGCCGACGGAGGTGGCGAACGACATCGCGATGGTCGGCCACGCGAACGGCAGGATATGACGCAGCAGCACCGTCCGCTCTGGAAGGCCGTTCAAGACCGCGCTTTCCACATGCGGCGCGGCGGCGGCATCGGTCACCGCGCCCCGGACGACCCGGACGTTCCAGCCCACCTGCGGTATCGCCAGGGCAAGCACCGGCAGGATCAGCATTTCCGCACCGGCCGGGTATCCGGACCGGTCGGTGAAGGTCACCGCGGGCAACCAGCCCAGCCAGAGGGAGAAGACGAGAACGAGCAAGGTCGCGATGACGAATTCGGGGACCGCGATCACGAAGGCCGAACCGGGCTGGAATACGCGGGCGGAGCGACCGGCGGGCCGGGCCGCCCACCACAATCCCAGCAGCAGCGCGACCGTCACCGTGACGAGCAGGGCGAGGGAAGCCAGCAGCAGTGTTTGCGGGAACTTCTCCGCCAGCAGCTCGTTCACCGGCTGCCCGCGCGCAGTGGTCCCGAAATCACCTGTGACCGCGCCACTGAACCAATCCCAGAAGCGGGCGGGTAGCGGCCGGTCCAGGCCGAGTTCGTGCTCCTTGGCCGCGACCTGTTCGGCGCTCGCATCCCGCCCCAGCACGGCCCGGGCCGCATTACCGGGCAGCAGGTCGACGACCACGAACACCACGGCGAGCAGGGCGATCAGCAGTCCGAGGCGACGCGCCACCGTCACGGCGAATCCGGTCAACGCGATAACCACGCCCGCTCGAGCTGCACGCGACCGTATCCGCCCAGTGTCGGCAGGCCGTGCACGGACCGGGTAGCGATATCGATTCCGTCGGCCATCCCCCACACGAGGTATCCGCCGTGATCGTGCTGGATCCGCTGGATCTCCCGGCACGCGGCGGTGTACTCCGGGCCGGGCGGTGCGGCGAGGGCTTCGGTGTAGGCCTGGTCGAACGCGGCGTCGTGGAAGCCGGTCTCGTTCCATTTCGTCCGCGAATACATGACCTTGCTGGCGAAGAAGACCACCGAATCGTTGGTGCCCCAGTTCACCGTGTACAGCGGCGCCGTCAGCCAGGTCTCATCGTAGAAGGCGTTGGCCTCCTGCACGACGACCTCGACCTTCAGCCCGATATCGGCGGCCTGACTCGCGAAAACCTTCGCCGATTCGACCTCACCCACCGCTTCCTGTTTCGTCAGCAGGCGATACGTTTTCGCGGTATCGAATTTCGCGTCGGCGAGCAGTGTCCGGGCGCGGTCGAGGTCGCGTTCGCGTTGCGGGATCGACGTATCGTATTCGGGGTCGGCGGTGCCGAGAATATCGTTGGCGACGGTGCCGTACCCCGACAGCACCTGCGCCACCATCGCTTCCCGATCCACCGCGAGCCGCACCGCCTCCCGCACCCGGGGGTCGGCGAACGGCCCGTCGGAGGTGCGCATCGCGATCGCCACCGCGACATCGTCCGGACGGCGGATGACGTGCAGATCATCCCGCGTTTCCGCCGTCCGCCCGGCCACCGCGCCCACACTCGAGGCGAGATCGATCTGGCCCGCCATGATCGCGTTGGCCATCGATTCGGGGCTTTCGAACAGCGTGACCTCGATGGCGTCCAGCAACGGGGCTTCCCGATACCAGTTCTCGTTACGCACCAGGCGCGCGTTGCCGTTGTCGTAGGACTCCAGCCGGAACGGTCCGGTGCCCACGGCCGCGGAGAAATCGGTGGTCCCCGCGGGAACGACGAACGTCATCATCCGCAGCAGCAGCGGTAGCTGGCTGTTCGGTGCCGCACAGGTCAGCACCACCGCATTCGCACCCGCGGGCTGGATATCATCCCCGGTCGGCACGGGTACCTTGGTTTCGCCCGCGATCTCCCGTAGCCGGCGCAGCGACCAGACGACATCGTCGGAGGTCACGGGACGGCCGTCGTGGAACCGCGCTCCCTCCGCGATCGTGAAGGTCCATTTCCGCTGCTGCGCATCGGCTTCCCATTTCGAGGCCAGCCGGGGAGCCACATTCGGATCCGCGCCGGGAACGGTCAGCGCATCGTAGACCAGCGAGGCGATCAGGAAATCACTCTCGTTGCTCAAGGTCTGATGCGGGTCGCGCTCGATCTTCGACGATTTCCCGATCGCACCGACCCGCAGCGTTCCCCCGGGCCGCGGTGGGCCGTCCGAACTTTCGGAAGATGAGGAACCGTCACCGCAACCGGCAACCAGCAATACCGCACCCAGACCCAGGCCTGCCTTCAAGATATGACGCCTGTTCAGTTCCACAGCTCGACCTCATCCAGCCCGATACAAGGTTAGCCTGCGCTAACCGGAATGAGGTTACCGCAACCACCGGCCGCGCAGCAGTGCTTCCAGCGACCGATCCGTCGGCCTGTTCCCGGGGTCCGGGTGAGCAGGTCGGCGAGGACTATGCGAGGCGGACGTCCGCGGTCGCGAGGCCGAAGATCTTACGGCCCGGGGATTTCGCGGCGAGGACGACAACAGCCCTCCTGGTCGCGGGGCCGACCGACGCGACCAGGCCGGTCGATCCCCCGGCACTCGTCGCCGACCACCGTGGAACCGCCGGCCGGAGCGACCCACCCGCGCACACCATAGGGCGTGCGAACAGACAACGCTGAATACGACTTGTCTTCTAGACCCGTTCTTTCGACCGGGTGCGCACGCGCAGCGCGATCGGCTTCTGGGTTTCGGCGAAGAAATCGTTGCCCTTGTCGTCGACCACGATGAACGCCGGGAAATCCTCGACCTCGATTTTCCAGACCGCTTCCATACCCAGTTCGGGGTATTCGAGGACCTCCACCGATTTGATGCAGTCCAGGGCGAGGCGGGCGGCGGGGCCGCCGATCGAGCCGAGGTAGAAACCGCCGTGTTCCTTGCAGGCCTTGGTGACCTGGGCGGAGCGATTGCCCTTGGCGAGCATGACGAAGGAACCGCCGGCGGCCTGGAATTGGTCGACGTAGGAGTCCATGCGACCCGCGGTGGTGGGGCCGAAGGAACCGGAGGCGTAACCGTCGGGAGTTTTCGCGGGGCCGGCGTAGTAGACGGCCATATCCCGCAGGTACTGCGGCATCTCCTCGCCCGCGTCGAGCCGTTCCTTGATCTTGGCGTGCGCGATATCGCGGGCCACGACCAGGGGGCCGGACAGCGAGAGCCGGGTCTTCACCGGGTATTTCGACAACTCGGCGCGGATCTCGTCCATGGGCCGGTTCAGGTCGACCTTCACTACATCGCCGCCGAGGATCTCATCGGTCTGCTCCGGCAGGTACTGCGCGGGTTCGCGTTCGAGCTGTTCCAGGAACACACCTTCGGGCGTGATCTTGGCCAGCGCCTGCCGGTCGGCGGAACACGAGACGGCCAGCGCGACCGGGCAGCTCGCGCCGTGCCGGGGCAGCCGCACCACACGCACATCGTGGCAGAAGTACTTACCGCCGAACTGGGCGCCGATACCGAACGACTGGGTCAGTTTGAACACTTCCTGCTCGAGTTCGAGATCCCGGAAGGCATGCCCGGTCATCGACCCTTCGGTGGGCAGGTTGTCCAGATAGTGCGCGGAGGCGTACTTGGCGGTTTTCAGCGCGAATTCGGCGCTGGTGCCGCCGATGACCACGGCGAGGTGGTACGGCGGGCAGGCCGCGGTGCCCAGCGAGCGGATCTTCTCGTCCAGGAATTCCAGCATCCGGGTGGGATTCAGGATGGCCTTGGTTTCCTGGTAGAGGAAGGATTTGTTGGCCGAACCGCCACCCTTGGCCATGTACAGGAATTTGTAGGACGGCTGCGCGGGATCGCCCGGCGCGGAATACAGCTCGACCTGCGCGGGCAGATTCGAGCCGGTGTTCTTCTCGTCCCACATCGTCAGCGGGGCCAGCTGCGAATACCGCAGGTTCAGTTTCGTGTAGGCGTCGAAAACGCCGCGGCTGATCCATTCGGCGTCGTCCACGCCGGTGAGCACGCCCTCGGATTTCTTACCCATCACGATGGCGGTACCGGTGTCCTGACACATGGGCAGGATGCCGCCGGCGGAGATATTGACGTTCTTCAGCAGGTCGAGCGCGACGAACCGGTCGTTTCCGCTGGCCTCGGGGTCGTCGATGATCCGGCGCAACTGCGCCAGATGCGCGGGCCGCAGATAGTGGCTGATGTCGTGCATCGCCTCGGCGGTGAGCATGCGTAGCACCTCCGGATCGACCTGCAGGAAGGTCCGGCCGCCGGATTCGAAGGTGCGGACACCCTCGGTGGTGAGCAGCCGGTACGGGGTGTCGTCGGCGCCGATCGGGAGCAGGTCTGAATAGCGGAACTCGGGAGCGGTCACCGATCGCACTCCTTCGGAAGTGGGCTGCGGGTGGAACAGGGCACAGCCACGGTGGACGCCGCTGTACCGGGGGTCGAGCACAGCGAGCCTATCGACAGCCCGGCACACCATCGTTAGTTAGGCAAACCTAAATCGTAACCCGGCGGACACCTACGCGGGTGGTTACCGCTTCGGCCCCCGCCCGTCGACACGAATCGCCGATCCGCCCGCGAACAGCATGCGGTCGGCCTTCCCGAGGAAAGGCCGACCGCATGAAGTGGTTCACCGCCGGCGACGACCGCGATCGACGCCCGTGAGACAGCTACGCCCGCAGCGTTATACGGCCTCGGCAGCCGAGTCCGGAACCCGCAACTGCGCCGCGTCGACGCCCAGCCGGCGTTCGAAACCCTCCGGGATCACGATGTCCGACCGGTCCAGCTCGGTGACCTTGGTCTTGCGCAGCCCCAGCAGCGCGGAATCGATCCCGCCGCGCATCAGGTCCAGCACGTTCTCGACGCCGGCCTGCCCGTTGGCGGCCAGACCCCACAGGTAGGCACGGCCGATCATGACCGCCCGGGCGCCGAGCGCAACGGCCTTCACCACATCGCTACCGCGCCGGATACCGCCGTCGAGCAGGATCTCGACCTCATGGCCCACCGCATCGGCCACCACCGGCAGTGCGCGGATGGACGCCGGGGTGCCGTCCAGGTTGTTACCGCCGTGGTTGGACACCGAAATGGCCGCGACACCGGCATCGACTGCGCGCCGGGCGTCGTCCACCCGCATCACACCCTTGAGCATCACCGGGCCGTCCCACTGTTCGCAGACCCAGGCCACGTCGGACCAGTCCGGGGCGGTGGTGCCCATCCACTCGCCGTAGGCACCGAAGAAACCGGGGGCGGGCGCGTCGCCGAGCGCCATATTGGGGGCGGTGAGGTCGGGCAGGGTACCCGAACGCAGGTAAGTGGTGAGCCAGCGCGGTTTGGTGATGACCTGCGGCGCGAAACTCGCCATGGTGCGCAGGTCCAGTTTTTCCGGGATGACCGGCGAACCCCAGTCACGGCCCATCGAGAACGACCAGTCGAGCGTGAGGATCAGCCCGACCGCGCCCGCGGCCTTCGCCCGCGCCATCCGCGCGGAGATATCGTCCTTGCTACCGCACCAATAGAGCTGGAAGAAGGTCATCGGGTTCGCGGCGACGACCTCCTCCACGGGTTTGCTGGCGAAAGAAGACAGCCCCATGGCGGTGCCCCGGGCGGCCGCGGCCCGCGCCACGGCGACCTCACCGTCGGGATGGACGGCCTGCACACCGGTCGGCGAGATCATGACCGGCATCGAGATCTGCTGGCCCATCACGGTGGTGGACTGGTCGCGTTCGCCGATCGGGCCGGCGACGTGCGGGGCGAAACCGAGCTCGGTGAACGCGGCCTGATTGTCGTCGATGGTCTGCCCGCGCTCCGAACCGGCGACCAGCGCGCCGTACACAGATTTCGGCAGCCGCTTCTTGGCCCGGCGGTGGGCCTCGGCGACGGTTTCGAACCACGGGTTCATGGTCGGATCCTTTCCACTGGTTCCGGCCACCATTGCCGGACCTGATCGAACAACTGGTTGATGAGCTGGGTAAGCAACTGCTCGCCCTCGGCAGCGGTGGCGCCGGTGGGATCGCCGAGGACCCCGTTGGCACTGACGGCGCGCACCCCGCCGGCGCGCAACTGCGGCAGCACCTCCGAGAGGGGCCGGGTATCACCGGGCCGGGCACGCTCGCCGCGGACACGGTCCGGTGAAAGAGTGAGCTGCAGCGAGGTTTCGGTGCGGCCGGCGTGGGCGTCACCGGAGTAGCGCGGCAGGAACAGCCGGATATCGCGGGATTCGCTGCGCAACAGGGTTACCGCCCGGCGCAGCGGTTCCACATTCCCACCGTGCCCGTTGACGAGCACGATCCGCTCGAAGGTATCGGTGGCCGACCGGCACAGTTCCACGACCAGCAGTTCCAGCGCGGCCTGCCCGATGGAGAGTGTGCCCGGGAAACCGCTGTGCTCACCGCTGGCGCCGTACGCGACGGCCGGGGCGACCACCACATCACGGCGGCGGCCGGCCAGGCCCGCGCACAGCGCGCCGGCCAGGTCGGTATCGGTGGACAGGGGCAGGTGGGGGCCGTGCTGCTCGGTGGATCCCACGGGCACCACGAGCAGCGCCCCGCTGTTGCCGAGGTCACCCGCCTCCGGCCATGTGAGGTCCGCCACCAACATGCCGCCGACATTAACGTCAGCGACTGACAAAATCAATAGGGATGTATTTCCGGTGCATGGTGGCCCGGCACAGACGGTGCATCGTTCAGAATCTTCCTGTGACGGCACAGCATCCACGGGGGCGCCCCCGGGGTACCACCAAACGCGAACTCGAACTGATCGCCATGCGGCTGTTCAGCGAACAGGGATTCGACGAGACGACGGTCGAGCAGATCGCGGCGGCCGCCGGGATCAGCGGGCGCACCTTCTTCCGCTACTTCCCCGGTAAAGCCGAAGTGCTGTGGTACTCGTTCGACGACGAAGTCGCCGGGTTGCGCGCCGCCTTCGCCACCGTCACACCGGACGAGCCGATGATGGCGGCGGTCCGGCGGGTGGTGGTGAACGCCAACCGCTATCGCGCCGAGGATGTCGCGGAACTGCGGACCCGGATGAAACTGGTGGCCGAGGTCCCCGCCCTGGCCGCCACGGCCGGTGCCCACTACGACGCCTGGGAACGCGCGGTGGGCGAGTTCGCGGCATCCCGGCTCGGCGAACCGGCGGATTCACTGATCCCCATGGCGGTGGGCCGGACCACCCTTGCCGCGGCCCGCGCCGCCTACGACGCGTGGGTCACCGGCGCCGATGCCGACCTGACCGTTTATCTCGATCGCGCACTGGTGGCCTTGGAGCAAGGTTTCGCCATATCGGAGGCGTTTCCGGTCACACCCGGCGAGTAAACCGGACCGGCAGGTTTCACCGGCATAGGAGCACGGGTATGACTAGGCTCGGTATCGGCAAGACCGCCGAAGTCATTACGATGTACCGGACCGCCGTCGAAAGGGGCACAAGTTACATGTCCGAGGTGTCCATGGGCCTTTCGGCGGACTCATTGGCCGAGGTTTCCGTCGACAAACTGCTGCCGCAGTTGGTCGAACATCTGCGCCAGAACCGCACCGCACTACGCGAGGAATGGGCGCGGCGTATCACCGAGGCACGGTTGCTCACCGCCATGACGCCCGACGAGGTCTTCTCCGAGGCGACGTCGGTGTACGACAACTACGTCGAGGTACTGGAAACCGGCAGTGTCGAAGCACTGCAGGCCTACGCGCGTGACCTGTCCGAGCGCATCATCCCGAGAGGAGTCGAAACCGACGAAGTCCTCGGGATGGTACTGCTGCTGCGCGATGTCCTCGCGCGCTCACTGTTCGAGAAGTACCAATCCAACTTCGACCTGCTCAACGCCGTCCTCGACGCCTACGAACCGGCCGCGAACCGCATCGCGAACACCGTGGCCATCTCGTTCGTCCAGGAACGCGAACGCGTGATCCGGCAGCAGCAGGAAGCCATCCGCGAACTGTCCACCCCGGTGCTGCAGGTTCGCGAACAGCTGCTCATCTTGCCGATAATCGGTGTGCTCGACAGCCAGCGCGCCCGCCAGCTCACCGAACAGCTGCTGCGGGCCATCCGGGACAACCGAGCCAAGGTGGTCGTCATCGATATCACCGGTGTGCCCGATATCGATTCCACGGTGGCCAACCACCTGGTGCAGACCGTGGACGCCTCCGGGCTCATGGGCGCCAGCGTCATCATGACCGGTCTGTCCTCGGAGATCGCGCTGACCCTGGTGACCATCGGACTGGATCTGTCGAAGATGAACGCGGTCGGCGATCTGCAGGGCGGTATCGAGGAAGCGGAACGGTTACTGGGATACGAAGTGTCCAGAGTGACCGAACGCAGCGAACGCGATTCGCGCTGACGGAATCGATATGCCAGTACCTATCCTCAAACAGGGCACATATCTGATCGCATCCGTCCAGTCCGCGCTGACCGATGCCGATACCGAGCGTTTACAGGACGACCTGATGAAACAGGTCAGCAAGTACCGCGCGCAAGGCATCATCGTCGACGTCACCGCGATCGACGTGATGGATTCCTTTGCCGCCCGATCACTGCGCACCATCGCGCATATGACGCAGTTACGCGGTGCCGAGACCGTGATCGTCGGTCTCCAGCCCGAGGTCGCCTTCGCCATGGTGCAACTCGGCCTCACCTTCGAGGATATGCACACTGCGCTGGACCTCGAGGAGGGCTTGGCTTGGCTGAACCGGAAATCCTCGGCCCGGCACCAGCATCGAGATGGTCGTGACAGTGGCCGCTGATCAGGTGGTAATCGCGGTGAAGATGTCGAACGACATCGTGACCGCACGTCAGGCCGGGCGTGAGCTGGCCGAGGAACTCGGCTTCACGCTCACCGACCGGACCATGATCTCCACGGCGATCTCCGAGGTCGCCCGGAATATCACCAGTTACGCCGGCAGCGGTGAGATCCGCCTGCAGGTGGCCGAGCGCGACGGACGTCGCGCTCTCGTGGTTCAGGCCAAGGACCAGGGGCCGGGCATCATCGATATCCCCCGCGCCATGGAAGACGGGTACTCCACGGGCCGGGGCCTCGGTTTGGGCCTGCCGGGCGCCAAACGGCTGATGGACGGGATGTCCATCGAATCCGCACCCAATCAGGGCACGTTGGTGGAGATGTGGAAGTGGGTACCCCAGGGTGCATGAGGACGGTTTCATCGGCCGGATCGAATGGGCCGTGGCCGGCCGCGCTCTCCCCGGACAGGATGTTTCCGGGGACCGCTGCGTGGTCCTGGACACCGGTACCGGCTCCGTACTTTTCGCGGTACTCGACGGCCTCGGCCACGGCAGCGCCGCGGCCGCCGCGGTGGACCGCGCGTCCCGGGTGCTCGGCGAGAATCGGAACGAACCGTTGGATGTGCTGATGGTGCTGTGCCATCGGGCGATGTCGGATACTCGCGGCGCCGCGGTGACGCTGGCGCTGTTCGGCGCGCAGGAAGCGCAGTGGCTCGGCGTCGGGAATGTGGATTCCCAGGTGGTGACCGCCGGGCCCACGGGGCCGCAGGTCAGCGCCACCGTCTTGCAGAGCGGCGGGATCGTCGGCTACCGGCTGCCACCGAACCTGCAGCCACAGACCGTGCCGGTGCGGCCGGGCGATCTGCTGCTCATGTCCACCGACGGCGTGGTGGTCGAACCGGACGTGGGTATCGATCTGGCCGCGTCGACGGCCGATATCGCCCGCGAACTCGTGGACCGGCATGCCAAGGACACCGATGACGCACTGGTGCTCGCCGCCCGGGCCCGCGGTGTCGCCCACGACGCCGTATCCGGAGCCGAAGCGTCATGATCCGCCGGGGCAGGATATGAGCGAGATCCTGACGGCGTTCCTCGATACCTATGCCGACGCTCTGCGCCGCCATCTCGCCGCGCCCGAACGCGACGGTCTGGCCGAAGCGCACGAACTCGGCCGCCGGGCGCTCGTGGAGGGAATCAGCCTGCTCGATCTCACCGAGCACCACTTCCGGGTGGCGAAACAGGTGCAGCTGGAAGCGGACGCGCAGGAAACTGCGGCCACCGGGGCCGCCCGCGCCGACAGCCCGCTGGCCGAGAACGCGCTCGAATTCCTGTTGCAGACCTTGATCACTCTCGATGTGGCCACCCGCGGCTACCTGGACGGCACCCGCCGCTACGAGCAGCAGCGTTCCCGCGCCGACGATCTCGCCGGGCGCGACGAATTCCGTACGGCGCTGGTGGAATCGCTGCAGGACGGTTTCTTCGTTGCCGACGCCCGCGGCTCGATCATCGAGGTCAACAAGGCATTCGGTGAGCTCACCGGATACGGTGCCGCAGGCGTGCCCTATCCGATACCGCATCCGTGGTCGATACCGGAGGGACCGCGCTACCCCGATCTGGGCACCGAGGCCTCCCGGTTCGTGGTGCCGATCCAGCATCGGGACGGCCGGCGCCGCTGGATCGGGGTGAGCACCAGCGCACTGGTGAAACCGGACGGCGAGGAACATATCTTCGTCGGTACCGTCCGCGATGTCACCGCCGAACACGACGCCCAGGCCCGCGACCAGGCCGCCAACCGCCTCGCCACCGCTCTCGCCGCGGCGACCACGGTGGCCGAGGTGCTCGAGGTGGGGCTCGACGAACTGCGGCGTACGGTCGGCGCGGAAACCGCGGTGGTGGCCGTCTGGGCCGCGCATCAGGCGCCGGAGGTGTATGTCTCCGGGACCCCGCCCGGCGCGCCCGCGGAGGCGAGCGCCACCGGGCTCGAACCCGCCACCGAGGCCATTCTCAAACGCGCACGGCTGCGCCCGGGCCGCACCCTCATCGCCGTCCCCGAGGGCGCGGGCAGCGCGGAGGGGATCGTGGCGCCGCTGGGGGAAAAGGGGGACGCCGCGCTCTGGTTGCGGTTCGCCGTACCGCGGGTGGTCGACGCCGCCGATTGGACACTGTTCTCGCTGCTCATCGGGCATCTCAGTCTCGCCGTACAGCGGGCCCGCAACTTCGACCAGGCCCGCTCGACCTCGCTGACCCTGCAGCGGGCCATGCTCGGCCCGATCGAACTCCCACCCCGCTTCTCGGTGCACTACGAACCCGCGCTGCCGCCGCTCGAGATCGGCGGCGACTGGTACGACGTGGTACCGCTACCGGACGGGACCATCGGCGTCGTGGTCGGTGACTGCGTCGGTCGCGGGCTGTCCGCGGCCGTGGTGATGGGTCAGCTGCGCACTGCCGCCCGCGCGCTGCTGTTACGCGGCGCCGGACCGGCGCAGTTGCTCACCGAACTGGATCCGGTGGCGGCCCGTATCCCCGGCGCCCTGTGCACCACCGTCTGCGCGGCGGTCCTCGACCCGGTACGCGGGCTGGTCCGCTACAGCAATGCCGGGCATATGCCGCCGATCCTGGCCGATGTGGACAAGACCGGCCGGCTCCTCGAGGGCGGCCGATCCGTTCCCCTGGCGACCTTCGAAACACTGCGCCGGCCCGAGGCCACCACCCCGCTGCCACCGGGATCGACCCTGGTGTTGTTCACCGACGGGCTGGTGGAACGCCGCGGCGAAGATATCGACGAAGGTTTCACGAAGATCGCCGAAACGCTGGCCGATACGGCCGAGAAACTACCGCGCGAGGTCGCCGATTCGGTACTTTCGGCCCTGCGGCCGGACGGTGGATACGACGACGATATCGCCATGGTGGTCTACCGCCAGCCCCCGGAACCACTGAAACTGGACCTCCCCGCCCGGCCCGACCGGCTGACCATGCTGCGCCGCACCCTCACGGCCTGGCTGTCCGCCGCGGCGGTCCCGCACAACCTGACCGCCGATCTGGTCGCCGCGACCAACGAGGCGTGCAGCAACAGCATCGAACACGCCTACCAAGAAGGCGCCACGGATACCGAACGGGTGATGATCAGCGCCGAATGCGCCGGCGACCGGGTGGTCATCGAAACCACCGATACCGGGACATGGCGGCCCCGCCCCGCCGATCCGGGTCCGCGGGGCCGGGGAATCGATATGATGCGGGCACTCACCGAGGAACTCGAGATCGACCACCCGGGTCCCGGCACCCGGGTGCGGATGTCGGTGACCCTGCCGGCGATCACGTTCCCGGTGGCCAGCGCCCTGCGCGGAACGAACAACCGCTCCCGCGGGGGTACGATGCAGCGAGATCGAGAGGCCCATGGCAGATTGTGATGATGTGACGAACTCTTCCCCGGACGCGAACCCACTGACGGATACGATGACGACTTCGGTCGCCGACCACGACGGCGTCACCGTGCTCACGGTGACCGGCGAGGTCGACCTCGCCACGGCACCCGCCCTGGAGACCGCGATCGATACGGCGCTCGACGCCGGGACGGGTCACCTGGTCATCGACCTCGCGGCCGTGAGCTTCCTGGCCTCGGCCGGGATGGCCGCATTGGTCGCCGCACATCAGCGCGCCGGGGACAAAACGACCATCGCCCTGGTCGCCGAGGGCCCGGCCACCAGCCGCCAGTTGAAGATGACGGCGCTGGACCAGGTCTTCGATCTGCATTCCACCCTCGACGACGCCTTGGCGAGCGCCCGGGGCGCCTGACGCGGCCATCCCGGCGGCCCGACCGGCGGGTCGCCGGGGCCCGCGGTGTCACCCGGTCTCGTGAACGCCGGCCCCGGGACCGACCGGCTCAGCCCGTTCTCCGCGCAAGGGCAGGATCCCGGCACCCGCACTGTCCGGGCCGCGACGTCTCGCCACAGAACGGGCCTGCACGGCCCGAAATCGCGCCGGCGGCGCAGACAGGCGGTCCGGCCGGTGCCGGCCTCGTCGGGCGATCCCGATCAGAGGAGGCCGCCACACCTGCCTACGCGGCGCGGGTAACCGGCGAACGCGACGAACTGCTGGGTCGGCGCCTGGAGTGCATGTGATTCCCAGCCGCCGGTCCCGGCGGCGATATCTCCGGTTACCGTCTTCCCTCGCCGACAGCCGGCTCCGCCGGTGGCTCGATACGGGCGCAGTCCTACAACATCGCGGGTTGCGTGAGCTACCCACAGCCCGGGTCCCCCCCCCGCGGACTTCCACGGTCGTCGAAGTCGGCGATACGGCGCCGCTCCCGAGCTCATCGGACTGCCGTCTTCCACTGTTTCGGGACGGCGTAAGCCCGGCGCGATTCACGTTCCCGACGCGGAAAGACCACGGTGCCGTGGACCGAGATGTCTCGCCGACGGCGCAAGAACCAGCCCCGGCGCATCCCGCTGGGAGTCCGTATCAGTCGCAGAGGTTGCGAAGTTGTTCGATCAGCGCGACCCGGTCGGCCGGGGTGGCCGCCAGCGGGGCGACATTGAGGACGGTGACACCGGCTTCGGCGAAGGCGGCGATACGTTCCTTGACGTATCCGGCGGGGCCGATCAGCGAAACATCCCGGACCAACTGGTCGGGGACGACCTGCGTCGCCTCGTCCTTCTTCCCGGCGAGGTACAACTCCTGGATGCGGTCGGCCTCGGCGCCGTAGCCGTACTTGGTGGCGAGGGTGTGGTAGAAGTTCTTGCCCTTGGCGCCCATACCGCCGATATAGAGCGCGAGCATGGGTTTGACGAATTCCAGGAGCGGCTCGACGTTCTCGCCGATCGCCAGGGCCGGGCCGGCGTAGACGTCGAGCGGGCCGAGTTCGGGGTCGCGCTTCTGGGTGCCCGCGCGCAGGGCTTCACCGAAGACCGCGTCGGCGCGTTCGGGCAGGAAGAAGATCGGCTGCCAGCCCTCGGCGACTTCCGCGGCCAGGGCGACATTCTTCGGGCCGAGTGCGGCCAGTAGCACCGGGATACGTTCGCGGACAGGGTGGTTGATCAGCTTCAGCGGCTTGCCGAGGCCGGTACCGGCGCCTTCGGGAAGCGGGATCTGATAGTACTTGCCCTGGTAGGTGAGCCGTTCCCGGCGCCACACCTTACGGCAGATCTCGATGAGTTCGCGGGTACGCCCGATCGGCGCATCGTAGGGGACGCCGTGGAAGCCCTCGATGACCTGCGGCCCGGAGGCGCCCAGGCCCAGCACGAAGCGGCCGTCGGAAACGAAATCGAGGCCGGCCGCGGTCATGGCGGTCAGCGTGGGCGTGCGGGTGTAGAGCTGCATGATTCCCGAGGCCAGTTGCAGCCGGGAGGTTTTGGCCGCCAGGTAGCCCAGGGCGCTCACCGCGTCGAACGAGTACGCCTCGGGAACGAACACGATATCCAGGCCGGCCCGTTCCAAATCGGCCACTTCGGCCGCGGCTTCCGTGAAGCCGCCCGAATAATTGATGCTCAATCCGATCCGCATGCCCTCAACATAAACCCGGCTACGGGGTGGCCCGGCACCGGCCACGCCGGTAGACGCGGTAGGTTGAGGGCAGTAACCCCGTGCGCAGTGCAGCTAACTTCGAGCTACCGTGTCGAGAAAGGCCTGATCGTGTCGCAGCCCACCCAATCGCCCCAGCCCGCCGAAACCGGTTTCGGCGGGTCGCCGATCGGCGACTACCTGGGCGAACTCGCGGCGAAGGTGCCCGCACCGGGCGGCGGCGCGGTCGCCGCACTACATGCGGCCCAGGGTGCGGCACTGGTCGCCATGGTCGCGCGGTACACCACCCGGGCCAAGGATGCCGAGCACCGGCCGGTCGTCGACCGGATCATCGAGGCGGCCGACGCGGCCCGCGAGCGCGCGCTCGCCCTCGCCGACGCCGATGCCGCGGCCTTCACCGCGGTGGGCGCGGCGTACAAGCTGCCCAAGGAAACCGAGGCCGAGAAGACCGAGCGCGGCACCGCGATCGAGGCGGCACTGCTCGAGGCCGCCCGGGTTCCGGCGGCCGTGGTCGACGCGGCCGACGGTGTACTGGCCCTCGCAGCCGAATTGCTGCCGATCGGAAACCCGAATGTAGTCACCGATATCGGCGCTGCCGGTGCGGCCGCACGGGCCGCCGCGGTGACCTCACAACTGAATATCGAGATCAATCTGGGGTCACTTCCGGCCGCGCGCGCTGCGGCATTCACCGAGGTCCTGGGCCGGATTTCGGAAATCACCGCACGCGCGGATTCGCTACACCAGGAAGTGCTCCATGCGGTCCGTACCTGAAACGCGTGCACATATCCGCACGCGGGAATTAACCAGGTATATGCCGAACTGGGATTATTCGAGATATCAGTAAGAAGAAGGCACGCGTAGAATGGGCGGCGTTCGGAGATATTCACAGCGCTCCACCGCTCGACCCAAGCACCATCGGCTAGACCGGCCGGCGGAGTTCCGGTGGCCGGGAACTGTTTGCTCCAGCTCGACGAGTGCAGGAGGTAACGGTGAGGATCGGGTACACATCGACGCCGGTAGCGGCGGAAGTCTCTGAGCCGGGAATCGATGTCATCACCGAACACGGAGTCGTATCCAATATCGCCGACTGCTCGGCGGATCCGGGCACTTTGACACCGGGCCAGGCCCGGCGCGCCCACGATATCCACAGACTCTGTTCTCCCGAATGTCTGGTCCGCAGACGCGCCGGCCTGACCCTGGCCATCGCCGCACCGCCGGACCGGCCCGCTTTCGGTATTTCGCCCGGCCGTTCGGCCCGTTACGGCGATTGATATTCCCGCGCGGCGGAGGCGAACAGCCCCGCATGCCGCGCTTCATTCTGCCCGCCGGGATATTCCGGCGTGCTTTCAATAGCTCCACGCGCTCCCAACGAATGGTTCTTGATCAGCTCCACCCATTGGCCGGGCGGCGCTCGACAACTGTCGTGCGGCCACTAAACGAGGAGGAAAGTTGAGCACCATATTCACGAATGCGGAATCCGAATCGGATACTCCGGCGCGAAAACCCCGGCGCGCCCGCTTCGGCGGGGCCGGGCGTAACCACCCGCTGAACATCGTGCTGGTCGCGCCGCCGTATTTCGATGTGCCCCCGGCCGGTTACGGCGGCGTCGAGGCCGTGGTGGCCGAACTCGCCGACACCCTGGTCGCGCGCGGGCACCGGGTGACGCTACTGGGCGCCGGAAAGCCCGGTAC
Source organism: Nocardia carnea (assembly GCF_029868325.1). Classification (GTDB taxonomy): domain Bacteria; phylum Actinomycetota; class Actinomycetes; order Mycobacteriales; family Mycobacteriaceae; genus Nocardia; species Nocardia carnea_C. Next base: position 31,128 of record NZ_JARWNW010000170.1, read on the forward strand.
GGATGCGGAATTCGTGCCGGTCTGGGAGACGACTCAGGCCGAACGGCTCGGCGACCCGTTCCCCGAGGTCGTCAACGCCCTGAAGGTGCGGCGCATGGTGGAGAAGCTGGCCCGCTCCCGGCATATCGACATCATTCACGACCACACGTTCGCCGGCCCCCTGAACGCCCCGGCCTACGAGAACCTGGGCATCCCGACCGCGGTCACCGTGCACGGGCCGGTCGACAACGATATGTGGGAGTACTACGGCGCTCTCGACGAGCACACCCGCCTGGTGGCGATCAGCGACCGGCAGCGGGAGCTCGCGCCGAGTTTCAACTGGATCGGCCGGGTGCACAACGCCTTGCGCCCGAGCGAATGGCCGTTCCGCACCGAGAAGCAGGACTACGCGCTGTTCCTCGGCCGCTACGCCTCCTACAAGGGGCCGCATCTGGCCCTGCAGGCCGCACACGAGGCCGGGATCAAACTCATCCTGGCCGGTAAGTGCAACGAACCGCCGGAGAAGGCGTTCTTCGCCAAGGAGATCGAACCGCTGCTCACCGATACCGACCACATCTTCGGGGAAGCGGATGCGGTCGCCAAACGCGAACTACTGGCCGGTGCGCGCTGCCTGCTGTTCCCGATCCGCTGGGAAGAGCCCTTCGGCATCGTGATGATCGAGGCAATGGCCTGCGGTACGCCGGTGGTGGCGTTGCGTGGCGGTGCGGTGGAGGAAGTGATCGAAGACGGTGTCACCGGCATCATCTGCGATCACCCGGACGAATTGCCCGCCGCCATCGCGAAAGCGCGCGAACTCGACCCGCATGCCTGCCGCCGCCGCGTCGAAGACTATTTCGGCGTGGATCAGCTCGGTGCGGGCTACGAGGCCGCCTATTACCGCATACTCGATGCATGGGACGAGGCCCACAGCAGGGGCCAGACACTGTCCGCCGTCGGTATGCGCCGCACCGCGGTACCCGCGATCCGCGCCGACGCCGGCACGACACCGGTATGGAGTAGGGCATGAACGCAACGCCGAGTATTCTCAACTCCGGCCAGCCCGCCGCCATCAATGGCGGCGGGGGGACGGTCACCCTGGTCGAGGCGAGCACGTTCTGCCTGTCCGACCCACTCGGCGATATCCATTCCGGCACTTCGCAAGGACTGTTCTATCGCGATGCGCGGGTGATCTCGCGCTGGGAACTGCGCCTGGACGGCCAGCCCGCCGAACATCTCACGGTGCTCACGCCGGAGGCGTTCAAAGGCCGGTTCATCCTGCGTAAGCCCCCGCGGGCCGGGGTCGCCGACAGCACTGTGCTGGTGGTCCGCCGCCGGCTCATCGGCAACGGGCTCAAAGAGGCCATCTCCGTGCACAATCTCGGTCACGAGGACACGGCGATGACCATCACCCTGTTCGTCGACTCGGATTTCGCGGATCTGTTCGCGGTGAAAGAGGGTCGCAACCACGGCGGCGGCGCCGAACACAACGCCGTCGACGGCGATCTGCATCTGACCGACCACAACGAACCCGGTCGTGGCCTGACCATCACTGCCACCGGCGGGGCGGTCATGCTGCCCGGCACCATCACCTGGCAGGTGGTGGTGCCGGCGCGGGGCCGCTGGGATACCGAGATCCTGGCTCAGCCCGTGGTCTCGCACCGCAGGGTGCAGATGGCTTTCGGTGACGACGAGGACAGCCCGATCAGCCGGCTCAAGGCGTGGCGGGCCACCGCCACCGATCTGACCGCCACCGATCCGGCATTGTCCGAGGTCCTGCAGCGCACCGAGAGCGATCTGGGCGCCCTGCGTATCGACGGCAGTACCGACGGCGCCCCGGCCTATGTGGCCGCGGGCGCGCCCTGGTTCATGGCGCTGTTCGGCCGGGACAGCCTGCTCACCTCCTGGATGGCGCTACCGCTGGATTCGGCGCTGGCGGTCGGCACCCTGCGCCGACTGGCCGATCTACAGGGCACCAAGGTCAATCCGATCACCGAGGAGGAGCCGGGACGCATCATGCACGAGATGCGGCACGGCCCGGCCAGCGGCCAGGTACTCGGCGGCACCGTGTACTACGGGTCGGTCGACGCCACGCCGCTGTTCGTGATGCTGCTGGCCGAATGCTGGCGCTGGGGCGCCGGGGACGCGGTGGTCCGGGAACTGCTCCCGGCGGCGGACGCGGCGCTGGCCTGGATCGACGAATACGGTGACTCCGACGGCGACGGGTTCGTCGAATACCGTCGCAAAACCGATCGCGGGCTGAGCAATCAGGGCTGGAAGGACAGCTTCGACGCCATCAACGACGCGACCGGGCATCTGGCCGAACCGTCCATCGCGCTGTGCGAGGTCCAGGGGTATGTGTACGCGGCGCGGCGGGCCCGCGCCCAGCTCGCCGAATACTTCGGCGATACGGGAACCGCCGAACGTCTGCGCGAACAGGCCGAAACGCTCAAGGCGCAGTTCGACGAGGCCTTCTGGGTCGCCAAGAACGGCTGGTACGCGGTGGCTCTGGACGGCCAGAAGAACCAGGTCGACGCCCTGACCAGTAACGCCGCGCAATGCCTGTGGACGGGAATCGTTTCCGACGAACGCGCCGCCGAACTGATCGAACGGCTCGCCGATATGGCCATGGACAGTGGTTTCGGGCTGCGCACCCTGGCCGCCACGATGGGCGCCTTCAACCCGATGAGCTATCACAACGGCTCGGTCTGGCCGCACGATACCGCCATCGCCGTGGCGGGACTGTTGCGGTATCGGCATATTCCGGGTGCGAGCGAACTGGCCGAACGGCTCACCACCGGGCTGCTCGACGCCGCCGGCGAATTCGGCGGGCGGCTACCCGAATTGTTCTGCGGTTTCGCCCGCACCGATTTCCGCTCACCGGTCCCCTACCCCACCTCCTGTTCCCCACAGGCCTGGGCGAGCGCCGCCCCGCTGCTGCTGGTGCGCTCTTTCCTCGGCCTGTCCCCGTGTGCGCCGACGCGCACCCTGCGGGTGACCCCGCAGCTTCCGCGAGAATGGGGCAAGGTCGGGTTGACCGATCTGCGATTGGGTCCGGCCACGGTGAGTATTCACGCCGAAGGTTCGACCATGCATGTCCACGGGCTACCCGATGACTGGAAACTTGTCACCGAATAGCAATCGCCCGGTGTGTCTACATCGCAAACAGGTGCCGGGACGATATCCTGGCTGGTTTAGTTGATCATGCCCCCTTAGGATGGACTTCTGTCCACCAGTCCTCCTTAAGGGGTGGAACCATGAATATTGTTGCCCGGCACCTGTTTCTGGCTCTCGCGATCGTGCTCTCACTGTTCGTCGTCCCGGCCGGGGCGAACGCCGCGACTGCCGGCGGAACCGGCTCGGCCGCGGTCACCTCGGTTGCTCCGGCCGACGGCGCAGTCGTCGGAATCGCCCATCCGGTTACCGTCCGGTTTTCCGATCCGGTCACCGACCGGGCCCGCGCGGAGAACACGCTGTCGGTCACCGCCGACCGGCCGCTGCCCGGTACCTATTCCTGGCACGGTGACCGGGAACTGACCTGGACACCCAGCGGCTTCCTCCCGGCGAACACCACATTCACGGTGAATTTCGGTGATCAGCGCACCCAGTTCCAGACCAACGGCGGAGTGATCGCCGACGCGAACATGTCCACCCACACCTTCACCGTCTCCATCGGCGGTCAGGTGGTACGGACCATGCCGGCGTCCATGGGTAAGCCCGGTTATGAAACCCCGACCGGCACCTACCCGGTACTGGAGAAGTTCCGCAATCTCATCTTCGACTCCCGCACCATCGGCATTCCGCTGGATTCACCGGAGGGATACCTGATCGACGGCGAATGGGCGGTACGGCTCACCTGGGGCGGTGTATTCGTCCACTCCGCACCGTGGTCGGTGGGTCAACAGGGGAATTCCAATGTCAGCCACGGGTGTATCAACCTGGCACCCGCAGACGCGTCCTGGTACTACGAGAACGTCGGTATCGGTGATCCGGTGAACATCCACTGGTGAGCCGCCACGGCCCCTGCGCTGCGCCGCGCCCGCGGATCCACTAGAACAATGGACAGCGAGCGCGCGCAGTGAATCGATGAAGGGGGCCCGCGTGATGGACCGACCACCGCCGGGACCCGGCACTCCCGGCACCAGTGGGGAGAACCCGCCCACCCGGCCGGGCCGCCACACCGGCGATCCGGACCGGACGCGCCCCCCGGAACACCCGTTCGCGGACTACGGCGATCAACCTCCGGAACCCCGCGCCGCATTCGGCCGCGTGCCCCCGGCCTCTCCAGGCCCCGCCCCCGGGGACACGCCCATCGACCAAGCCGACCCCATGCCCACAGTGCCCATCCCGCGGCTACCGGACGTGGGCAGTGGCCACCACCCGGCATCTCCCGTCGAACCCTCTGGGAGCGTGGCAGACCCGGAACTCCTGCCACGGGCCGTGACCGAACCGCAGCATCTGCCGCCGGACCCGGCCGGTTATTCGACGCCACCGCCGGATTCCGGCGCACCCGGTCATTTCTCCTCCCACGCTGCCGAGCAGCCCGCATATGCCGGATACGAGGGCAGCTGGGCGGACTGGATGACATCTTCGGACGGCTATCCACCACGACCCGGTGGCGAGAACACGCAACCGTACGCCCGCGACACCGGATCGGCTTCGCGGGACGACGACCCACCGGTCGATGAATTTCCGGCGAAAACCCGGGAGGTGCCCGTGGCGGGCGCACCGGATTCGGATGCCGGTACGACGCCGACCACCGCGCGTGAACGGCTCCGGGCCCGTCTGACGCCCCGGGATACGCCCGCGCCGTTACCGGCATCCGCCCACACCACCGGCGCTCGCGGGCGAAACAGGCTGCTGCCGGTGCTGCTGGGCGTGGCGGGGGTCGCGGCACTCGGGGCGGCCGCCTATGTGCAATTCGCGGTGGTGGGAGCCGGCGAGCCGGCCCCGGCGCCCACGGCGGCGAATCCACCCGCGTCCCGGGCACAGGATGTCCCGCCGGCGGCGGACCCGAACTGCCCGGCCGAGCGTATCGGGAACACGGTGCAGGGCAACGGCCCCGGCGGCACCGCGTCCGGAACCGACGCCATCTTCGGTTTCCAGCACGCCTATTACGTGACCCGATCCGGTGAACAGGCGCGGGCCGTGGTCGCTCCAGACGCCGCGGTCCCGCCCGCCGCCGATATCCAGCACGGTATCGATACGATCCCGGCGGGTACGACGCACTGCCTCCAGATCACACCGGGCGCCTTCGTCGGCCAGTACACAGTGGTCGTCACCGAACACCGGCCCGGATCCGCGCCACTGGGATACAACCCGCAACTGGTGACGACGATGCGAATCGGTGACCGAACCTTGATCACCGGTATCGGCCCCATGCCCTGACTGCCACGATTCGGTGCGGATCCCGGCAGGTGGTGGTCGGCGGCCCGGTAGCCGGGCAGACTCGGAAGATGGACGCTATCGGTACGGCTCGGGTTCCCGACCATCCGACGGTGCAGGCCGCTCTCTCCCTCGCTCGCCGCGCCCCTTCGGTCCACAACACTCAACCCTGGCGGCTGGTCTTCGACGGCCACCGGCTGCAGTTGTACGGCGATACCTACCGGCGGTTGTCCTCGGCGGATCCGCAGGGCCGGCAGCTGATGATCAGCTGCGGTGCCCTGCTGGACCATATCCGCACCGCGTTCGCGGCGGCGGGCTGGTCCACCCGGGTGACCCGGTTGCCCGATACCGCCGCCGACCATTTCGCCGATATCGAGTTCGAACCCGCACGGGATGTCTCCGATATCGTCCGGGCGCGCGCGGCGGCCATCGACCGCCGCTATACCGACCGGTTGCCGATGCTGCCGCCGCGCGATTGGGAGCGGGTGGAGCCCGCACTTCGGGCGGTGGCAGCGGACTGCGAGGTCACCGTGACCGTGCTCGCGGCCTCGGCCCGGCTCCGGCTGGCCGCCGCGTCCGCGCAGTCGGCGGCGCTGCGGGCCTACGATCCGCAATACCTGAACGAACTGCACTGGTGGGCCGGTAACGACTCCCCCGCCGACGGTGTCCCGCTCTCGGCCCTGGTCTCGGCCGCGGAACTCGCCCAGGTGGGGGTGGGCCGGGCCTTCCCGGCCGCGCCGCCGTCGCTACGGCGCGGCGAACTCACCGATGCGTCGCAACTGCTGGTGCTCGGCTCGGCCGCGGATACGCCCGCCCACTGGTTGCGGGCCGGCGAGGCCCTGTCCGCGGTGCTGCTCGAATGTACGGCCGCGGGGCTGGCCACCTGCCCGCTGACCCATATCACCGAGGTGCCGACGAGCCGCCGTGCCATCGCGAACCTGGTGCCCGGGCGGGTGGAACCGCAGGTGGTCATCCGGGTCGGCACGGCGCCCACCACTGCCGCGCAACCGCCGACACCACGCCGCCCGGTGGGCGATTTCCTGGAGCTGCACCGGTTCGGCTGACGCGGTTCACGGCGGGGGGGGGGGGGGGGGGGAGGACCCCGGCCCGCCCCCCCCCCCCCCCCCCCCCAACCGGCGCACACACAAACACGCCCCCCCCCACCCCCCCCGCCACCACCCCCCCCCCCCGGGCGGGGCCCGGCCCCTCCACGGTCCCCCGCGGCCGTAACCCGCACGGCGCGACCCGCGCCGGCGCTAGTCACGCGACCCGGCCTCACTGAGAAAGGCTGTTGCAC
>NZ_JARWNW010000171.1 GCF_029868325.1 Nocardia carnea
TGTCGGGATGGCGAAGCATCTACATCACGCTCGCGGTGCTTCTCGTCGTGCTTTCCCTCATTGTTCTGAAGCAGCTGCCGGCAGGTCATCGCCCGGCCCGCCGGACCTCTTACGGCGACGTAATGGTCTCGCTCGGCCTCCGCGATCAGATGGACGGCCTCGGCGCGCGGGACGCCGCCGTTGTTGTCGACCCATTCGGGCGGCAGGGCCGGGATATCGAAGTTCTCCAGTATGCCGAGGGTGGCCGCGGGTGCGGGGGGGGTTCTATTCCTCGCCCCCGCCGCCCCACACACCCCCCGCGCCGCCGAAGGCGGCGCCAAAAGACCCTGCTCTAGTATTGCGTAGTGTCTCCGGCCGATCGCGCGAACAGTCGACGCCGCCAGCCCCGGCGCCGTGGTTCGGCCGGTGGTGCGGCGAAGCCGCGTATGCGCACGGTGCGTGAGACGTCGGCCGGGGGTTTGGTTGTCGACGGGCTGGACGGTCCGCCGGAGAAGCGCTGCGCCGCCCTGATCGGCCGGACCGATCGCCGGGGACGGCTGCTATGGTCGCTGCCCAAAGGACATATCGAAGAAGGCGAAACCTCGGAACAGACGGCTATTCGCGAGGTCGCCGAGGAAACCGGTATTCAGGGCGTGGTGGTCGCCGAATTGGGCAGTATCGATTACTGGTTCGTCACCGAGGGGCGGCGGGTACACAAGACAGTGCACCATTTTCTGCTGCGTTCGGTCGGTGGTGAACTATCCGACGCGGATGTGGAGGTCACCCAGGTGGACTGGGTGCCGTTGAGCGAATTGAACTCCAGGCTCGCCTACGCCGACGAGCGCAGGCTGGCCGAGGTGGCGAACCGCCTGATCGACCGGATGGAGACCGGTAAGCGATGACGCGTGGACCGAGTCGGATCATTTTCGTGATCCTGACCATCCTCGGCGCGGTGTCGGCGCTGTCCGCGCTGCCCGTGACCGTCGCGTATGCCCAGCCGACCGGGTCGGCGGAGGATTCCGAGGCGCCGCAGTTCCTGAAACTGTCGCTGGATTCGGTGAGCCCGGGCACGGTGACCACGGCGAGCGAACCGTTGCTGACGGTGACCGGCACGGTTACCAATATCGGCGACCGCGGCGTGGACGACGTGACGGTCCGGGTGCAGCGGTCCCGGGCGATCGCCGAAGCCAGCGAGCTGCGCACCACATTGAAACTGGATCAATCCAGCTACGACTACCCGACTCCGTTCCAGGACATCGCGGTGCGATTGGAGCCGGGGCAGCGGCAGCAGTTCACGCTGTCGGTGCCGTTGCGTGACGGCACCGCGGAATCGTTGAACATCACCGAACCCGGTGTCTATCCGCTGCTGCTGAATGTGAACGGGACCCCCGACTACGGCGGCCAGGCACGGTTGGACGATGCCCGTTTCCTCCTGCCAGTGCTCGGCCTGCCCGCGGCCGCGGACGGTAGCGCCCCGCCGCTGCCCCCACCGGCCAACCCCGCGGTCTCGACGACACTGCTGTGGCCGCTGGCCGACCGGCCGCGCATGGTAGCCGGTCAGACCGGTGAACTGGACCGGACGGCCGAACTGACCGACGACGAGCTCGCGGCCTCCCTCAGCCGCGGCGGACGGCTGGACGAACTGGTCGCCGCGCTGGAATCGGTCGTCGGCGACGACCGCACGGCGGACGGTCCGGCTTCGGCGATATGCCTGGCCGTCGACCCCGATCTGCTGCTCACGGTGCAGGCGATGACCGAGGACTACCGGGTCCTGGCCAGCCCGTCGGATCCCGACGGCGCGACGCGACCGGGTACGGGCACCGAGGCGGCCAAGCAGTGGCTGGACCGGGTGCGTGGGCTGGCCTCGTCGATGTGCACGGTGGCGTTGCCGTTCGCGCAGGTCGATATTTCCGCGCTGGCGGCCGCCAACGATCCGGCGCTCACGGCCCGCGCGCTGGAAGCTCCCGCGCAGATCGTCGATTCCGTCCTCAACACCCGATCGGTGCGCGGGGTGAGCCTGCCGGATGCGAGCAGTCTCGACCCGGCCGCGGCACAACTGCTGAAATCGCAGGGTTTCGACACCGCGGTGCTCGCGGGGAACGCGGTGGCGCCGGAGGGCGCCGCCGGTGACCCCGCCGCCGCGGTGCCGGACGTGGTGCGGTTGCCCGGTATCGCGGGGGCTGCCCCGGCGCCTGGGCCCGTACCGGGGGAGGACGCCGAACAACAGGCCGTCCCCGCCGGTGGTCCTACGCCGGTCGAGGGCGGGCCCGCGACATCCGGTGCCGCGGCGCCGCCGGATCAGGCGGGCAGTGGTGGGGCCTCGACCCGTGATCCCGCCCTGCGAGTCGCGACGTTCGATATCTGGCCGGCGGCGGCGCTGGCCGGAATCGGTTCGAATCCACCCACCCCGGCCTACGTCCCCGAATCGGCCCGCTACCCGGTGACCAACGATTCCCGCAGCGCACGTCTGCAGGACGCGCTGGGTGCGGTGTCCTGGCAGGCGCTGCACGCCGACCCGGGCCGCCCGCGTTCCCAGCTGATCATGCCGCCGCAGCAGTGGGGCGCCAACCGCGAGGAAGCCGTCGCGCTGTTACGCCAGCTCGAGCTGCTGGTGGACAACAAACTGGTGGATCCGCGGCCGTTCGACGATCTGGTCGGGCAGGCACCGGACCCGGCGCCCTACCAACTGGCTCCGCTCCCGGACGCCGCCGTCGAGGCAGTCCCCGGCCATTTCGCGATACCGGCCCGCGACCAGTCGCATCGGCTGTCCCAGCTGCTGCAGGCCATGGTGGAGGTGCCCGACACCCAGCCGACCCCACGCGCCTACCTGGACCCGTTACGTGACGATCTGGTGCGCGCGCTGTCGCTGTCGGATCGGCGCGGCGGCCCCACCGGACAGGCCGAGGTGTTCGCGCAGCGGCGGATCGAGAAAACCACCGCGGCGGTGGACGAGATCTACCGGTCGGTGACGGTGCTGCCGCCGGGCGGGGTGTACACGCTGGCCTCGGAATCGAGCCCGTTGCTGCTGGTGGCGCGTAACGACCTGCCCATTTCCATGCGGATCCGCTTCCGGATCGACGCGCCGCCGGAAACGAAGATCACCGATATCGGCGAACAGCTGCTCCCGCCCCGTGGGACCCGCTCGTTCCAGATTCCGACCGAGGTCAGCGACAGCCGCAACCTCGTCGTACCGATATCGCTGAGCACACCCGAAGGGGTCCCACTCGGGCACGCCACCTCGATCTCGGTGCGTTCCAACGCCTACGGGCAGATTCTGGCGATCATCACCGCGTGCGCGGCCGCACTGTTGTTCCTGCTCGCCGGCCGCCGCCTGTGGCGCCGATTCCACGGCGAACACGATCCGGCCGACAAGGGCGTGGATCCGGGGGTCCGGCGGCGGGTGATCCGGCTGGGCCGGGCCCGGCGGCGCACCACCGGCAACACCGGTCTCGAGGTCAGTGACGAAGCGCTGGAAACCGGCCGCCACCCGGCACAGCGCCGGGAACGGGTATAGGCCCGGACCTCGATGTCCCGGATAGGTCATCCACCGGCCGACCTGGGGAGATGACCGGCACGGGTGTCACATGGAAGATGGAGAGGGTGCGCGCACCGGCACTCCTGGTCCGTCCGGGGTGCCGGTGCGCGGCCGGATACGACACGCCGTCCGCACCGTACAGTTCGTTGCGCACAGCAGCGGCGGCGAAGTGTTCGGCACGACACAGGGGACAACCGGCAAGCGGGGGTCCGGGCGATACAGGAGGCATGATGAGCGACGATGAATCCTCCGCTCATCGGCAGCAGCCCGGTAGACAGCCCGACGGTCCACGAGGCCGGCGGGCCCCCAGCGCACCGTGGGAGCGGGTGCCCCAGCTTGTATTCGCCCTTTTTCCAGCCCGGTAGGTCCTCGTCACCCGGGTCGCGGGTGTAGGAGAACCCGTCGGCACCGATGGTGACCTCCAGCTCGCTGGAATCGGTGCGCGACACGACCGGTTGCGGGTTACCGTCCAGATCGAGCACGAGCGAGGCGTCGGTGTACCAGGACGGCACCACCGGGGTGCCCCACCAGTCGCGGCGCTGGTTGTCGTGCACATCCCAGGTGACGACCGGGTTGTCCGGGTCGCCGGTGTAGTAGTCCTGGGTGTAGATCTCGATACGGTGGCCGTCGGGGTCCCGCAGGTAGAGGTAGAACGCGTTGGAGACGCCGTGGCGGCCGGGACCGCGTTCGATGTGGTCGGACAGCCGCAGGGCGCCGAGCTTGTCGCAGATCGCCAGGATGTTGTGCTTCTCGTGCGTGGCGAAGGCGACATGATGCAGGCGCGGACCGTCCCCGCCGGTGGTGGCGGTGTCGTGGACGGTCGGTTTGCGGCGCATCCACGCGGCGTAGGTGGTGCCGGCTTCGTCCTGGATATCCTCGGTCACCCGGAAGCCCAGATCCTGGTAGTGCTTGACCGCGCGCGGGACATCGGGGGTGACCTGGTTGAAATGGTCGAGGCGGACCAGCGCGCCGGGGCTGTAGAGGTCGTAGCGCCAGGCCAGCCGCTCCACATGCTCGGTGTCGTAGAAGAATTCGTAGGGGAAACCGAGCGGATCCACCACGCGCACCGAATCGCCGATACCCTTCGTGAAGCCGTCGGCCCGGCGTTCGGTCCGGCAGCCGAGCTCGGTGTAGAAGGCGACGGCCCGATCCAGGTCCTCGGGGGTGCGCACCCGGTAGGACAGTGCGGCGAGCGCGGCGACCGGGCCCTTGCGGATCACCAGGTTGTGGTGGATGAACTCCTCGAGGGTGCGCAGGTAGACCGCGTTCTCGTCTTCCTCGGTAACGGTCATACCGAGCACATCCACGTAGAACTCGCGCGAGCGGGCCAGATCGGTGACGACGAGTTCGGCGTAGGCGGCGCGCACGATATCCGGCGGCGGCGCGGTGGGGGTCGCCACCGGATCGTCGGCGTGGATGGGGGCTTCCTGGGTGACGAAGAAGCCCGAGGAGGTGCGAGTACGTTCGGTCATTGCTGCTGCCTTGGGGTGAGAGGTCGGGACAGGTCCGGCGGGATATCAGGCGGACTTGCCGAAGGTGGGGTTGTGGACCTTGCCGAGGGTGATGTGCACGGCCTGCTGGTCGGTGTAGAAGTCGATGGAGCGATAGCCGCCCTCGTGGCCGAGGCCCGAGGCCTTCACACCGCCGAAGGGGGTGCGCAGATCGCGCACATTGTTCGAGTTCAGCCACACCATGCCGGCCTCGACGGCCTGCGAGAAGTTGTGCGCGCGCTTGAGGTCGTTGGTCCAGATATAGGCGGCCAGACCGTATTTCACGCCGTTGGCGAGTTCGAGCGCCTCTTCCTCGGTATCGAAGGGCGTGATCGCCACGACCGGGCCGAAGATCTCTTCCTGGAAGATCCGCGCATCCGGTTTCACATCCGCGAAAACGGTGGGGCGCACGAAGTTCCCCGACGGGAACTCGGCCGGACGGTCGCCACCGGCGACCAGGCGGGCCTCGCCCTTGCCGATCTCGATATAGCTCACGACCTTGTCGTAGTGCTCGGGATGCACCAGCGCGCCGACCTCGGTGGCGGGGTCGTGCGGGTAGCCGACCTTCACCCGTTCGGCCTGCGCGGCGTAACGTTCGACGAATTCGTCGTACACCTCGCGCTGCACCAGAATGCGGCTGCCCGCGGTGCAGCGTTCACCGTTGAGGGAGAAGACACCGAACACGGTGGCGTCGATGGCGGCGTCCAGATCGGCATCGGCGAACACCACGGCCGGGGATTTCCCGCCGAGTTCCATCGACAGACCCTTGAGATAGGGCGCGGCGTTACCGAAGATGATCTGCCCGGTGCGGCTTTCGCCGGTGAACGAGATCAGCGGTACGTCCGGGTGTTTCACCAGCGCATCGCCCGCATCCTCGCCGAGACCGTTGACCAGGTTGAACACGCCCTGCGGCAGTCCGGCTTCCTCGAAGATTCCGGCCCACAGCGAGGCGGACAGCGGAGTGAATTCCGCGGGCTTGAGCACCACGGTGTTACCGGTGGCCAGCGCCGGCGCCAGTTTCCAGCTCTCCAGCATGAACGGCGTATTCCACGGCGTGATCAGGCCCGCGACACCGATGGGTTTGCGGTTGACGTAGTTGATCTGGCGGCCCGGCACCTTGTAGGTGTCGTCGGCCTGCGCGACGATCAGGTCGGCGAAGAAGCGGAAGTTCTCGGCGGCCCGGCGCGCCTGCCCCAGCGCCTGGGTGATGGGCAGCCCGGAATCGAAGCTCTCCAGCTCCGCCAGCCGGGCGTCGCGGGATTCGACCAGATCGGCGATACGGTGCAGCACCCGGGAACGCTCACGGGGCAGCAGCTTCGGCCACGGGCCCTCGGTGAACGCCTTGCGGGCCGCGGCTACGGCGCGATCGATATCGGCCTTGCCACCCGCGGCGGCCTGCACATACGTGTCGTTCGTGACCGGATCGAGCACATCGAAGGTGGCGCCGTCGACGGAATCGACGAAGGCTCCGTCGATGTAATGGCGAATGCGGTCGGGCAGGTCAGCCGGTACGTGGTGCTGTGGCGACACGCTGTCGGCCATGGGAATCCTCCTGTGTGAGGTCGGGGAAAGGGGTCAGTCGGTGAATTCGGCCGTACCGAACCGCTGCGCGGCGGGTTCGTACTCGCCGAGGTAGGCGTTCATGGTGCGCCAGCGGTGCTGCCGCGCGGCCATTTCGATGTCGAGGGGATCGGCTTTCCGGCGGATCAGATCGACGATCTGATCGTGTTCTTCCACCGATTCGCGCGCCCGGTCGGGCACGAAAGCGAAAGTCGAGGAGCGCAATCCGGACATCCGGGTCCAGCCGCGGTGCACCAGGTCGAGGATGTGCGGGTTCGGGCACGGTTCGAACAGCACACTGTGGAACTGCTCGTTGATATGGGTGAACAGGTTCGGGTCGAAATCGTCGAGCAGGGCCCGCAGCCGTGCGTTGACGGCGGCGGCCCGATCGAGATCGGCCTCGGTGAGATGCGGTACCGCCAGCGCGGTGGCGGCTCCTTCCACGACACCGAGAGTCTCCATCGTGTGCAGGTATTCGCTCTGGTCGATCTGCGCGACCCGGGCGCCGACATTGCGTTCGAATTCGACGAGCCCCTCGGCCTCGAGCCGCCGGATCGCTTCCCGCACCGGCACCACGCTCATCCCGAGCGATTCGGCGATCGACCCCAGCACCAGCCGGTACCCGGGGACGAACCGGCGGTCCGCGATGCGGGTGTGGATCCATTCGTAGGCGCGCTGCGATTTGCTCCCGGCAGCGATCACCGGATCACCCGTCGACATTTCCGCGTGCCTCCTCGTAGCGTGCCCGCCATTCGGCGTTCATGGGGAACAGTCCGTCGACCGGGTGCCCGGCTGCCACCTGCTCGGCGATCCACGCGTCCTCGGCTTCCTGCGCCAAGGCCGCGTCGACAACCTCCTCGGCCATGGCGGCCGGGATGACGATGACACCGTCGTCGTCACCGACGATGATGTCGCCGGGCAGGACCGTCGCGCCGCCGCAGGCCACCGCGATATCGCTTTCCCAGGGCACGTGTTTGCGGCCGAGAACGGCAGGATGCCCGCCCTGGCCGAACACCGGTATGCCGATCTCGTCGACTGCCGCGGAGTCCCGGACCCCACCGTCGGTGACGATGCCCGCAGCTTCCCGGGCCTTGGCGCGTAGCGCGAGAACGTCACCGAGCGTGCCCGAGCCGCGCTCCCCGCGGGCCTCGATCACAATGACCTCGCCTGGGGCGACCGTGTCGAAGGCACGCTTCTGGGCGTTGTAGCCGCCGCCGTGGCTGCGGAACAGGTCTTCCCGGTTCGGGACGAAACGCAGGGTCTTCGCCGTGCCGACCATCTTGGTTCCGGGCCGCAGTGCGTGCACACCGTCGATGCACACATTGTTCAGTCCCCGTTTGCGCAGGATCCCGGTCAAACCGGCGACCGGGGCCTCCTGGAGCTTGGCCAGCAGTTCGGGAGACAGCCCGGAGCCACCGGTTTCGACGGCACCGAGACCCGCGGCCTCTCGCGACCCCCACGCCTCCTCGCGCTGCCGATCGTCGACAGAGGGCAACGAGCCGAGCGCCGGATCGAACGTATCCGCACCGTCGGCCACCCGCGTTTCGAGCCGGCCACTCGTCAGTCCGGCCGCAGGCGCGTCGACTTCGACCTCGACGACATCACCCGGCACCGCCACCGACGCCCCCGCCGGAGTCCCGGTCAGGATGACGTCCCCGGTTTCCAGCGTGCAGTGCTGGGACAGATCGGCCACGAGCTGTGCCAGCGGGAAGATCAGTCCCGCGGTCGTATCGTCTTGCGCGAGGTTGCCGTTGTGCCAGGTACGCACACGCAACGCGGCCGGATCGACCTGGCGGGCATCGATGAGCTCAGGCCCGAGCGGCGTGTAACCGTCGCGCCCCTTGTTGCGGACGTTCGAACCTTTGTCGTTGCCGCGCAGATCGTAGAGCCCCCAGTCGTTGGCAGCGGTAACCCATGCGACGTGCGACCAGGCGTCCTCGAGTGATACCCGGCGCGCAGGTGTACCGATGACGAGCGCGATCTCACCCTCGTAGGCGAGCAGTTCGGCCCCCTGCGGTCGTTCGACCACCGAGCCGGTCGCAGCGACCGAACTCGCGGGCTTGAAGAAGTACGACGGCGCGGCCGGCCGACGCCCGCGCTGAGCGGCGCGTGACTCATAACTGAGGTGTACCGCGATAATCTTCCCCGGCACCGAGGGCAGGCCGGCGAACCGGGTTTCCGCAGGTAGCGCAGGAGAAGGAACGCTGTCGCTCGAGGTCATATCTGAAATCGTATATGATCTGTGACATCGGGGCAACGCCTCCACGAACACCGAGCCCGGAAATCCAGGGAGGCCCCGCCGGACCGGCAATGGACCTCAGGAACCGAGCGCGCTGTTGATCCGATCGGCAGTTCGCCGAACCAATTCGATAATCACCGCCGCCTTCTCGTCATCGATCCGGAATGCCGGGCACGGCGCGGACAGCGTTCCCACGGGTTTGCCCTCACTACGGATCGATGCAGCTGCGCTCCAGACTCCCTCGTCGATCTCCTCGGAACTGGCCGTCCAACCGGCCGTCGCCACCTCCGCCACATCGGCAAGGAACTGCTCGACACCCTCCACGGGCGGCCGTTCACCCCGGGCGAGCGCATCCCGCACGTATTCACGACGCGCGGTCTCATCGAAACCCGCGAGCAGCAATCGGGCACTGGCACCGCGCAGCGCGGGCAGATGCTGGCCGATTTCGAACGACAGCCGCAACCGCTGCCGGGCCTCGATGCGGTGCGTACAGACCGGCAATCCCGCCACCGGCTGAATCAGCAGGATCGTTTCCTGCGTTTCATCGGAGAATGCCTGCATATGGGGCTGCACCACATCGATGAGCGAGGTTGCTTCACGCGCCGCATAGCCGAGTGCCGCAACACGCATCGTCAGCCGGTAACCGCCGTGACGCGCCTCCTCGACCAACCCCATCTCCCGCAGCAATGCCACGTAGCGATGGGCGGTCGGCAGCGGCAACCCGGTGCGTTCGGAAACCTCCCGCACCGTGGACACCGGCCGGTGCTCGAACGCGAACAGAACCTCGATCGCCCGCCGGGCACTGTCTGCACCGGGCTTGGTCACAGCACACCCCTTGTTGACTCACTCACACTCAGCCCTTATCGTCAATTTCACCACCCGAGATTACATTATCACACAGTGATAATTCGTCAAGTTCTATCGCCTCTCCCGCGACCACCCCCATGAACCGTCGGCGAGGCAGCACCCTTGGAGGCTCGATGACGAGTTCTGCAGTAGACCGCCCCGTTTCGGGAGAAACTCTCCCGAGATACCGATGGCTGGTCCTCATCGCCTGCTGGGCGTCGTTCACCCTGACGTCCGTGGACCGGTCGACGTGGGGACCCGCGTCACTGTTCGTGGGTGAGAGTCTCGCCGTACCGCTGGCCAGTCTCGGCGCCTTCGCCACCGCGTACTACGTCGGCTACGTCGTATCCAACGCATTCGGCGGTTTCCTCTCCGATGCCTTCGGTGGCCGCATAGTCCTGACCGTGTCGCTCCTGGGCGCCGGTATCGCGATGATCTGCTTCGGGTCGGTGACCTCCCCGGCGGTGGGCATCGCGGTCCAGGCAGTGGTCGGTTTCTTCGCCGGCGCGGACTACTCCGCGGGCGTCCGCTTGATCGCCAGTTGGTTCCGTCCCACCGAACTCGGGCTGGCACTCGGCATCTTCGTCACCGCCACGTCGATCGGTACCGCCGTCGCCAACCTCGTCGTCCCGGCCCTCATCAGCGCCTCGGGCTGGCAGACCTCCTACCACCTCTTCGGCGCGATCTCCATCGTGGTCGCGATCGTCCTGTTCGCCACCGTCCGGCCGGGGCCGCTGCTCGACAGCACCGCGCAGCCGGAACGCAACTCCAGCAAGAAGCCCGATTTCGGTGCGCTGCTGCGCAATCGCGATCTCCTGCTGACCTGCCTCGCCGGCCTGTGTGCCTTCTGGGGGCTCTACGGCTTCGTCACCTGGTCGAACGCGCTGATGATCAAGGGCCACGGAATGGGCCCGGAAATCACCGGTGTCGTGGTCGCGATCTTCGCGATCAGCGCCATCGTCTCGAAACCGGTGATCGGCTTCGTCTCCGACCGCTTCTTCCACGGCGCCCGCAAAACTCCGATCATCGCGCTGTTCGGTGCGTTCAGCGCGATCCTCGTGCTCTTCGGGATGCTGACCACACCCGTGGCGTTCCTGATCGCGGCCCCGTTCCTCGGGCTGACGGCCTACGGCTGGTCACCGCTGATCATCTCGCTGGTCCCCCGGCTGGTCCCGACGTGGGTGACCGGCGCCGCGTCGGGCGTCGCCAACGCGATCTGGCAGATCGGCAGCATTCTGGCGCCGATGGCAGTGGGTGCGGTTTTCGCCGCCACCGGCTCGTTCCAGGCCGCGTTCCTCACACTCGCGGCCGGCCCGTTGCTGGGAATGGCGGTCATGTTCTTCGTCCGGGAGAACCCGCCCCGTAAAGAAACCGTTCGTATCTCCACCGAGAAGGAAGGATCCTGATGTCGAAAATTGTCTTCGTCCACCCCGACGGCGCAGCCCGGGAGGTGGAGGCGACGGACGGCTCCAGTGCGATGCGGGCCGCCCTCCTCGGCGGCGTGGACGGCATCACCGCCGACTGCGGCGGCGAGGTCTCCTGCGCCACCTGCCATGTGTACGTCGACGAGGCCTGGCGCGAACGCGTCGGCGAACCCGGTCTCGACGAAGCCGATATGCTCGAATTCACCGCCTGTGAGCGGAAAGCCGGCAGTCGGTTGTCGTGTCAGATCCGGGTCGGCGAGGAGCTGGACGGGCTGATTCTGCGGCTACCGGAGTCGCAATGACCGCGGGAACCGTGATCGTGGGCGCCGGTCAGGCCGGAGCGCAACTCGCCACCTCGTTGCGGGAAGCCGGATACACCGAGCCGATCACCCTCATCGGCGACGAACCGCATGTGCCCTACCACCGGCCGCCGCTGTCCAAGGACTATATGGCCGGAAAGGTGCCGGAGGCCGAACTTCCGATCCGAACCCCCGAGTACTACCGGGAGCGCACCATCGCGCTCCGCACCGGAGTCACCGCGACCCGCATCCACCGCGACACCCGGCAGTTGGCGCTGTCCGGTGGCGAGATCATGGACTACGAGCATCTCGTCCTCGCCACAGGTGCGCGCAACCGGCGACTCGATATCCCGGGTGGCGCCCCGGCGAACGTCTACTATCTGCGAACTCGCGAGGATGCCGACGCGCTGCGGACCGCACTCGCGCGCGCACGCACTGTGTTGATCGTCGGAGCGGGGTTCATCGGTCTCGAATTCGCCTCCGTAGCCGCCGCGGCCGGAGCATGCGCCACCGTGGTGGCGGCCGGCGAACGTGTGATGGACCGCGCGGTATCCCCCGAGGTATCGGCGTTCTTCACCGACCGGCACCGGGCGGACGGCACCGAAATCCGGTGCGGGACCACTGTGGAAACGTTCCGTCGCGATAGGAACGGCCGGGTCACCGGTGCCTACGTCGACGGTGTCCTGCACAGCGCCGATATGGTTCTCGTCGGTATCGGCGTGCTGCCCAACAGCGATCTGGCCGCCGCGGCCGGACTCGAAGTCGGCAACGGCATCGTGGTCGACGCCCGTCTGGCCACGAGCGATCCGGCAATATCCGCGATCGGTGATTGCGCGGCTCTCCGGCGAGGTGCCGGCGCCGAACCGGTCCGGGTCGAATCGGTCCAGAACGCCGCGGATCAGGCCCGGTTCCTGGCACGCCGGATCACCGGCACCGCGGCGGAATACGACGACCTCCCCTGGTTCTGGAGCCACCAGGCCGGTGCCAAACTCCAGATCGCCGGACTGGCAGGACCCACCGACGAATCGGTGATCCTCGGCGACCCAGAAGCCGCGCAGCGGTTCTCCGTCTGCAGGTTGCGCGAGGACGTGCTCACGGCCGTCGAATCGGTCAACAGCCCCGGAGATCATCTCGCCGCCCGGCGACTGCTCACCTCCGGCGCGCGCGTGACCGGCCGTGATCTGCGCTCGCCCGAATTCTCGCTGCGCACGGCCGGCAGAGCTCCGGCGATCGCGTAACCACTCCCAGAAAGGACCCCCATGAGCAACCTCGCCCGCGACACTGTCGACGGATTCGTCGACCTGGAACGCGGTTTCATCAGCCGCGAGATCTTCGTCGATCCCGATACCTACCGCGAGGAACTGGACAAGGTTTTCACCCGGGCGTGGCTTTTCGTCGGCCACGAGAGCCAGATCCCGCAGCCCGGTGATTTCTTCACCTCCCGGATGGGCGAGGAATCGGTGATCCTGTGCCGTGACAAACGCGGCGAAATCCATGTCTTCCTCAACTCCTGCCGCCACCGGGGTATGAAGGTCTGCCGATACGAATCCGGTAACACCTCGCTGTTCACCTGCCCGTACCACTCCTGGACCTACACCACAGACGGCAAACTCCAGGGCGTGCCCCAGTATCGGGCCCTCTACGACGGCACCCTCGATCGGGAGGCGAACTCGCTGGTCTCGGTCGCCAAACTGGCGAACTACAAGGGGACCATCTGGGCTACCTGGGACAAGGACGCCCCCGATTTCCTCACCTATCTCGGCGATGCCAAGTTGCATCTGGATCAGGCGCTCGACTGCCGTGACGGCCGCGAGGGCGGTTCCGAGGTCATCGGCGTCCACAAGTGGATCTTCCCGGCGAACTGGAAGTTCGCCGCGGAGAACTTCCTCGGCGATACCTACCACAACCCCAGCCACCGCTCCGTCGACCTGATCGGTATCGGACCGAGTGCGGAATCCGGTAAGAAGGGCCGGCGCGACGACGAACTGGAAAAGGCCCAGCACATCTGGGTCAGCTTCCCCGCCGGCCACGGCGTGCATTCGGCGATCCAGCCCGAAGCCAACGAGTACATCGAATCCTTCCTGGACAACCCGGTGCTCGAGGAGTACTTCCGGCACTGCTACGAGGAGCGCAAACGCCGCCTCGGCGAAGAAGCCAGGCTGCTACCGTTCGTCGGCTCGATCTTCCCCAACACCTCCTACCACGGCCGCCAGCCCCGCGGCCTGTGCGCCTGGCATCCCCACTCCCCCACCAGCACCGAAGCCTGGCGCTTCTTCCTGGTCGACAAGGACGCACCCGACGAGGTGAAGGACTATCTGCGCCACTACTACATGCGCTATTCGGGTCCCGCCGGGATGACCGAACAGGACGATATGGAGAACTGGCTGTACGCCACCTCCGCCAGCGTCGGCACCGTCGCACGCCGGTATCCGTTCAACTACCAGCAGTCGCTCGGCAAGGCCACCGACGACTTCTCCTACCCCGGCAACGTAACCCTGCAGCCCACCGAAGAAATGGCCCGGGGCTACTACCGGACCTGGCAGAACTACATGCGCGGCGAGTCCTGGGACGTGCTCCTCGGGGAGGATCGGCGATGACCGAATCCAAGGTCGTCCTCGTGACCGGCGGAACATTCAGCCTCGGCCGGGGTATCGCCCTCGGGCTGGCCGAACGTGGCCACCGGGTCGTGGCACTGGGTATCGACGCCGCGCAGACCGCCAGTACCGCAACAGGGTCGGTCAGCGCGTTCCGCGCCGAAGTCGAATCCCTGGACCTGAACATCGATGTCCTGGAGGCCGATGTCTCCGATTCCGCGGCCGTCGGCCGGGCGGTCGACCACACCGTAGACCGGTTCGGTGGCATCGACGCGCTGGTGAACAATGCGGCGATCGGCCCGCTCGGCACGGTGCTCGACACCGATGAGGAGCTGTTCGACCGGATCATGGCGGTGAACCTCAAAGGTCCGTATCTCTGCGCACGCGCGGTGCTGCCGCACCTGATCCGCCGCGGCGGCGGCTCCATCGTGAACATCGGTTCGGGCGCGGGCTGGGGCAAACCGAATATGGCGGCATACGCGGCCAGCAAAGGAGGCCTCGCGGCACTTTCGGCCGCCACCGCCTACGACTTCTTCGACGACAGAGTGCGCGTCAACACCGTGATCCCCGGCGGGGGCGGCATCGTTTCCGGGATGGCCCTCGGGCGGGTCGGCGGAGAACAGTCGCGAATGGACAAGAACGCGCCCGGATCGGCGGCCGGCCGGCCGGTCGACGGAACCGATATGGCCCACGCGGTCGCCTTCCTGATCAGCGACGCAGCCGAAGCCATCTCCGGCACGATCCTCGACGTCGGCTGCTTCGCACACCAGGGCGGACCAGTGAAAAGGAAGAAGACTGCATGAGCACCACCGAAATCTCCGGCGACGCGGCCCGGGCCCCGATCGTCCGCGACGGAAGCTACTACCGGCTGAAGGCGGATATCGAGGATTTCCTCTATACCGAAGCCGATCTGCTCGACGAGCGCCGGTTCCGTGACTGGCTCGACCTGCTCACCGACGATGTCACCTATTTCATGCCCATCCGCCGCAATGTGAAGTTCGGCCAGCACGCGGAACGGGAGAACACCCGGCTCGGGCACGGCATCAGCTGGTTCGACGAGGACAAATGGACCCTCGGCAAACGCGTCGACCAGATTCTCACCGGCGTGCATTACGCCGAGGAGCCGCTGTCCCGCGTGACCCATATGGTGTCCAACGTCCAGATCCTCGCCGTCCACGACGACGGACCGCACCGTGAGGCCGATGTGCGCTGCCGGTTCCTCGTCTATCAGAACCGTGTCGAGTACGAAACGTACTTCTTCGTCGGCAAACGTACGGACCGGCTGCGGCTCACCGCGGACGGCTGGAAGATCTCCCGCCGCGAAATCCTGCTCGACCAGAACATCCTGCTGGCCAAGAACCTGACCACCTTCTTCTGACAAGGACCACCCGATGATCAATATGTTCGAACTCGCCGCGGGCACCCGCCTCGAGCTGGCCGATGGACGCACCGTCGCCGTCGTCGAGAACATGGACGACGGGATGTGGATCTCGGTGCAGGAGGGCGGTGCCGACGACAGCGAACTGGTCCACGCCCAGGACATCCTGCGGCTCATCCACGACTGAGCGGAGGACGACCATGCTCCGGTTCGACCATATGCCCAGCGATTTCCACCCGCTGTTCCTGTTCCTGGGTGAGAACGCGGACCTGGACGAATTAGCCCGGGTATTGCGCGAATTCGCCGAGGATCCGATGGATATCGATCTCCGCCGGTCCTTGCCCGCGGCCGGCGGCCGGTCGCAGGTGGCACTCGTTCCCGGTGAAGGACTCGACGCACCGTACGGTATGCGTCACACCGCCGAGCACGACCGCTTCGCCTGGGTCCTGAACGCCTGGCAGGCCGGTCAGATCGCCACGCGCATCGAGATGCTCGCATCCACGGAGGCCGAAGCCGGCAACGATATTCTCGAGCTCGGTGTGGCAGACGAAATCCCGGTCAAGGTCTCCAAAGGAGAGTTCACCGACAACTTCCTGACCCCCGGACACCACCTCGACCCGGACTACCGGACCGATGCCGCCGATCCCCCCGGGCTGCCGTCCGGCGGCGATAATTCGACCCCGACGTAGCCCGCAAGCCGGAGTCGGGGGGGGGGGGGGGGGGGGGGGGGGGGGGGGGGGGGGGGGGGGGGGGGGGGGGGGGGGGGCGGGGGCGGCGCGGCGGGGGGGGAAGAAAAGAAAAAAAAAAAAAAAGAAGA
>NZ_JARWNW010000172.1 GCF_029868325.1 Nocardia carnea
CCCCCCTGGTGGGCCCCCCCCCTTAAAAAAATACCCACATATCCCCCCCCCCCCCGCCCCTCGCCGGCCCCCCCAAAATCCCCCCCCCCGCGGCCCCCCCCCCCCCCCCGCCCCCCCCCGGCCCCCCGGTGCCGCGGGAGATATCGCACCGCACGGTACGACCGTGGTCGCGGTGTCCTACCGCGGCGGTGTGCTGATCGCCGGCGACCGGCGCTCCACCCAGGGCAACCTGCTGGCCGGCCGTGATGTGGAGAAAGTCCACATCACCGATACCTTCTCGGCGACCGGTATCGCCGGAACCGTGGGTATGGCCATCGAACTGGTGCGGTTGTTCGCGGTGGAACTCGAACACTACGAGAAGATCGAGGGCGTTTCGCTCACCTTCGACGGCAAGGCCAACAAGCTGTCGAAGATGGTGCGCGACAACCTCCCGGCGGCTATGCAGGGTCTGGCCGTGGTGCCGCTGCTGGTCGGTTACGACCCGCAGGCCACGGATCCGGACCGGGCCGGGCGCATCGTCTCCTACGACGTGGTCGGCGGGCGCAGCGAGGAGCGGTTCGGTTTCACCGCCGTCGGCTCCGGTTCGATGTTCGCCAGGACATCGTTGAAGAAGCTGTACGCCAAGGGAATCGACGCCGATCGAGCTTTGCGGATCGCGGTCGAATCCCTCGTCGACGCCTCGGACGACGATACCGCCACCGGCGGTCCCGATCTGCTGCGCGGTATCTATCCGACGGCGATCCTCATCGATGAGGAGGGGGCGGTCGAGGTGACCGAATCCCGGCTCGAAGAGATCGCCCGCGGTATCGCCGCCGACCGCCAGGCCGCCGAAGAAGGGAGCGCACGGGCATGACCATGCCGCTGTATGCGTCCGCCGAGCAGATCATGCGCGACAAGACCGAGCTCGCGCGTAAAGGGATCGGCCGGGGCCGCAGTGTTGTCGTGCTCTCCTACGCCGAAGGTGTGGTGTTCGTTGCGGAGAACCCGTCGGCCACCCTGCACAAGGTGAGCGAACTCTACGACCGCACCGGGTTCGCGGCGGTCGGTAAGTACAACGAATTCGAGAGCCTGCGCCGCGGCGGCATCCTGCAGGCCGATCTGCGGGGCTACCAGTACGACCGGCGCGATGTCACCGGCCGGGCACTGGCCAATGCCTACGCGCAAACTCTCGGGTCGATCTTCACCGACCAGCTCAAACCCTTCGAGGTGGAGATCTGCGTCGCCGAGGTGAGCTACCCCGGGCAGGAACCGGAATCGGTGCTCTACCGCATCACCTTCGACGGCTCGATCGTCGACGAACGCGACTATGTGGTGATGGGCGGTACGACCGAACCCATCGTCACCGCTCTGAAGGAGTCTTACCGGCCGGGCCTGGACCTGTCGGGCGCGATCCGGGTCGCGGTCGAGGCCCTGCAGGTTACCGAGGGGCCGGACAAGGAGAAGCGGACGCTCGGGGTCGACTCCCTCGAGGTGGCCACCCTGGAACACGCCCGGCCGCGGCGGGCGTTCCGCAGGATCAGCAAGGCCGCGCTCGAACGACTGCTCGCCCCGTCGGGTGACGGGGAGCAGGAAAACAGCGAAAAATAGCCGTTGGGCCACGTCACCGAGACGCATCGGACCTGGATGCGGCCCGGCGGCGTGGCCTGCGCGGTGCCCGGGGCCCACGCACTCTGCCGAGCCGAGCCCCTATGCGCCCACGGCGGCGCCGAGAGGCTCCTCAGGCACCCGAGGCGGTCACTGCCCCGAAATCACATCACCGGTACAAGCGAGTTCAGCGAGCCCTGACAGGCCGATACCAAACCCTTGGCGCAGCCGGCGGTGGCCGTAGAGTTCGGCACACCCCCGGCGCAACCAGCGGGCGCCGAGTTCAGCGAGGCCCTTGAAGGACCAAGGGGGGGCCAGAACCTGCGGCGCCGCAGGCGCCGCCGAAAAACACAAACACCTCCAAAATCATTACGTTTTTCGCACTCACCCGCAGGAATCATTCCGCGCTGTAACCTCGATAGTGTGCAGCGACGAATCTTGGGGATCGAGACCGAATTCGGTGTGACGTGCACCTTCCACGGACACCGCAGGCTCAGTCCCGACGAGGTGGCCCGGTATCTGTTCCGCCGGGTGGTGTCATGGGGGCGTAGTTCCAATGTGTTCCTCCGGAACGGCGCGCGGCTCTACCTCGATGTCGGTTCGCATCCGGAGTACGCCACCGCCGAATGCGACAGCCTGGTCCAGTTGGTGACCCATGACCGGGCCGGGGAGCGGGTGCTGGAGGAACTGCTCATCGATGCCGAGCAGCGCCTCGCGGAGGAGGGTATCGGCGGCGATATCTACCTGTTCAAGAACAACACCGATTCGGCCGGCAACTCTTACGGTTGCCATGAGAACTTCCTGGTCGTGCGGGCCGGTGAGTTCTCCCGGATCTCCGATGTGCTGCTGCCGTTCCTGGTGACCCGGCAGTTGATCTGCGGCGCCGGGAAGGTGTTGCAGACCCCGAAGGCGGCCACGTACTGCCTATCGCAGCGGGCCGAGCACATCTGGGAGGGGGTCTCCTCGGCGACCACTCGGTCGCGGCCGATCATCAACACCCGGGACGAGCCGCATGCCGATGCCGAGAAGTACCGGCGCCTGCATGTGATCGTGGGCGATTCGAATATGGCCGAGACCACCACCATGCTGAAGGTCGGTACGGCGGCGCTGGTGCTGGAGATGATCGAGGCCGGTGTGTCGTTCCGCGATTTCGCGCTCGATAATCCGATTCGCGCCATCCGTGAGGTCAGCCACGATCTGACCGGTCGCCGGCCGGTGCGGCTGGCCGGTGGGCGGCAGGCCAGCGCGCTCGATATCCAGCGCGAGTACTACGCCCGCGCCGTGGAGCATCTGCGCAACCGGGAGCGGGATCCGCAGGTCGATCAGGTCGTGGATCTGTGGGGGCGGACCTTGGATGCGGTGGAGTCCCAGGATTTCGCCAAGGTCGATACCGAGATCGACTGGGTGATCAAACGGAAGCTGTTCCAGCGTTACCAGGAGCGGTACGGGATGGAGTTGTCCGACCCGAAGATCGCCCAGCTGGACCTGGCCTACCACGACATCAAACGCGGCCGCGGCGTGTTCGATCTGCTGCAGCGCAAGG
Source organism: Nocardia carnea (assembly GCF_029868325.1). Classification (GTDB taxonomy): domain Bacteria; phylum Actinomycetota; class Actinomycetes; order Mycobacteriales; family Mycobacteriaceae; genus Nocardia; species Nocardia carnea_C. The sequence goes on from NZ_JARWNW010000172.1 coordinate 3,128, forward strand.
GCCTGGCGAAACGGATCACCGAGGACGAGGCGGTCGATGCCGCCGTGGACACCCCACCGCAGACCACCCGCGCCAAACTCCGCGGCGATTTCATCACCGCCGCTCAGGCTGCGGGCCGCGATTTCACGGTTGATTGGGTGCACCTGAAGCTGAACGATCAAGCCCAGCGCACCGTGCTGTGCAAGGACCCGTTCCGCTCGGTCGACGAACGAGTGGACCGCCTCATTGCGTCGATGTGATCGACGGGCCGGCCTGCGTGGTCGCAGGGCCTCCTGAGCTCGGCGCGGTCGGGGGCCCGGTCGGTTCGGTGCGGAGCTGACCACCGCTGCGTCGCCGGTCCGGCGGCTGGGCACGTTTGTCGGCGTGCGCCGACGCGACGCGGCAGCACTCCATTACTCTGTGTCGGGTGGCGATATCCAAGGTCGAGCGCCTGATGAATCTGGTCATCGCGCTACTGTCGACCCGGCAGTTCCTGACTGCGGAGCGGATCCGGGAGAGTGTCGCGGGGTACGAGGAGTGCGCCAGCGACGAGGCGTTCAGCCGGATGTTCGAGCGGGACAAGAACGAGCTCCGTGATCTGGGCATCCCGTTGGAGGTGGGCGCCTCGGGCCGGTTCTCGACGGTGGAGGGGTACCGGATCAACCGGGATGCGTATGAGCTACCCGATATCGATCTGAGCAGTGAGGAATCGGCGGCGGTGGCGGTGGCGCTGCAGATGTGGGAGTCCCCGGAGCTGGCGTCGGCGGCGGCCGGTGCGCTGCTGAAATTGCGGGCCGCCGGGATCCATGTGGAAACCGATACCGCGTTCGCCGCGATTCCCGCGGTGCCGGCGCGGACCCGGGGGTCCGAACCGGTGCTGGGCAAGTTGCTCGCGGCCATCGACGCCGGTCAGGCGGTGCGGTTCGAGCATCGCGGGGCCAGTAACGCGCCGTATCTGATGCGTGATGTCGAACCGTGGGGTGTGGTCACCCTGCGGGGTCGCTGGTATCTGGTGGGGCACGACCGGGATCGTGACGCGGTACGAACCTTCCGGTTGTCCCGTATCGGCGAGGAGATCACCCCGTACGGGCCGCGTAACGCGGTGAAGGCGCCGGCCGGAACCGATCTGCGGGGGATCGTCGCGCAGGTCACCGGAACCGCGCCGGTCACGGGTTCCGCGACGATCTGGGTGGCGCAGGGGCGCGGCCGGGATCTGCGCCGGATCGGTGAGGTCGTCGGCAATCGCAGCGTCGGTGGCCGTCCGGGCAGTGTGCTGGAGGTGCCGATCCGCTCGCAGCATTGGCTGGCCCGCCTGATCACCGGCCTTGGTCCGGACGCGCTGGTGCTGGAACCCGCCGACCTGCGTGCGGATGTGATCGCGCGTTTGCGTTCGGTATTCGATCGGACCGAGGTGGCGCTATGAGTACCCGGTTGTCGGCGCGGCTTTCGCGCCTGCTGAACATGGTGCCGTATTTCGTGGCCAACCCCGGTATCAGTGCCGCGGAGGCGGCCGCGGATCTGGGGGTCACCACCAAACAGCTCATGGCGGATCTGAATCAGCTGTGGATGTGCGGTCTGCCCGGCTATGGGCCCGGCGATCTGATCGATCTGTCGTTCTCCGAGGAGAGTGTGCAGGTCACCTTCACCGCCGGTATCGAGCGTCCGCTGCGCCTGACATCCATCGAGGCCACCGCGGTGCTGGTGGCGCTGCGGTCGATCGTCGATCTGCCCGGGATGGTGGATCCGACCGCGGCCCATGCGGCGATCGCGAAACTCGAGGCGGCGATCTCCGGGGGCGCGCCGGCCGCGACCTCGGTCGGGCCGCCCGAGGAGGCCCCGGCGGTCACCACCGTGCGTTCCGCGGTCGCGGCGGGCCGCGCACTGCGGCTCGAGTACTACTCGGCCAGCCGGGACGTGGTGTCCACGCGGGTGGTGGATCCCATCCGTATCGTCGCGGTGGACGACAACAGCTATCTGCAGGGCTGGTGCCGGGAAGCGGAGGGTGTGCGCCTGTTCCGGTTCGATCGGATCGAATCGGCGGCGCAACTCGCCGAACCGTCGCAGCCGCCGCAGGAGGCGCGAGCCACCGATGCGGGTCTGGACCTGTTCCAGGACGATCCGGCCGTCCCGCTGGCCCGGTTGCTGATCGCTCCCGATTACGGCTGGGTGCTGGATCAGTATCCGATGCACCGGATGGCGGTGCACCCGGACGGGAGCCTGGAGGCGACGATGCGGTTCGCCACGCTGGACTGGATGGCGCGGCTCGTCCTCGGGTTCGGTTCCGGGGTGACGGTGCTGAGCCCGCCCGAACTGGTGGCGGCGGTCCGGGACCGCTCCGAGGCCGCACTGGCGGCATATCACGGCGCCGGACTGGACGAACCGGCCTGAAGCGGCCTGCTCCGCGCCGCCCGCGCGGGTGCCGCGGAAGCGGCGCGCCGGTGAACAACGGTTGACAACGGCTGTGACATGGTCATGAGTGCCCCCGCTCCGGTTCGGTGCCGGCATTACGGCAGGTAGCATCAGAGAGACCACAGTCTTGGGAGGTTTCCACAATGGGCTCTATGAGCATCTGGCACTGGGTGATCGTCGCGGCGGTGTTCTTGGTGTTCTTCGGCGCGAAGCGGATGCCCGAGGCGGCTCGCGGGCTCGGCCGGTCGCTGCGGATCTTCAAGAGCGAGGTGAGCGAGATGCACAACGACAGCAAGTCTGCGAGCACCGGTGTCGCCACCCCCGCTCCGGAACTGCCTTCGGGCCGGGACACGAACGCGTCGGCCACCGAGACCCGGAGCGAGTCGAAAACGCTCTGAGGCCCGTCGGCGTGGGCCCGGGCTCGCCCCGGGCCCGGCTGCGACGGCTGTCCACCCGGCGCTGCCGACCGGGCACGTATTCCCACCCCGCGCAGGTGAGCGGCGGGGTGGGTACAGTGCCGCAGGCCGAGCGGAGCGAGGCACGCTGATACGAGGCATCCACACATATGCGAATTCCGTTCGACCCCCGGCGCAGCAAACGGCGCACGAATCCCGACGGCACGATGTCGCTGGTCGAGCATCTCCGGGAGCTGCGCACCCGGCTGCTGATCTCTATCGCGGCCATCCTCGTCACCACGGTCCTGGGTTTCCTGTGGTACGCGAATTCGTTTCTCGGGATGGACAGCCTCGGCGAGATCCTGCGCGGCCCGTACTGCGATCTGCCCGATTCGGCGCGGGCCGCATTATCCCCGGACGGGGAGTGCCGGCTGCTGGCTACCGGGCCGTTCGAGCAGTTCATGCTGCGGTTGAAGGTCGGTATGACGGCCGGGGTGGTGCTGGCCTGCCCGGTCTGGCTGTATCAGCTGTGGGCGTTCATCACGCCGGGGCTGTACCCGAAGGAACGTAAATACGGGATCGGCTTCGTGGCCTCGGGGTCGGTGCTGTTCGTGGTCGGCGCGGTCCTGGCCTACTGGGTGATCGCGCACGCCCTGAGCTTCCTGCTCAGCATCGGCGACAATGTGCAGATCACCGCGTTGAGCGGTACCCAGTACTTCGGCTTCATCATCCAGCTGCTGATCATCTTCGGGGTCAGTTTCGAAACGCCGCTGCTCATCGTCGGCCTCAACCTGATCGGGGTCCTCACCTACGAGCGGTTGAAGGCGTGGCGCCGCGGCATCATCTTCGGCTTGTTCGTCTTCGCGGCCATCGTCACGCCGCAGGACCCGTTCTCGATGCTCGCCCTGGCCTTGGCACTGACCGTGCTGTTCGAGGTCGCGGTGCAGTTCGCGCGGGTCAACGACAAGCGGCGGGCCAAACGCGCCGAACAGGAGCTGGGCACCCTCGACGACGAGCAGGCATCGCGGATCGCGGCGCCCTCCCCGGTCGACCCGGCGGCCCCGGTCACCGCGGCGGACCCGGTACGAGCCCCCGGCCCGGCCAAGGATTCGGCACCGGACTATTCGGACACACTCTGAGCCGCCCGGCGCGCCGGAGAAGACCAGCGGATTTTATCGGCGCGACCGGTGTCGTAATCCTCCATTAGTCTCGGACACGTGACACCGAACGCGTCGCTGACCGCCGAACTGTCCCGGTTCGCCGCCGAGCTGACATTCGAGCTGGACCCGTTTCAGCGCCAAGCCTGTACCGCCCTGGAAAACGGCCACGGGGTGCTGGTGTGCGCGCCCACCGGGGCCGGGAAAACCGTGGTCGGGGAATTCGCGGTCCATCTGGCGCTGGCCTCCGGCGGTAAATGTTTCTACACCACGCCCATCAAGGCATTGTCGAACCAGAAGTTCGCCGATCTGACCGAACGGTACGGCCGGGGCCGGGTGGGGCTGCTCACCGGCGATCAGTCCATCAACCCCGACGCGCAGGTGGTCGTGATGACCACCGAGGTACTGCGCAATATGATCTACGCGTCGTCGGACGCCCTGCGTGCGCTGTCGTATGTGGTGATGGACGAGGTGCACTACCTGGCCGACCGGTTCCGCGGCGCGGTCTGGGAAGAAGTGATCCTGCACCTGCCGGCCGAGGTGCGGCTGGTGAGCCTGTCGGCGACGGTATCCAATGCCGAGGAGTTCGGCGCCTGGATGGAAACCGTGCGCGGCGATACCGCGGTCGTCGTGGACGAGACCCGGCCGGTGCCGCTGTGGCAGCACGTGATGGTCGGCCGCCGGATGTTCGACCTGTTCGACAGCGAATCCTCCGATCAACGCGTTCTCGTCGATTCCGATCTGGTCCGCTACATCAAACAGCGTGAGGCCGCCGACCGGATGGAAGGCTGGGGCGGACCCCGCGGCCGAGGCGGCCCGCGCCGGTTCTTCCGCCCGATGCCCCGGCCCGATGTGCTGGCCCGGCTCGACGAGGAAGGTTTGCTCCCCGCCATCACCTTCATCTTCAGCCGGGCCGGATGCGACGGTGCGCTGGCACAGTGCCTGCGGTCGGGGCTGAACCTGAGTGGCGCGGCCGACCCGGAAGTCGTGGACGCGATCATCGATAAACACACCGGCGAGCTGCCGCGCGCGGATCTGGAAGTGCTCGGTTACTGGGAATGGCGTGAGGCGCTGCACCGGGGGCTGGCCGCGCACCACGCCGGGATGCTGCCCGCATTCCGGCATACGGTCGAGGAGTTGTTCGTCAAGGGGCTGGTGCGGGCCGTGTTCGCCACGGAAACCCTGGCCTTGGGGATCAATATGCCCGCGCGCACCGTCGTGCTGGAGCGGCTGGTCAAATTCAACGGCGAAACGCATGCCGAGCTCACACCGGGGGAGTACACCCAGCTCACCGGACGCGCGGGCCGCCGCGGTATCGACGTCGAGGGGCATGCGGTGGTGCTCTGGCAACCCGAGGTCGATACCAGTGCGGTCGCCGGGCTGGCCTCCACCCGCACCTATCCGCTGCGCAGTTCCTTCAAACCCGGCTACAACATGTCGATCAACCTGATCGACCGGCTGGGGTCCGATGAGGCGCGGATGCTGCTGGAGCGGTCGTTCGCGCAGTTCCAGGCCGATCGTTCGGTGGTCGGCCTGGTGCGCGGTATCGAGCGCAACGTTGGCCAGCTCCGCAAACTCGCCGCGCAGCTCGGCGGGGAGGAGGGGGATTTCCTCGAATACTTCGGCCTGCGGGAACGGATCAAACAGCGGGAACGGCAGCTGAACCAGCAGACCCGCAGCGACCGGCGTACCGCCGGGGTCGCGGCACTGACCGAATTACGGCGCGGCGATGTGGTCGCCATCGGCGCCGGCCGCCGCGCCGGTCTGGCGGTGATCCTGGAACCCGATGCCACACCGGGCGATCCGCGTCCGCTGGTGCTCACCGAGGACAAATGGGCGGGACGGGTATCGGTCGCCGATTTCCCGGTGCCCGCCGAACCGCTGGGCCGGATGCGGTTACCGCGCCGGGTCGACCATCGCACGGCCCGCACCCGCCGCGATCTGGCGTCGGCGTTGCGCAGTACCGGGATCACCGCGCCCAGCCGCGGCCGCCGCGATAAGCGCGCCCGCGGTGCGGACGATCCGGAACTGGCGACATTGCGGCGCGCCCTGCGCGCCCACCCCGCGCATTCGCGGCCCGATCGCGAACAGCTGGCCCGGGTAGGGGAGCGCTACAACCGGGTGCGCCGGGAAACCGAGGCCATGCGGCAGAAGGTCGCGGCGACCACGAATTCGCTGGCGCGCACCTTCGACCGGATCGTCGGCCTGCTGGAGGAGCGCGGATTCGTGCACGACGGCGAGGTCACCGCGGATGGGCGGCGGCTGGCCCGGATCTACGCCGAAAGCGATCTGCTGGTGGCCGAATGTCTGCGCCAGGGGCTGTGGCGCGGTCTGGGGCCGGCCGAACTGGCGGCCGTCGTCTCCATTCTGGTTTTCGAATCCCGTAGCGAGGGTGGCTATCTCGGGGCGGCGGGACCGACGGCACCGATCCGCCGGGCGGTGGCCGATACCATCGCCCAGTGGTCGCGGCTGCGTACGGACGAATCCGAGCACCGGCTCGCGCCGACCCGGGAACCCGATCTCGGTTTCGTCGACGGAATCTACAAATGGGCCCGCGGCGATGCCCTCGTGGACGCCATGCTGGCCGGTGGGGATCAGGGCACGCCGTTATCGGCCGGCGATTTCGTGCGCTGGTGCCGCCAGGTGATCGATCTGCTCGACCAGATCCACAGCACCGCAGACGATACCGAGGTCGCGGCCACCGCGGCCAAGGCCGTACGGGCGATCCGGCGCGGTGTCGTCGCCGTGGACGCGGCATGAGCGGGTCAGGCCCGGAGGCGGTAGCGGAGCGTAACCACGCAGGGCCCTCGGTCATGCCCGTGGATACAGCATGAGCGGGTCAGGCCCGGAGGCGGTATGGGTCACGCCCGTAGGCGGTAGTGCGATACCTCCGCCTGCGCTGCGGCCTCCGCATCCGGATGCGAGAGGCAATCGTCGGCCTCGCTCATGCCACAGTAGAAACAGCGTGAGACCATCGATTGTGATTTGATTTCAACCGCACGCGGGGGGCTACCGTGTGTTTGACGATGCGAGTGGAGGCAACCAGATGAGTGGGCCGTACGGACCGAACGACGCCCCGGGACCCGGGGAGGGACGTAACGATCCCACCCAGGTCTGGGGCGGGCAGCAGCCGCCCGGCGCAGTGCCGCAGTGGGGGAACCAGCCACCCGCACAGCCCCCGAACGATCCACAGCAGGCGCAGGCCACCCAGCAATGGGGCAGTGGTGACCAGAGCGGTCAGCAGTGGCAGCCGCAGCCGCAGCAGTGGAGTCAGCCGCAACCCCAGCCGCAGCAGCCCCAGCCGTGGAGCGATCCGACGCAGCAGCAGTGGGGTCAGCAGCCGCCGCCACAGCAGTGGGGTGATCCGAATCAGCCGCAGCAACCCCAGCAGGCGCAGCAGCAGTGGGGTGACCCGAATCAGCCGCAGCAGCAGCCGCAGCAGTGGGGCGACCCGAATCAGCAGCAACAGCAGCAGTGGGGGCAGCAGCCGCAGCCGCAGGCCCAATCCGGGCAATGGGGGCAGCCGGGCCAGCAGCAGTGGGGTGCGCAGCAGCAGCCCACCGGCGGGGGCGGTAAGAAAACCGGCATGATCGTCGGGCTCGTGCTGCTCGGTGTGGTGGTTGTGGCCGGTGTGGTGGTCGCGATCCTGATGCTGACCGCCAAGGACGAACTCGATCAGGCCGCGGTGCAGACCGGGGTGGCGAAGGTGCTCGAGGAGTCCTACGGGATCGAGGACGTCAAGGATGTCCGATGCCCGGCGGGACAGGAGGTCGCGGTGGACGCGACGTTCACCTGTGATCTGAAGGTCGGCGGCGAGGACAAGACCGTGAATATCAAGATCACCAAGGAAGACGGGACCTACGAGGTCGGCCGGCCGAGCTGATCGTCTGCGGTTGCGGCGCCGCGGTTTTCGGCCCGTCCCTGCTGGTGGCATTCGACCCTTGCGGCTTCGCTGCATGGTGTCGAGCGCTGACAGCAGGGACGGGCCGAACTCTTTCCGGCCTTGCCGACCCCGTGCCGTCGGTTCACAAGCAGACCATCTCCATATGACGATATGTGCATCTAACGGGATGTCGGCTCAGGAAACGGACCAGAGCGAACTGCCAGTACCGAGACGAGGTCCGCGGGGCCGCTGGAATACAGCACCAGCCTTGCTCTTCCGCGCATCGTGAACGCGGTGGCACTCCGGTGGGTTCGGTGGGTCGTGCTCCAGATGTGCTCGCAAACTGTCGTGATCGGCTCGATTTCCGCAGGCTCGCGGTCGATCTCGACACGGGGTATCGCGGAACGGCTGCGGGCCGCGGAGACGTGGTCCCCGTACCGATCGGCGGATTCTGCGCCCGGCCAGGGCACCGGACCTTTCCCGGCGCCCGGTAGTGGGCCGGTCAGGCGCACGCGGCGAGGGCCGCGATCAAGCGTTTGACGGGGCTTTCGGCGTTGTAGGTGGTGGCCAGTTCCTGCAGCGCCGCCGCGTCGGCCGGGATGGGGTGGAGGATATCGGGGCGGGACAGGATCACATCCGCGTCGCGGACCACCCGTACCACCGGGGCGGCGGCGTCCAGATAGTCGGCGGCGGCGCGGAGTTTGGCGCGGATACCCTGGGCGAGTTCGGCTCCGGGATCGTCCACGGCGGCGCGTAACGCCTCGAGTGAACCGAACCGGCTGATCAGGGTGGCGGCGGTTTTCTCGCCGATTCCCGGCGCACCGGGCAGTCCATCGGACGAGTCACCACGCAAGGTGGCCATATCGGCATAGGCGGGGCCGGCGTTCTCCAGCGGGACGCCGTATTTGGCCGCCAGCTCGGCTGGGCCGAAGAGTTCGGCCTTGGCCAGCCCGCGACCGGCATAGAGCACCCGGACCGGCGGTGCGGGTGTATCGCGTACGAGTTGCAGCAGATCGCGGTCGCCGCTGACCACGATCACCGGATCGGTGCGTTCGGTGGAGGCCAGGGTGCCGAGCACATCATCGGCCTCGAGGCCGGCCGCGCCGCCGGTGGCTATACCGGCGGCTGCCAGTACCTCCAGAATCATCTCGACCTGCGGTGTCAACCGGTCAGGTACCACTTCGGCGCCCGGTTCGGCGCCGGCGGAGGTATCCACGCGGTGCGTTTTGTAGGTCGGCACCAGATCCACCCGGAACTGCGGACGCCAATCCAGATCCAGGCAGACCACCAGGCGAGCCGGGCGATGCCGGGCGATGAGAGCGGCCACCATATCGGTGAATCCGCGCAAGGCGTTCACCGATCTGCCGTCCGGTGCGGTGATCTTGTCCGGGATGGCGTGGAAGGCCCGGAACCACAGACTCGCTCCGTCCAGCAGCAGCAGTGGACGCGGTGCGGATTCGGTCGTAATCACCTGCCGGAATCTACCGGGCCCCACCGACTGATCCGGTGTACCGCTCCCGGACACCGGGTAAGTTCGAGATCATGAGCGCGCACACGGAGTCACGGTTCGCGGCGGAAATCTACGAGCAGCGGCTGGAGCGGGCGGTACAGCTGATCCGCGAAGCGCATCTGGACGCGCTGCTCATCACTCCCGGCCCGGACCTGCGGTATCTCATCGGATCGTCCGCGCAATCGTTCGAGCGGCTCACCTGCCTGGTGATCACCTCCGATAAGGCAACACCCTCGGTGGTCGTGCCGAAACTGGAGGTCGCCGGGCTGCAGGAGTCCGCGGTGGACGAGCTGGGACTGCGGGTCCTCGACTGGGTGGACGGTGTGAACCCCTACGACCTGGTGCAGTCGGCACTGCATATCGGGTCGCGGGTGGCGGTCGCCGATGCCATGCCCGCGCTGCATCTGCTGCCGCTGGCGCACAGTTTCAGCGGATTGCCCGTTTCGGCGACCCCGGTGCTGCGGGAACTGCGCATGATCAAGGACGACGCCGAGATCGAGGCGTTGCGCCGCGCCGGTGCCGCCATCGACCGCGTCCATGCCCGGATGGGTGAATTCCTGCAGGTGGGGCGCACCGAGGCCGAGGTCGGGAAGGACATCACCGACGCGATCGTGGCCGAGGGACATACCGGCGCCGAATTCGTCATCGTCGGCAGCGGGCCCAACGGCGCCATACCGCACCACGAGGTGTCGGACCGGCGAATCGAGGCCGGTGATGTGGTGGTCATCGATATCGGCGGTCCGGTGGAACCGGGCTACTACTCCGATTCCACCCGCACCTACGTCCTCGGCGAACCGGATCCCGAGATCGCCGCCCGCTGCGCCGAACTGGAACGGGCGCAGGCGGCTGCCGTCGCTGCTGTACGTCCGGGGGTGCGGGCCGCGGCGGTGGATGCGGCGGCCCGCGAACCGCTGGAGGCCGCCGGGCTCGGTGCGGCGTTCGTCCACCGTACCGGGCACGGGATCGGCCTGTCGGTGCACGAGGAGCCCTATATCGTCGCGGGCAACGATATAGAGCTGCGCCCCGGTATGGCCTTCAGTATCGAACCGGGGATCTATTTCCCCGGTGCATGGGGCGCCCGGATCGAGGACATCGTGGTGGTCACCGAGGACGGTTGCGTCCCGATGAACCAGCAGCCGCACGGCCTCACCGTCCTGCCGGCCTGACGAGCCACCCCGAGCGGAGGCTACGGCCGGGCACATTGCGGCAGGCGGCCGTCAGAACAGTCCTTCCGGACTGCGGCGGCGCGGGCCAACGCATCCGCCGACACGGTGACGCTGCGTTCCGTCATCTGACCGGCCGCCGGCTCAGCGGTATTGTCTGGATGTACTCGTCGGCCAGCCCGGGCACGGGCGTCGCACGTGGTCGGGTGACACACTGCCGATGCGTCGGTCGCGGTCCGGGGCCGGCTGGGTCCAGTCGTCGGACTCGGAGTTGCGCACTGGCTTGCGGCGTTTGCCGAGTTCGATGCCGTGGTGTGCCCTGTTACCCCCTCCCGGGACGCGTCGACGAGGTCCTCGATGCCCCGCCGGTGGCCGTCCGCCGGAGCGCTCCTATGAGGAATCGGCGCGAAACGGCTCGGGAGCAGGGTGCCTCCCCGGCGGGCTGGTTGCCGTCGGGCCGGGTGCTTCAGGCGGTTCGCAGGGCGATCCCGCACAGCACCCGGCGGACCTCGATCGCGAGCACTACACGGGCCGGGTTGTCCCGCGGGGTGCGGTAACGCTCGGCATAGCGGCGTTCGGCTTCCCGGACCTGCGCCGGTTCGTCCAGAACCGTGGCCGGACCCTCCAGGGTGAGCCAGCGCCGGCCGTCGACCTGGCCGACCGAGGCGTAACCCGACCGCCGTACGTTGCGGGCCTTCACCGAGCTGCCGTTGGTGATCACGCGGACCAGCCCGGCGGCACCGTCCCAGGTGAAGCCCACCGGCACCACATGCGGGGTGCCGTCCGCCCGCAGGGTGGTGAGGGTGGCCAGATGCCGTTCGGTGAGGAACTCGACGGCGGCGGGAGACAATTCGACGGTATGGGTTGCCATACCAGGACCGTAGCGGGTGACATGGACCGGACTCGGGTCTCCCGGTGCGGGTTGTGACCCGCCGCGGATGACAGACTGAGCGCATGGTTGTGCGTCGTAGACGAGGGATCGACCCGGGCACGGTGCTGGTGCTGGGCGGACGCAGCGAAATCGGTCTGCAGGTGGCGTTGCGGCTGGCTCCCGGCCGGGCCGTGGTCCTGGCCGCGCGGCGGTGCGAGGAATTGCACACCGAAACGGCGGCGCTCACCGCGGCCGGTGCGACGGCGGTTCATCCGGTCGAATTCGATGCCGCCGACACCGCGAGCCATCCGGCTCTGCTGGCCAAGATCGTCGCCGATTACGGCCCGGTCGGTGTCGCGGTCCTGGCGTTCGGTGTACTGGGTGATCAGGCCCTGGCCGAGGCGGACCCGGGCCACGCGCTGGCCGTGGTGCATACCGATTACACCGCCCAGCTCAGCGTCCTCACCGTGCTGGCCAACGAGTTCCGCGCCCAGGGCAGCGGACATCTCGTCGTATTCGGTTCGGTGGCGGGGGTGCGGGTCCGGCGGGCGAATTACGTCTACGGGTCGGCCAAGGCCGGGCTGGACGGTTTCGCCAGCGGTCTGGCCGATGCACTGCACGGTAGCGGGGTGCATCTGTTGCTCGCCCGCCCAGGTTTTGTGATCGGCCGGATGACCGAGGGGATGAGTCCGGCGCCGTTCTCCAGCACACCCGACCAGGTCGCCGACGCGGTGGTGGGTGCGCTGGGCCGCCGGGCGGGCCAGGTGTGGATACCCGGGATTCTGCGCCCCGTATTTTTCGGAATGCGCCTGCTGCCCCAGGCGGTCTGGCGGCGGTTGCCGCGGTGAGGACGTGCACCGGCCGGTGGCAGCCGGGTGGCATTGCCGGAGCAACTCCGGGAGGCGCGGTATGAACGCCGCCCCGGCGACGCGGTGGGGCGGGCCATGTATTCCCGTGGTCGGTATCGGCGCCGACGGCTGGGCGGGGCTCTCGGAGACGTCGCGCGAGGCGTTGCGGGAATGTACGGTGCTGCTGGGTTCGGACCGGCAGCTCGCCTTGCTGCCGGCCGAGATCACCGCCGACCGGCAGCCTTGGCCCTCGCCGCTGGTTCCCGCGCTACCGGGTCTGCTGGCGGATCTGCGCGGTACCCGGCTCGGGATACTCGCCAGTGGGGACCCGATGTTCTACGGCATCGGCACGACGCTGGCGCGGTTGCTCGGCCCCGAATCGCTGCGGGTGCTGCCCCAGCCGTCGTCGGCCTCGCTGGCCTGCGCCCGGCTCGGCTGGCCGCTTCCCGAGGTCGGCATCGTGAGCGCGGTCGGCCGGCCGGTCCAGGGGGTGCTTCCGGAACTGATCGACGGCCGGCGTGTCCTCGTCCTCAGCGCGGACGCCGGGACTCCCGCCGAGATCGTGGAACTGTTGCGTTTCCACGGATTCGGGCCCTCCCGTGTGACGGTGCTGGAGCAATTGGGTGGCCCGGCCGAACGGATCGTCTCCGGCCTGGCCGCGGACTGGCAGGAAGTCCCCGGCGACCCCCTCAATATTGTCGCGATAGCGGTGACCGGCGAACCCGGACATCCGCGTCGCACCCGGCAGCCGGGGCTGCCCGATTCCGCGTATACCGGCGACGGTCAGCTCACCAAATCGGAGATCCGAGCAGTGACCCTCGCTGCGCTCGCGCCGGGTCCGGGAGAGATCCTATGGGATATCGGCGGCGGGTCCGGCAGTATCGCCATCGAATGGTGCCGCACGCATCCGTCCTGCCGGGCGGTGACATTCGAAATCCTGGACCGGCGCCGCGAGCAGATCGGCGAGAATGCCCGCGCGCTGGGCGTTCCCGATATCGAGGTGCGCGGTGAGGCGGTGGCCGAGCTCACCGGTGATGCGGTACCGGGCGTGCCCGACGCGATCTTCCTCGGGGGCGGTCTCACCACGCCGCAACTGTTCGAGCGATGCTGGTCACGGCTACCCGCGGGTGGGCGGCTCGTGGCCAATGCGGTCACCGCGGAATCGGAAGCACTGCTGATCTCGTGGACCGGGGAGTACGGCGGGGAGTTGCGCCGGTTCCAGATCTACCGCGGCGAGCCGTTGGGCCGTTTCACGACCTGGCGCCCGCAGCTACCGGTGACACAGTGGTCGGTCGTGAAAGGGCGATAGGCCGTTGGTGGTGACTGCGCCGCTCGCCTGGGCGGATCGGACAGCGGGAGTAATGTCGGTGGGCGTTCCGAGCGTGGGGCACCGGGCTCGCGCGCAACGTCGGAGAACACGAGTGAGATACACGAGATTCCACGCCACCATCGACGAGGACAGCAGCCGGGTGCCCCTCACCCCGCCGGCCACCTCCGTGGCGGGTGCGCCGGCGCAGGCCCAATTCGCCGGTGCCCAGCAGTGGTTCTGAGAATCCTGCTACTGGGCGGCACCGGGGAGGCCCGGGAACTGGCCCACGCCATGGCCGGGGGGGGGGGGGGGGGGGGGGGGGGGGGGCTGGCCGCGGGGGGGGGCGGCCCGGCGCCCGCCCCTCGCCGGGGGGGGCGTGCTTGCCCGTCGGTCGGCCCCCCCCCCCCCCGGTCGCGTATCCGACCCGGTGCGTCCCGGCGGCACCGTCCGGGTCGGCGGCTTCGGCGGTGTCGAGGGACTGCGGAACTGGTTGACGGACAACGCGATAGACCTGATCGTCGACGCCACCCATCCGTTCGCCGCGACCATGACCGCGCATGCCGCGCGGGCGAGCTCGGAACTCGGCGTGCCCATGATCCGGCTGAACCGCCCGGGCTGGACCGCCGGTCCCGGCGACCACTGGTTGCGAGTGCCGGACCTTGCCGCGGCCGCCCGGGTCTCCGCGGATACCGGCGACCGGATCCTGCTCACCATCGGCCGGCAGGGGGTCGGTGCGTTCGCCGGATACACCCGCCCGTGGTATCTGATCCGCGCCATCGACCCACCCGACGCCGCACTGCCACCCCGCCACGAGATCCTGCTGGCCCGAGGCCCTTTCACTGTGGAGTCGGAAAGCGCGTTGCTGGCGCGACAACGAATCGAGGTGCTTGTCACCAAGGACAGCGGCGGCGCGGCGACCGCGGCCAAACTCGTCGCGGCCCGGGAAGCGGGTATTCCCGTGGTGATGGTCGACCGGCCCCCGGCGCCGCCCGGGCTCATCGAAGTCGGGTCTGTCGGCGCTGCGCGTGAATGGGTGACCGATTATGTTGCCGCGCAAGATAATCGGTCGCACGAGCGCGGATAAGCCCGGTACGTGCCGGAGGCGGCAGGCATGGAACGGCAGGCTGTCGGTGCCGGAAGGGGGATCGCTAGGTCTCGGGGCCCAGGATTTCCGGTAGCCGGTCGAACCACTCCAGAACAGCACGCTCGTAACCGATCCCGAACTCCAAGGTGGCGCGCGCGTAAGGGGGCATCGTCCGCGCCGACTCGGCCCGGTAGTGGTCCAGCCGTTCCTGATGCACCTTTCGACTGTTGTCGATGATGGCGGTCAGATGTGCGCGGTCCAGGTGACCGCCGAAATGCAGAGTGAGCAATAGCGGGAATCGGATGGTCTCCGCACTCGGATCGCGGGAGATCCATTCGGCGAACTCCGCGCGCCCGGCCTCGGTGATCCGATACGGGGTGCGCTCCCGGGCGCCGGTTTCTCCCTTCACCACCAGGCCCGCCGCGTCCATGGTGGCCAATTCCCGGTAGACCTGGCTCTGGGTGATGGTCCAGAAATCGCCGATCCGCTCCTGCGCGAGGGTCACCAGATCCCACCCGGACATCGGTCCCTCGTGCAGGAATCCCAGCAACGAGGCGGCCGTGGAGTTCAATGGCCGCTTCCGATTGCCGTTCACCACGTAACCCCTTCCCAACGTTATTCCATAGTGGAATGCTATCGGATCGGGGTTTCAGCCGTGATATCGCCGTGCGGTGAAAACCCGCGGCGCGTCCTCGCCGCCGACCACGGCAGTGGTGGAGGCGCCGATGATCAGCAGGGTGCGCATATCCACCTCGGCGGGATCGAGCTCGCCGAGCGGCACCACCCGCACCGATTCCTGCGGACCCCCGACATCGCGGCCGAGAACCACCGGGGTCTCCGGCCCGCGGTGCTCGAGCAGGATGTCCTTCATCGCCCCGACCTGCCAGGTGCGTTTACTCGACGCCGGGTTGTAGACCGCGATCGCCATATCGGCGGCGGCGACGGCCGCCAGTCGTCGCGCCACCACCTCCCACGGTTTCAGGCGGTCCGACAGCGAGATGGTCGCGTAATCGTGGCCCAGTGGTGCACCCACCCGGCTGGCCACCGCATTCGCCGCCGTAACGCCCGGCAGTACCCGTACCGGCACCGCCGCCCACTGCGGATCGGCGGATTCCTCGAGCACCGCGGCCGCCATGGCGAACACCCCGGGATCGCCGGAGGACACCACGACCACCCGCCCGCCGCGAGCGGCAAGGTCCAGAGCCATGGCGGCACGTTCGGATTCGACCCGGTTATCGCTGGCGTGACGGCGCTGACCGGGGCGCATCGGGACCCGATCGATGTAGGTGGTGTAGCCGACGAGATCGGTTGCGGCGGCGAGCGCTGCGGTGACCTCCGGGGTGGTCCACGCGGTATCGCCCGGGCCGAGTCCGACCACGACGACTTCACCCGTGCCCGTTTGCGGCGTTCCCGCAGGGCCCGGTGCGGGGCGTGAGTCGTGGGCTTCGGGTGCGGAGCTCGAGCCGAGGCCGGTTGTCGCCGTTGTCCATTCGCCGTCATCGCGTGACGCGGCACGGCGCTTTCCGTCCAGAGCCGGCAGGTCGGGGTCGGTGGCCGGTTCTGGGATCGCGACTCCTGAGCCGGCCGAGCGGAGGCCGTGGGCCGCGTCGGAATCGTCCGAGGATATCGCCCCGGGATGTTTGCCCACGGGCACTACGGTCGTCGGTTCCGGTCCCGGGACGATGGTGATCGCGAAATAGGGAACCTGTGATTCGTCGACATCACCGGCGGCCAGGACTCGTTCACGGCCGGTGCTGGCCCGCTCCACGTAGTAGGCGCGGTCGAGCCGCCCGGAGTCGGCCAGCGCCTTGCGGACGGCCGGGTAGGTGCGGCCGAGTTTCATGATCGCGGCCGCATCGCTGCCGGCGAGCCGGCGCGTGAGTTCGCCGGGTGCCATGGTGCCGGGGAGCACGGTGAGCACCTGTTCGCCCTCCACGAGCGGCGTGCCCAGGGCCGCTGTCGCCGCGCTCACCGAGGTGATACCCGGAATGATCTCCGCCTCGAACCGGTCGGCCAGCCGCCGGTGCATATGCATATAGGAGCTGTAGAACAGCGGATCGCCGGCGGCCAGCAACGCCACGGACCGGCCCGCCGCCAGATGCGCGGCCAGCCGCTCGGCGGCCGCTGCGTAGAACTCGTCGATGGCGCCCTGGTAGCCGCCCGGATGGTCGGTGGTCTCGGTGGTCACCGGATAGATCAGATGCTCCTCGAGCTGACCCGGCCGCATATACGGTTCCGCGATCCCACGCGAGATACTGCGGCCGTGTCGGGCGCTGTGGAACGCGATCACATCGGCTTCGGCGATGATCCGCGCGGCCTTCACCGTCACCAGTTCCGGGTCCCCGGGACCCAGTCCGACACCCCAGAGTTTTCCGGTTCGCACGGTCATTCCTCTTCGCTCGCGATCGCGTTCAGGGCCGAGGCAGTGATCGCGCTACCGCCACGCCGTCCGCGGACCGTCAGATATTCCAGGCCCGTGCTCTCCGTGAGGGCTTCCTTGGATTCGGCGGCGCCGACGAAGCCCACCGGGATGCCCAGTACCGCAGCGGGTGCGGGGCCGCCGGCCGCGACCATGTCCAGCAGGTGGAACAGCGCGGTCGGCGCGTTTCCGATGGCCACCACGGCACCCTCGAGGCGGTCGCGCCACAGTTCCAGCGCGGCCGCCGAGCGGGTGGTGCCGAGCCGGGCCGCGAGATCGGGGACCCGCGGGTCGCGCAGCAGGCACAGCACCTCGTTGTCGGCGGGTAACCGGGTGCGGGTGACGCCCGACGCCACCATATTCGCGTCGCACAGGATGGGCGCGCCGCCCCGGAGCGCATCCCGCGCCGCCGCCACCACACCGGGCGTGAACGCGATATCGCCCGCCAGATCGACCTGGCCGCACCCGTGGATCATCCGCACCACCACCTGCGCGATATCCGCGGGAAACCGATCGAGATCGGCTTCGGAGCGGATGATCGAGAACGATCGGCGATAGATCTCGCCCGCGTCGGTGAGATAGCCGGTGCGTGTGTCGGACATGGGCACACCTTATGCGGGGCCGCACCGGCCGGGCAGGTGCGGGTCGGGCGCCTGAACCGGCGCCCGATGCTCGTACGTCGCAGTCCTGCGTCCTCGGCGCGCAGTGATCGCGGCTGGGAAATACCCCGCAGCAACCCGATCGGGCTCGCCCCCACCGAGTTCGCGGGCGCACCGCGATCGGACCCCGGCCGGACGTGGGTTCGCGGGCCGGATGCGCCGATTACCGGCCGTGCTCCGTAGAGTTGGCACTGTCGGCCGGCGCCCGCGAGACGCCGGCGTCGGTGCGAAAGGGAGGAAGCAGTGGCCGCGCCCGATCCGATGCAGTTGCATCCGTCCACGCGTCCGGACCTGACGAATGTGGTGTTCCTGGCGAATCAGGTCGACTCCCCGTTCATCGAGGTGGGCGCGTTCACCTACTTCGACGACGAGGGCAGCGGGGTGCCGTTCCAGGAAGGCAATGTTCTCTACAACTACGGCCCGCAACGGCTGCTGATCGGCCGGTTCACCGCGATCGCGCCCCGCGTGACCTTCCTGATGCCCGGGGGCAACCATCCCATGGTCGGCCCGTCCACCTACCCGTTCACGATGTTCGGCGGTACTTGGATGGAGAACACCCTCGAGGTTTTCACCGCCATCGATCCGCTGCCCGATACGGTGATCGGCAACGATGTGTGGATCGGCCGGTCGGCCACGATCATGCCCGGGGTGCGGATCGGTGACGGCGCCGTGGTCGCCGCGCATTCGGTGGTGACCAAGGATGTCGAACCGTATGCGATCGTCGCGGGTAATCCCGCCCGCCCCATCCGCACCCGCTTCGCGCCCGACGAGGTCGCGATGCTGCTGCGGGTCCGGTGGTGGGATTGGCCGACCGAGGTGATCACCGAGCATGCGGCCCTCATCATGGGCGGTACTCCGGCCGATCTGCTGGCCGTGGCGGAGTCGCTCGGAACAGTGTGAACCGCGCGGCCCCGGCCGCATTCATTCGCCGACCGACACGAAGCTCCGGCAGGGGCATCGCAGCTCACGGCTCCGTAGGATGGGGCCATCCGCCGATTCACGAGGAGCCACCGTGACCACGTATCGCGTAGTTCGTCGCATTCTCGGCTTCGTCTCCGCATCCGCTGCCGCGGGCGCGCTCATTGCCGGCGCCGCCGTCGCGCAGCCGCCACCCACCGGCCCGGCGCCCGTACCTGCACTGGACCTGGACCGGTATGCCGGTACCTGGAATCAGCTCGCGGCCATTCCGCAGCCTTTCAATGTGGAATGTGCCCGCGACACCCGCGCCGAGTACACGCCGGACCCGCAGGGCAATATCGCGGTGTACAACCGGTGCACCACCTGGACGGGCGGCACCAACGAGATCCGGGGCACCGCAAAGGTCACCGATCCCTTCACGCGGGCGCAACTGCATGTGAGTTTCCCGGATGTGCCCGGTCAGGACGCGAGCGACGGGCCGCCCAACTACATCGTCACCGCACTCGCGCCCGACTACTCCTGGGCGGTGGTCACCGATCCGAGCCGGCTCTCCGGCTTCGTGCTGGCACGCGAGGCGGCGCTGCCGGCCCCGGCCTGGCGGCAGGTGCGCACCGCGATCGAAGCGGCCGGGCAGAGCCCGTGCTTCTACCTCACGTCACCGACCACCGGCGGCATCCCCGATATCGCTCCGCTCTGCCTGCGCTGAGATACCCGACCCGCGGAGGGAAGTTGTGGACCGGCCGGCCAGGAATCCGCTCCGACGCCATGTCGTTCGCGGAAACGGCCGAAGGCGCGTGACGTCGGATACCCGGGCGCGGGCCGGAGTATCCGCGCCACACCTCTGCGGCGCCGGGCGTGGAAGGGTGTCCGACGGCATAATCCCCTGGTATGGCCGACAACTGGAACGCGCAGATCATCGAGGAATTCCGGGCGAACGAAGGCCGCGTCGGCGGCCCTTTCGAGGGGGCACCGATGCTGCTGGTGCATCACCGTGGCCGCAGAAGCGGGCGCGAATCCGTGGCACCGACGATGTACCTGCCCGACGAGCAGAACCCCGCCGACCTCATCTACGTATTCGCCAGTAAGGCCGGTGCTCCCACCAATCCCGACTGGTACTACAACCTCACCGCCGCCGGACAGGCCACGGTGGAGCGCGGTACCGAGACCTATCCGGTCACCGTCACCGAGGTATCGGGTGCGGAACGGGACCGGATCTACGCCGAACAGGCCCGCCGCTACCCGGGTTTCGGCGAATACGAGGAGAAGGCCCGCGGGATCCGTACGATTCCGGTGCTCGCCCTGCGGCGCGCGTAGCGCCCGGCGGGCGCCGTGGTCAGCGGTCGGCGTCGGTGTAGCGGATGACGCCGCGGATATTGCGCCCGGCGAGCATGTCCTGATAGCCCTCGTTGATGTCCTCGAGCCGGTACTGCCGGGTGACCATATCGTCGAGGTTCAGTTTGCCCACCTGGTACATCGACAGCAGATGTGGGATGTCATAGTGCGGGTTGCCGCCGCCGAAGATGGTGCCCTGCAGATTCTTCTGCAGGAGTGAGAGCATGGACAGGTTCAGGGTGGCCTGGTTCTCGGTGAGGCTGCCCATGGCGGTGAGTACGCAGGTGCCCGCCTTGGCGGTGATCCCCATCCAGCTGTCGACGTCCTCGCCGTGCACCTCGCCGACGGTGACGATCACCTTCTTGGCCATACCGCCCCAGGTGATCTCCGCGCACGCGGCGGTGGCCTCCTCGATGGTGGCGTAGGCGTGGGTCGCGCCGAATTTCAGTGCCTGCTCGCGCTTCCACGGCACCGGGTCGACCGCGAAGATGTATCGGGCGCCGGCGTGGACGGCGCCCTGCAACGCCGAAATGCCCACTCCGCCCAGGCCGATGATCGCGACATCGTCGCCGGGCCGGATATCGGCGGTGCGTACCGCCGACCCGTAGCCGGTGGTGACACCACAGCCCACGAGGCAGGCCACCTCGAACGGGATCGATGGATCGCTCTTCACCACCGAGCTCTCGTGCACCACCATGTACGGGGAGAAGGTGCCCAGCAGGGCCATCGGGTAGACGTCCTGGCCACGGGCCTGGATCCGGAACGACCCGTCGGTCACCGAGGTGCCCGCGAGCAGTAGCGCGCCCAGATCGCAGAGGTTGCGCAGCCCCGCCTGACACGACGGGCATTTCCCGCAGGACGGGATGAAGGACAGCACCACGTGATCGCCCACCGCGAGGTCCTCGACTGCCTCGCCGACCTCGATGATCTTGCCGGCGCCCTCGTGCCCGCCGAGGACCGGGAAACCCATCATCGGGATACCGCCGGTGACCAGATGGTGGTCGGAATGGCACATCCCCGCGGCCTCGAGCTGGACTTTGACCTCGTGTTTGCGCGGGTCGCCGATTTCGATCTCCTCGATCTGCCACGGCTGGTTGAATTCCCAGATGAGAGCGCCTTTGGTCTTCATCGTGTACTCGCTTTCTCAGCGCCCCGGGCCCGCCACGCCCCCGGGCGATGGGCTCCGAACTCATATGAACAACTGTATGGACAAGAGTCCGGACAACGATACGACAAAGCGGCTCCGGTGGGGTGGCTATTCGCCGAGTGCGATGTACTCCGGCACCCGAAGGCTCGAGAGGCTGAGATGGTGAACTAACATCCGTCTCATAGCTTCACCTCGGAGAGAAGGAGATCGGACCATGGGTGCTCCGGACACCGCCGTCACGTCCGCCCCGGCCGGCGCGCCGATCGGACCCGGTTCGCTGACCTGGAAATACGCCGGCGACCTGCGGAACATGCTGTTCCTCGGCCGCACCGGCATCCTGCAGAACATGCATCCGGCGGTCGGGGCCGCACTCCAGGACCATTCGAACTTCTTCGCCGACCCCTGGGACCGCCTGATCCGTTCCCTGCCGCAGATCCAGGGCATGATCTACGACGCCGATGCCGAAGCGCAGGCCGGTCGCGTCCGCGACTACCACCGCCCGTTGAAGGGCACCGATTCCCGCGGCGAGCGCTACCACGCGCTGAACCCGGACGTGTACTGGTGGACCCACGCCACGTTCGTCGAACTCACCCTCGCCCTCAACGAGCATTTCGGCACCCCGCTGACCCCTGCGGAGAAGGACCAGTTGATCGCCGAAGGGGTCACCTGGTGGCGGATGTACGGTTTGTCCGACCGGGTACTGGTCTCGAATTACGCCGAGTTCGAGGAGTATTGGAACCGCACCATCGACGAGGTACTGGAATCCAATGCGACCACCGATTTCGCGCTCCGCCTCGGCAGTGTCCGGATCCCCGCCGTGCCCGGTATCCCCGAACCGGTGTGGTCGGTGATCTGGCGGCCGGTCATGGCGTTCAATGTGTGGCTGGCCAATGCGCTCATGCCCGAGCGGGCCCGCGAAATTCTCGACCTGCGCTGGCGCCCGCTCGATCAGAAACTCTTCGGCCTCTTCGCGACAACGGTGCGTACCGTCTGGCCGTTGCTCCCGGAACGCCTGCGCTACGCGCCGCGTGCCTACGCCGGAATCGAGCGGGTTCGCAAGGCCAGAGGTAATTCGAGGGTGCGGACGGGTGCGCGGTGCGGTCGGCAGGAACACCGGGAGGCGCCGCCGGATATACACGGCAGTGCGGTTCCGTCCTATCGAAGAGCATCACCACTGCGCCGGCGTTGATCTCCGCGGGAGGTGACCGGTCTGGGCCGAGGGATCGTTACTGTTCGGCGAGCGATCCTTCCTCCGCAGTCGGAAGCGGTTTCAGTCGATGGGAGAGATGACCCGATAACCGCCCGGGCCGGCCGTTACCTCGGTGATCGGCCCGGCCGGTCGCCCGCAGTGCCGGTCGCAGCCGGACCAGTGTTGCCGCCCGGCCGTGACGACCGCCGCGGCGGGAACAGTATCGCCTTCGGTGGTCCGGGGGGCGGTGGTGCGCCCCGCTTCGACTGCGGCCGTGGCATCCGCGCGGATATCGGTATGCGATTTCGCGCAGCCCGGCCGCCCGGCGCAGGCGGTGATCCGCAGCCACGGTGAGTCGGCGTCGAAGACCAGCCCCATCGGCGCCAGAACCCGGACCACCTGTTCGGCCGGTCCTTCCCCGAGATCGGTGATCACCAGGCTGCGCCACGGAGTGAGCAGGATCGGGCGTTCGATCGCGGCCAGGAATTCGGCGGTGCGGGCAGGCAGGGAACCCAGGCGCACTCCGGCGCCGAGTGCGACCAGTCCGTCGTCCTGCGGGAGCCAGCCGATCGGCGGGCCGGCCACCTCGGGGAGTTCGAGACGTTCGATGCCGGGGGACAGGCCCATCCGGGCGGTGAGTCGTTCGGCGCCGTCCTCGATCTCCTGGAGACGCCACTGGCCGGTCCCGATTTCCAGGAAGCCGTGCGCGGCGGCCAGCAGAGTCTCGACCGCCTGGGCGGCCGGCACCCGGACTCCGCTGTCCCGGCCGGCGAGCACCAGTGCGAAACGATCGTCGCCGAGACCGTGTATCCCGATATCGGGCCGCAGGCTGCTCACATCGCCGCGGCCGTCGTCCACCGTGAACAGCACTCGGCCGGGGAGGCCGGCCAATCGCGGGGCGGCG
>NZ_JARWNW010000173.1 GCF_029868325.1 Nocardia carnea
CCCCCCCCGGCCCTTGGCCCGGCAACACCCCACATTGGGCGGGTGCAGCCACCCCACCCCCCCCCTAACACCGTATATCTGGGGGGGGGGCCGTAGTTTCCCGCCCCACCGGGAAAAGGGATCAGCCCGGGAAGTTCATGACATCGAGGCCGCGCGCGGCGAACCACGGCATCGGGTCGATCTTGCCGACACCCGGCTGATGCACCTCGTAGTGCAGGTGCGGCCCGGTGGACTGGCCACGGCTGCCGACGGTGGCGATCACATCGCCTGCCTTCACCGGCTGGCCGACATGGGCCAGGATGTCCTGCATATGGCCGTACACGCCGACGGTGCCGTCGTCCTGCTGCACGCGCACCCACAGGCCGAAACCGGTCGCCGGGCCGGCCTCGATCACCACACCGTCGGTGACCGAACGAATCGGCACACCCTGCTGGCCCGCGAAGTCGATACCGAAGTGGTTGGCACCCCAGCGCGGCCCGAAACCGGAGCTCACGACCGCATCGACCGGACGCACAGTGGTGGGCCGGGGCGGCGGCGGAGGCGGGAAGGGGAACGCGACGGGCTGGTTGTCTGCGGCGGGCTTGTTCGGGTCCCAGGCCGCGGGATCGTGGGACTGGGCCTGCTGCTCGGCGGCGGGCGCATCGGTGGCGGCCTGCGCGGGCGCGGTGGCGGCCACGTTCTTGATCTTTTCGTTATCGGAATCGGCCCCTGCGGCGAGGAGGCCGAAACCGGCACAGAGCGCAGTCGTGGTGGCGACAACCTGCGTCGTTACGCGACGACGGCCGATCGACGGCACCGTGAGCTTGCGGAGAGGTAACGGAAGGGTCACGGGCATGAGCTACAAGCTAGGGGACTTGCAGGCCGAGTCAGCAAGCATGTGGTTACCATCACCCTGGGTGCATAAGCCCAGGTCGCTTATAACCGTACGGTAACGAAACCCGAAATTTCCCGCGTCGAGCTGCACAAATGAGACATCCGCCGGGGGTTTGACCCAGGGGTTGCGCGATGGAGACACTGTATGAGTGGTCGCTAACAGAGTTGCGCCGCTGATCGCCCTCGCCGACCCCACCCGGCGGGCGATATTCGAAGCGTTGCCCTCGGGGCCGCGCTCGGTGGGGGAGCTGGCCAAACAGGTGGGGATCAGCAGTTCGGCCGTATCGCAGCATCTGCGCGTACTGCGCGAAGCGCGCCTGGTGATGGTGCGCCCGATCGGCAACCGCCGGCTCTATTCCCTCGACCCGCGCGGCCTCGGGGACGCCCGCGACTACCTGGAACAGTTCTGGCCGAGCGCCCTCGCCGCCTATGCCGCCGCAGTGAGCGAGGCCCGCAACCGCGTATGAGACCGGGCGGCCCGGGGCCGTACCTGGTCAGCCCACCCGGCGGTACGCGGCGCCCGTGACCCCGGCCTCGGAGCGGCGTTTGCTCAGCTGCCGGTCCAGTGCCGCGATCACCTCGGTGGCGCCGATCTGCAGCAGGCCGGGATCGGGTGTCGTGCCCTCGCGGTCACCGGTACGGCCCGCCCACAGCACTTCGTGCCGGTTGAGCAGATGCCCGGGCGGTCCGCTCTGTGCGGGGGAGGAGGGCCCGAACAGTTGCACCGTGCGGGTCCCGAACGCGGTCGCGAGATGGGCGACACCGGTATCGCCGCACAGCAGCACCGAGGCTTCGGCCACAGTGGCCGACAGTTCGATCAGATTCTGGTTACCGGCCAGCACCCGCTGCCCGGCCAGCCCGGCCCGGGCAGCGATACCGTGGGCGCGCTCGCGATCACCTTCGTCGCCGGTGAGGACCACCTCGTGGCCCAGTACCAGCAGATGCCGGATCACCGCGGCGAAGCGATCGGCCGGCCACTGCCGCGCGGTGGCGCCCGCACCGATATGCACGACCACACTGTCGCGGTGGCTGGTGGTGGCCACCGGCGGTACCAGCCCGAGATTGCGCCGGTCGGCGCCGATCCCGTCGAATTCCAGCAGATGGCACCAGCGGTCGATCGGATGCCGATCGTCGTGCCAGTCCGGGCCCGGAATTTCCGGGAACGCCGGATTGCGGTAGGTGAGGATACGTTCGGCGCCGGTCTTGGCGAGTTCCACGATCGGCGTGGCCTCGGCGCCGTGCAGATTGATGGCGAGCTTGGGGGGCGGTCCGTCCCAGCGCAACCCCTGCGGGTCGGCGATCGGCACCATCTCGTCCACCAGTGCGATCAGTTCGACCATCGGGCGCAGGCGATGCGGGGTGGCGAGAACGAGGTGATCGTTTCGCCGGGCCCGCCGTAGGGCACGCAACGCCGGAACAGCGGTGAGCAGCTCACCGAGACCGCGTGCCTGAAGCACGAGAACTACCGACACCCGACTCTCCTAGCCACCTGTTGCCCATTCCGCCCCCTCCCCGCACCATCCCGAGGGCTGGACCACGACGAGAGCATTCCCTTGGTTGACTACCCGTGGGCTCGGTGGGCAAACGTTGGCCGATCGCGGCCTGGGTCACATGTCGTGGCTCACAGAATATGTGGTGATCTGCCGTGGTCGGCCGCTCTCGGTTCAGTTCCGGCCCGCGGTGATGTAGTCGTACATCGGGTCGACCAGTTCGAGCAATTGCGCGACTTCGGTATCGGTGAACCTGTTGCGGCGGCTGATGATGATCAGTACGAGATCGTTGATGGCTCGGGCGATGCTGTCGAACTCGCCGCCGGCAAGTATTCCGCCCGCTGCGGTGTGCGGGTCGCCGGGAGCCGGAATCGATTGCCGCAGTTCGGCGCCGGCCTGCGCAGCCCGGGTGCGGAGGACACCCGCGGATCCGCGCGGGCTGGTCACCCGGGCGGCGTGATCGTAGAACTGGACGGCGGCCTGGATCAGGCCTTCGGGTCGCGGGTGCACAAGCGACCCGGGTGCGGGCCCGGCCGGGCTCGTATCCGCTTCCGCCGCGGTGAGGGACTGCGCCTTGACGGTCAGGTACTGGGCCACCAAGAGATCTCGTAACGGGCCGAATTCGGCCGTGCGCAGCAGGTCCACGGCAGCATGCCGGTAGTTCTCGACAGCGGTGGCCACCGCCCCGGGATCCGGGGCACGCCCGGTACGGTGCACGAATCCGCTCAGGCGTAGCAGCGCTCGGATATTACCCTCGTGCCGCCGGCGCTCGCCGGTGGTGGCCGTGAAGCACGCCAGCAGCTCCCGGGTCAGTGACTGCACGCCGTCGCCGAACAGTGCGGCGAACTGCTCGCCGTGCTCGGGAGTACGGCGGTAGGCCATATCGATCCGGCACAGCGCGGCAATGATGTCGGCCAGTTCACCGGCCTGCAGGCGATCCTGGGGTTCGTGCGCGCGGTCCGATCCCGGCGCGCAGAGCGCGGGGAGTTCCCGGGCGACGGTGTATATGGAATGCATCTCGCGCCGCGGGTCCTCCTCGGCGAGAGCCCGGGCGTGATCGATATGGAACCGGGCCAGCAGGCGGTGCAGATCCCAGCCGAGTGCCTCGGCGAATTCGAGCTCGCTTTCCCTGATCGACCGGATGCGGCTGAGGCCGGTGGGTTCATAGTCGAGGTTCCTCGACAGTACCGCCTCGGCCGCGGCCGCCGCCCGCGCGCAGCGGATACCCATCATGCAGTCGAGGCGGGAGCCGGGGTCGGCGAGTTCCAGTCCGCGGCGCGCCCAGTCGCGAGCGTTCGCGACCCGGGTGTGGTCGCCCCGGCGGCGTTCGCGCAGTCCACGTTCGGCGAGTTCGGCGGCCCAGTAGAGCATATCGGCGTGGTCGGCCGCGGCGGCGGCGCGGTCGAACTGTTCCGCCAGTTGATCCAGGTCGTAGTGGCGGCCGGCGAGTCTCGCTTCCAGTCGCCGGGTATCCACGCCCGGCGGCGGCGTGGATGTCCGGCCTGCCGCCAGCCGCAGTATCTGGTCGGGAACCGGCCGGTCGGCCGCGGTCATGGTGTCGGCCACCGCCGCGGCCAGGGCCTCGACGGTTTTGAAGTGTTTCCACATCGTGGCTTTCGGGATCGGCCCCTCGGTGCCGTCGCGCCGGAGGTAGCCGCGGGCCCGGGCGCAGATATCGGCGGTCGTGAGATGGGCGAGCGCGTCGTCGGTATCGGCCTCGGCGAGCCGGTCTGTCATCAGTTGCTCGGCCGCTGCCACGATCATCGCCTTCGTCCGTTCTTCGAGCGCCCGGCCGCTGCGCTGCTGATAGCTCGGTTCCGGCACGCGATGTATTGCAGTAGACGACATGCCGGAAAGTCTATTGCGGTGCACAGCGCTGTGAACGCGTCTATCCCGGCTAGGGTCGTCACGGCATACCGATATCGAGAGCTCGATCGAGACGACGAAGGGCGTACGCAGTGGAGGCGACAACCGCTGGAAAACTGAAACAACTACGGGAGAATCTGGCGGTCGCGCGCGAACCGGCCGGCCCGGCGGGTGTCGCCAAACGGGCTGCCAAAGGTATTCGCAGCCCCCGCGAGCGTATCGATATGCTCCTCGACAAGGGTAGTTTCGTCGAGATCGGCGCACTGGTTCGCCAGCCCGGCGATCCCGGCAGCCTCTACGGCGACGGTGTCGTCACCGGGCGCGGCACGGTCGACGACCGCCCCGTCGTGGTCATCGCCCATGATCAGACGGTGTTCGGCGGTTCCGTCGGCGAGATGTTCGGCCGCAAGGTGGCCGCGGCGATGGATCTCGCCGCCGAGATCGGCTGCCCGTTCGTGGCGATCAACGATTCCGGGGGCGCCCGGGTGCAGGACGCCGTCACGTCGCTGGCCTGGTATGCGGCCATGAGCCGGCGGCAGCTGGGGCTGTCCGGGGTGGTGCCGCAGGTCTCGGTGATGCTCGGTAAATGCGCGGCCGGTGCCGTCTACTCGCCGATCAACACCGATGTGCTGGTCGCGACCGAAGCCGCGTATATGTTCGTCACCGGCCCCGACATCATCCGGGAGACCACCGGTGAAGAGATCACCCTCGAAGAGCTCGGCAGTGCCCACAACCAGGCCCAGAACGGCAATATCCACCATGTGGCCGTGGACGAGGAAGCGGCGTTCGCGTGGGTGCGCAACTATCTGAGCTTCATGCCGTCCAATTGCTTCGACCGGCCGCCGCTGATCAACCCCGGCCTCGAACCCGAACTCACCGACTCCGATCGCACACTCGATTCCCTCATCCCGGATTCCGATCGCGCGGGTTACGACATGTACGACGTCCTGCTGCGGATCTTCGACGACGGCGAATTCCACGAGGTCGGCGATGCGACGGCGCGCAATATGATCACCGGTTTCGCCCGGGTCGACGGTCGCAGTGTCGGTGTGGTGGCCAACCAGCCGCTGGTGTCCAGCGGTGCGATCGACGCCCGCGCTTCGGACAAGGCGGCGCATTTCATCCGGTTGTGCAATGCGTTCGACCTCCCGCTCGTCTTCGTCGTCGATACCCCGGGCGTGCTGCCCGGCGTCGAGGAGGAGAAGATCGGTGTGATCAAACGCGGTGGCCGGTTCTTCTACGCGGTGGTCGAGGCCACCGTCCCGATCGTCACCGTGGTGGTGCGCAAGGCCTACGGCGGCGGCTACGCGGTGATGGGCTGTAAACAACTCGGCGGCGATATCAATCTCGCCTGGCCGACCGCGCGGATCGCCGTCATGGGTGCCGAGGCCGCCGTGGGGCTCACCCAGCGCCGGCAGCTCGCTGCCGTATCCGACGAGGAGCGCCCGGCGCTGCGGCAGCAGATGGTCGACTTCTACAACACGACCGTGGCGACGCCGTGGACCGCGGCCGAACGCGGATATATCGACGCGGTGATCGAACCCTCGCAGACCCGGCTGGAGATCCGCCGGGCGTTGCGCCTGCTCCGCGATAAATCCGTCCGGCACGGGCCGCGCAAACATCACCTCATGCCGCTGTAGCGAACGTATCGTGGCGCCGGTGCCGCTCGGTGGGGGACACGGTCCTCCCCGGCACCCTCTGCCTGCTAGAGTGAATTCTAGTTTTTCGATCGGAGGTGGGCCGTGCCACGGATAGCGGAGCCCCGTGAACCCGGGCAACCGTCCACCACCGGGCAGCAGGAACGTCGGCGCGCCATCCTGCGCGCGGCAGCCCGGCTCGGTGCGGAATCGGGTCTGGAACGGGTTCAGATGTCGGAGATCGCGACGGCCGCCGGGGTTGCGCTCGGCACACTGTACCGCTACTACCCGTCGAAACATCATCTGTATTGGGGGGTACTGGCGACCGCCGTCGAGAATCTGCCGGCGCCTCCGCGAGCTCCCGGTGACCCGGTGGGCGCTGTGGCGGATTTCCTGGAGAGTGCGGTGGTCGAGCTGCTCCGGCGTCCCCGGCTCGGCCGCGCCATGCTGGTGTCGGCCAATGCCGTGCGATCGGCCGAGACGGGCGCGGACAACGTGACGATGCGGGATCGCATCATCGCCGTCGCCGGTATCACCGACCCGGGTGCCGGAGATCTCCAGCTCGCGCGGCTGGCGGAGCAAACCGCGTACGGCATCATGACCTGGGCCACCGCCGGGCTACTGGAGGCAGGGGAGGCCGCGGCCGATATGCGCCGGGCATGCAATCTGCTGCTGGCCCCGTGGGCCGGACGGGAATAGGGCCCGCCGGGTTACGGTGCCGGCTGCGCGTCCGGCTCGGGCTCGGCCGGTGGTCCGGCCGGTTTGCGCCGTCGTTCCCAGGCGCGGGCCAGCAGAATCGTCAGCCCAACATACGCCCAGCCCGCCAGCACATCGACCACATAGTGCTCGCCCCCGTAGACCAGCGTGAACGCCATTGCCAAGGGGAACAGCGCCAGCGGGATCTTCCACCACCAGTTCCGGGCCAGCGGCCACAGCGCGACCGTCACCAGCAGGGCGAAGGCGGAATGCAACGACGGCAGGGCCGCCACCGGATTCCCCTGCGCCGCAAGCCAGTCCCCACTGACATCCACCGATACCAGATGGAACCCGAACCCGGTTCCCCGGTAGACCTCGGCACCGAGCACGCCCTCGCGGGCGGCATACCACGGGGGAGCGGCGGGCAGCAGCACATAGGTCAGCAGCCCGAGATAGGACAGCAGCACGATCCGGCGCATGTACTTCGACCAGCGTTCTCGCGCCTGCACGTAGAAGATCGCCGCGATCAGCCAGGGAAGTACGAAATGGCTGGTGTAGATCATCCCCGTGAACAGGGTCCACCACGGTTGCGCACCCTCGTGGATCAGGTGGTCCTGTAACCACACGGTCGGAATCGTGCCGCCGAACAACCAGCTCTCCGCCGTCACCAATTCCTCGACCCGCACCGGCATTCCGAGGGTGTTGGCGATACCGCGGGTGTGGTCGTAGACCACCAGCGCGGCGATGAGCGGAACCCAATCGATCAGCGTGCGCACATGCTCACGCCACGGGCGATCCGGATTGAACGCGGCGATCCCGACGATGATCCAGACGGCCTGATATATCCGGTCGGTCGGCAGTCCGAACACGACGGTGACAACCGCCAATGCCAGCAGATAGGCCGACCACACACTGCTGCGTAGCAGCCAACGCGGCCGCTGCCCGGTCGGCGCCTCGATTGCGGGGGCACCCATCTCACCAGTTTTCCATCAGCCGGCCGTCGGGTGAACGGGCGGCCACCGGGAAATGACATCCACCGCCCAGTCGAGGCTGTTCCCGCCGCCGCGCGCATTAGGCTCGGGCGGTATGAGCCTGGGCGAAGTGGCCGCGGATCTGTACGGGCGAACGCCCGCGGAGTTCGTGGCCGCGCGCAACGAACAGGTGCGGGCCGCCAAGGCGGCAGGGGACAAGGAACTTGCCGCCGATATCGCGGCCCTGCGTAAACCCACGGTGGCGGCGTGGACGGTGAACATGCTGGTGCACGCGGCTCCCGACGAGGTCGAAGCCCTGCTGCGGCTGGGTGCGGATCTGCGTACCGCGCAGCGGGAACTGTCCGGGAAACAACTGCGGTCGCTCACCGCGCAGCGACGGCAGGTGGTCGACGCGCTCGCCGCCCGGGCCGGCACGGTCGCCGCCGAGCACGGACAACAGGTGACCGATGCGGTGCTCCGCCAGGTCGGCGAGACGCTGACCGCTGCCCTCGCCGACCCCGAGATTGCCGAACGGGTCCGTACGGCGACGCTGGCGTCGGCGGCGAACTATGCGGGTTTCGGCCCCGTGGGGCCGGACCTCACCGTGGTGCGGGAGGACGAAGACACCGCCGAGGCGCACGACGAACCCCAAGGGCGTAAAACATCGGCGAAACGCGCGGGCGGGAAGCGTTCCGATGACGACGAGGCGCGACGCCGGCAACGCCGAGCAGAGGAGTTACGGGCCGCCGAGCAGCAGGCGCAACGCGCGCTGGAAGCCGCCGAACACGACGCCCGGCAGGCCGCCGAGGACCTCCGGCGCAGCGAAGAGCGGCTCGCGGAACTCCGCGCCGATCTCGCCGCCGCCGAAGAACAGCAGCGTTTCGCCCGGCAGGCCGAACGCGCCGCCCGCCATGAGGTTCGCAGCGCGACCACCGAACTGGAACGGGCGCGGCGGCGGTTGGAGTGAGCGCTACCGGTCTCCGGTCTACGCGTGATCGGCCAGTGACGCGTGCCCGGCCCGGCGCGCACAGTGCGCACAGCAGAAGATCTGTTCCGCCGCCTCGACCCCGTGGCCGAGTACCCGGCAGCTGCAATGCGCGCAGACCGGGGCGAGTTCGCTCGCGGCGCATTCGAAACTGTCGAAAGTCCACGACTGTCCGTCGCGGCTGACAGTGAATGTCTTGTCGTAGTCGTTGCCGCAGGTAACACAGATGGCCATCGTCCACACCTCCCAGGCGTTATCGGCCGGTGCCGGACCGTGCCACCGGCCTGGTGTCATCCGGGGCCGTACCCGGCCCGCTGCCGGGCAAACACGCCCCTGTACGGGCATGCCGGGGCTGCCTCGTCGACTCGGCCGTGGTTGATCACCCCGCGCGGGTGATGCGACAACGCCGGGCGGTTGGGGACGGTGGTGTCATGCAACGTCGGGAAACAGCGGGTCCGGCCGCGTCGGCGAGCAGTGGCCCGCCCGCTGCCGGATCGATATCCGCAGCGCCCGGGACCAGGGCGGCCGCCAACTCCCACGCAGCGTCAGGGTTCAGTGCTCGCGCGGGGACTGGTGAACCCACGGCCGATGCCCGGCGCAGGCGGGCCATGCCGCTCGGAGACCGGATTCGCGACGCCGGCCTCGGCGGCGCCGAGGACTCAGCCGACCCCATTCGTGTCGCGCGGCCGGCCGGTTCGAGGTCACCGGGGGTGTGATGACCCCGGCCCGGACCGATTCATCACCCTGCCCGGCGGGCTCGGGAGTGGGTTGCCTATGAAGTCCGTATTCCGGCGGCTGCGCGGATTCCTGCCGCGCGAGCGGATCCAGCGTGCCGATGTGTTCGCGGGCCTCTCCGGTGCGGTGGCCAGTGTGCCGGACGGGATGGCGGCGGGGGCGCTGGCCGGGGTGAGTCCCGTGCACGGGCTGTACGCGAGTATGGCGGGCCGCGTCTTCGGCGGTTCCACGACCAGCACCCGGTTGATGGTGGTCACTGCGACCAGCGCGTCGGCGCTGGCCGCGGGTTCGGCGTTGGCCGAGGTCGCGCCCGAACAGCGGTCCGCCGCACTCATCCTGCTGACCTTGTTCGCGGGTTGTGTGATGATCGCGGCCGCGGTGCTGCGGCTGGGCCGCTACACCCGGTTCGTTTCACATTCGGTGATGACCGGCTTTCTGGCCGGGATCGCGGCGAATATCGTTTTCGGTCAGCTGGCGCAGCTGACCGGGGTGTCGGCGGGGTCGTCGATCGCCCTGTTGAAGGCCGTGCACGTGCTGACCCACCCGGGGGAGATCGATATCCCCTCCCTCGTGGTCGGGTTGTTCGCGCTCGGGCTGCTGCTCGTCTTGGCCCGGACCCGGTGGCGCTTGGTCGCGCCACTCGCCGCGCTCGTCTTTCCCACCGTGCTGATGGCCGCCCTGGGCTGGGATTCGGTGACCCGGGTATCGGACGTGGGCGCGATTCCGAGCGGGTTTCCGCTTCCGCGTATCCCGGATCTGGCCGCGCTCACCCCGTCACTGCTCGGTGGCGCCGCGGCGGTCGCCGTGATCGTGCTGGTACAGGGCGCCGGGGTGGCCCAGGCGGTCCCGAACCGGGACGGGTCGCCGTCCGACCCGAACCGCGATTTCGCGGCCCAGGGTGTCGGCAATATCGCGGCCGCATTGTTCCGCGGTATGCCGGTCGGGGGGTCGCTGGGGCAGACGGCGCTGAACACCACCGCCGGCGCCCACACCCGCTGGGGCGCCATCCTGTCCGGTGCCTGGCTGCTGGGGATTCTGGTTGCCTTTGCCCCGCTCGTCGGCAAGGTGCCGATGCCGACACTGGCGGCGATCTTGATCGTGGCGGCAGCCGGTGCGCTGGAACCTGGTGGGCTGTCGGCGATCTGGAGCAGCGGTTCGACCTCCCGGATAGCGCTCGCCGCGACCTTCCTGGCCACGCTGCTGCTTCCGGTGAGCGCGGCGGTGGGTATCGGGGTGGCACTGTCGCTGATCCTGCAGCTGAACCGGGAGGCACTCGATCTGCGGGTCGTGCGGCTGCGGGTCGACAACGGCCATCTCGTCGAGGTGCCCGCACCCGTCCGCCTCGCCGATCACGAGATCGTCATCCTCGATGTGTACGGCAGTCTTTTCTATGCCGGCGCCCGCACCCTGCAGGCCAATCTGCCCGACCCCACCGGGACGCATGGGCCGGTGGTCATCCTGCGGCTGCGCGGCCGAACGTCGGCCGGCGCGACCTTCCTCGCCGTGGTCGGTGACTATGTGCGCCGGCTCGAAAATGCCGGTGGTGCCCTCTATCTCAGCGGAGTGGACCCGCGGATCCGGGAGCGCTGGACCGACAATCTGCTGGACCGTCAAGGTGTCCGGGTCGAATTCTTCCCCGCGACCCCGACCATCGGTGAGTCGACCCTGGCCGCATACGCCCAGGCGAGGATCCGGGTGCACGAACCGGGTACGTGACCGGATCCGTGCGCCGGCCACCGTGGCAGCGGTGGACGTCCTGCTCTTCGTCGCCGCGCCGGACCTTCCGGTGCCGTAGGCCTATCAGGGGCGCCGGGCGGTCGCGCTGGTTTCACCCTTCGTGGATGAGGTTCTTCCCCGGACCGCTGGGCACTATCGACTGATAGTCGAGCAGGCGGGCGGTCGGTCCCGACGCCGCTCGTGCGCCGCGCGAACCGGATCGAGGTCACGCCCATGTCACTACTGGTCCCGGCAAGCCAACGCCGGACGCTCGACGAGCTCACCGATCGGCTCGACCTGGGCATCGGCGAAACGACCACGAAGCGTTCCGCTTTCTGGATCATGCTGACCCTGTCCGGCATCATCGCCGCGTCCGGGGTGGTCGGCGATTCGACCGCGACCGTGATCGGCGCGATGATCGTCGCCCCGCTGTCGGTGCCGATCCTCGGCGTGGGTCTCGGCATCGCCACCGGCCGCGGAGAACTCGTCGCCCGCAGTCTGCTGCTCGTGCTGGCCGGGATCGTCCTGGTCGTTTTCGTGGGTTTCCTGTTCGCGCAGGTATTGCCGAACCCGACGAATGTGCTGTCGAACTCGCAGGTGATCGGCCGTACGTCACCGAAACTGATGGATCTCACCGCGGCGCTGGCCACCGGGCTCGTGGGCGTGGTGGCGATCATCCGGCGCGATGTCGGTGATGTCCTGCCCGGGGTGGCGATCGCGATCTCGCTCGTCCCGCCGCTGGCGGTGGTGGGCGTATGCCTGGGGTCGAGTGCGCCGGGGCTGGCGTTGGGCGCCTTCGTCCTGTTCGCCTCGAATATGGTCGCCATGGTCATCACCGCCACCGTCGTACTGGTGATCACCGGGTATCCGGCCGAAGCCGGGGCGGGCGCCCGGCGGCGCGGGCGTGCGTATGCGGTACTGGCGGCCGGGCTGATCGTGGTGGCTGTCCCGATGGTGGTGAATTCGCTGTCCTCGCTGTGGGCCGACCAGATCGCCGACGCGACCCGCGACTGGCTGGCGGATGTGCCCGGTGCGCAGGTCACCGATGTGAACCTGCAATCGGATACGGCGACGATCCAGGTGCTGTCACCGGGCGAACTACCCCCCACCGACCGCCTCGAACGGTCGGTGCACGATCTGGTGCCCTGGCATCCCGATGTCGTGCTCGTGCACACGGTCGGGAGCCGGATCGCGAATTGAGGGCCGGCGACTTCATCCGCCCCGGGTGACGCGGCCACCGTCGCGGATACGGCATATCTGTTCCCGGGGAATCGGATGAGGAGGACTCATGACGCATACGACAGGATCGTCGCGCAACCCGGTCTCACAGGGTGTGGCCGCCGTGACCTCCCTCGGGGTCGCGGTGCTGCTGCTCACGGTGGGGGTGCTGTCCATTTTCGCCGGCGGTTCCGCCGTCGCCGCCGACGACCTTTTCGTCGAAGGACCGGATTACCTGTACCAGCTGGACACCACGACCTGGGGCTGGGTGCATATCGTGGTGGGCGCGCTCATCGTGATCGCGGCCGTCGGTCTGCTGGCCGGGGCGGTGTGGGCGCGGGTCACCGCGGTATTCCTGGCGGCCCTGTCGATCGTCGGGAACTTCCTGTGGCTCCCGTACTACCCGTGGTGGTCGATTCTGGTGATAGCCCTCGACATCGTGGTGATCTGGGCAGTGACCACCTGGACGCCGGACCGGCGATGAGCCGGGGCCGCGCGGCCCGGGTACGCGAGATCCGGCGCCCGTCCGGGCGACCTCATCCGCGGCGGGTGATGCGCCTGCGGTGGCCTACGCGCCACCATGACGGCATGACCTACACATCGGATCTCGGCCCGGTCGAATTGGTCGTTCTCTCCTTCCCCGGCGCACGGATCGACCGGTCGGTGACCTCCGCGCTGGCCGAGGTGGTGGACCGCGGCTATGTCACGGTCCTCGACCTCATCTATCTGGCGATGGACGAAAAAGGCAACCTGGGTCAGGTGGAAGTCGACGAATCGCTCACCGATATCGGGCTCGACGGGCTCACCGTGGATTCCCGCGGCCTGGTCAGCGACGAGGACCTCGACGTCGTGCGGGCCGCGATGGAACCCGGAACGTCCGCGGTCGTCATCGCCTACGAGGAGACCTGGGCCCGCAAGCTGGCCGGCACGGTACGCGGTGCCGGTGGCGAGGTCGCGCTGCACGTGCAGATACCCCGCGATGCCGTGACGGCGGCATTGTCGGCGGCCACTCGATAAGGAGAATCCCATGGTGTTCCGTGCAGGACGTATCGGCCGGCCGGGGCTGCTCGGCACGGTGGCCCGCACCGCGGTGGTGGCGGGCACCGCCCGCGCGACAGCGAACGCGGTCGACCGGCACGCGCAGCGGCGGGCGGCGGAGAGCCAGGCCTACGCCGCGCAACAGGCGCCGCCGCCCCCTCCGCAGCAGTACGGTCAACCGTATTCCTACGCCCAGCCCGCTCCGGCGCCCGCGGCCGCGGAATCGGAGGACCTGGTCGACAAGCTGCACAGACTCGGTGAACTCCACGCCTCGGGTGTGCTCTCCGACGACGAATTCGCCGCTGCGAAACGGCAATTGCTCGGCTGACAGCTGTGCCCCGGTGCAAGTGAGGAGGCTGCCATGGCCGGAACGTTGACCGTCTGGAAGTTCCCGACCGAGACCGGAGCCGACACCGCTGTCGCCACGCTGCAGGATCTGCGCCGCCGCCGGCTCATCACACTGCACGATGCCGCCGTCGTGAGCTGGCCACCGGAGGCCGGTAAACCGAAAACACGGCAGCTGCGCAGCCTCGCCGGGCCCGGCGCACTGGGTGGCGTGTTCTGGGGGCTGCTGTTCGGGATCGCGTTCTTCGTCCCGTTGATCGGGGCCGCTATCGGCGCCGGGGTGGGCGCGGTGGCCGGTGCGCTGGCCGATGTCGGTATCGACGACAAGTTCATCAAGGAAGTGGCCACCCGGATCACGCCGGGCACTTCGGCGTTGTTCGTCCTGAGCTCGGATGCCGTGATGGACCGCGTCCGGGACGAATTCCACGGGCAGAGCCCGGAACTGGTATCCACCAACCTGTCGCATGAGCAGGAGCAGAATTTGCGCCGGGCGTTCGCCGAGTGAATCGGGTGCCGCGCCCTCAGCGCTCCGGTACCGACCGCCGATGCGGATCGGTCAGCGTCATACTGATGCCGATGAGGAGCCCGACGGTGACGACACTGATCGCACCGATCAGCGGGCCGAGTACTTCCAGCGCCTCGGCACCCTTCGGTTCCGCGGAGTGGGGTGCGGCATGGGCGTGCATCGCGGACATACCGGTGTAGTGCATGGTCGCCACACCCGCCGCCATCA
The DNA here is from genome assembly GCF_029868325.1 of Nocardia carnea. Taxonomy (GTDB): domain Bacteria; phylum Actinomycetota; class Actinomycetes; order Mycobacteriales; family Mycobacteriaceae; genus Nocardia; species Nocardia carnea_C. Next base: position 14,304 of record NZ_JARWNW010000173.1, read on the forward strand.
CCAGCGCCGCCCCCACCGTGGAGACCGCACCCCAGGAGCGCAGGCTGAACCACAGGGTGGTGGTGGCGGAGCCCATGGCGATCAGCAGCGAGAGGGCGATACGAAGTGGGTCGTATTCGATCTGCGCGTCGGTTTGCATCGCCGCCATACCGGTGTAGTGCATGGCACCGATGCCCAGGCCGGTGATCACCCCGCCGGTGAGCAGGGTGGCGAGTCCCGAACCGGGGGTGCTCACCAGGTAGAGGCCGACGCCGACGACCCCGACCGCGAGGGCCGCGCTGAGTACGGTGAGCGGGACATCGAAGCGGATCTGGGCGCCGTCGATCGAAAAGCCGAGCATCGCAACGAAATGCATGACCCAGATACCGGTCCCTCCGATGGCGATCGAGGCCATGGTCAGCCAGCCGAGCCGGCGCCGCCCCCGCCGGGCCTGTTTGGTGCACTGGAGTCCGATGGCGCAGCCGGTGGCCGAGAGAAAATACGCCAGTGCCGGCGTGAGCCAGCCCAGCGCGAAGTGTTCCAGGTGAAGCATGTCCATCCAATTTTCCGCCGGAAAACCCGGTCCTGTTGTGTGGGATAGACAGTACGACAGGGAGTTCGGGGAAGTGTGCTGATTGTTTGCCGATTTGCGGTGTTATCCGTCACACCTACCGTGTGCGCATTGTGATTACGCAATATTGCATTCTCTGAAGGGGGTTGCCGGAATTCGGATTGCGAATGAATTAGTTCGCCGGTGCGATGAAAAGCCACTAGTCGTAGGATGTTTCATGCCCGATGTGTGTGTGGCTGTTCGTGCCGGGAGGTGCGGGTCTGCGGCGATCGAGAACGGGAAGCTGCCGGCATGGTCCGAGATGGGTGATAACCACTGTGTAGCCGGGGTTTCGAATCGTGCCTCGGAGCTCTGTGATGTCGCGGCTCGCCGTGGTGGCCCGTCGATGGGTATCGGCGGATATCGCCGAACGGTTACATGTACACCGGCGGGCCCGGGTGATAGTCATTGGGTATGACCAACTCGGGTGAGTTCGAATTCGAGGACATCTACCGCACCGGCGGGCCGTTCGGGCCGGGCGCCGCGCCGCCGTGGAGTATCGGGGAACCGCAACCCGCGCTCGCCGCGCTCATCGAACAGGGGCGGTTCCACGGCGAGATCCTCGATGCCGGATGCGGTGAGGGCGCGCTCTCGCTGGACCTCGCCGCCCGCGGCTACACCACCGTGGGGCTGGACCTCGCGCCGACCGCGATCGAATCCGCCCGCGCCGAAGCCCGCCGCCGCGGACTGGGCAACGCCACGTTCGAGGTCGCGGATATCACCTCGTTCACCGGCTACGACGGCCGGTTCGGCACCGTCGCCGACAGCACCCTGTTCCATTCGATCCCGGTCGAGGCGCGGGACGGCTACCTGCGCTCGATCGCCCGGGCTGCCGCGCCGGGTGCGTCCTACTTCGCGCTGGTCTTCGACCGCGCCGCGTTCCCCGAGGCCTCGGGGCCGGGGCCGGCGCCGGTCTCCGCCGACGAGCTGCGAACGGCGGTGGCGAAGTACTGGGTGGTCGACGAGATCGAACCGGCGCGGATCCACGGCAAGATCCCGGCCGCGGCGCTGGAGGCGCCGACGGGCAACCCGATCTTCCGGCCGGAGGTCATGCGTGACGAACCGCAGGGCCGCAAATCGGTCCCCGCCTGGCTGCTCTCGGCGCACCTGGGTTGATTCGGTTCATACAGGGCTCGGGTGTGCCTTCGGAATTCGGAATTGTCCGTTATTTCCGTAATTATCCGAGTAATTCGCTCGCGCAGGATAATTCGATGTAATACATCGGTGTAATTCCATGGATCGAATTCCGATCACGCTCGAATTTGATTTCTATTAACCTTGCTTTCGTATCACGTTTGCAAAACGGATCGGGTACGTTCTAATTACGGCACTACCAATGTGAGCGGCGCACAGAGCGTCATCGGTTGGATGATTGATTGGAGAAGGAAATGGGTTCTGTCGACCTGGGAAACCTCGGGACTCTGCTGGGTGCGTTCGGGAGCATCTTCAGTGGATTCGGCGATCTGACGAGCTTCTCCGCCGAGTGACAAGTGGCTCGTGTACGCAGGTAGACCTGCAGGAACAGCCCGCCGGAACAGAAATCCGGCGGGCTGTTCTTTATCTGTCGAAGAAGCTTGGGTAATCGCCGGCGTCAATACTATTGGGGCCGCCGGATATTCAGCCGGCAGTGGTACCGGCTACCCTGGTGGAGATGTCCGGAACCGACGATATTGCTCGAAGCGGCACCCCACTGTGTGACGAACCCGCCGACTCGGCGAGCAGATGCGGACTCGGGTCCGGCGACCTGTGTATCCCGTATCGCCGCGCCCACGACGGCACCTGGGGTTATCTCTGGGGCGACTGCTGGCGCGGGCCGGGACAATCCGGTGACTACCTCGGTTCCCCGCTGATCCTGGTCGGGGACGACTTCGACCCGTCCGGTGCCCGTCCCATCGAATTCGGCCGCCCCCTGCCGGGAGATCGACCGGCGGGGCAGTTGTTCGGTTACCGGCACCACGCGGACAACGGTTTCGGTGTCACGGAGGTCTCGCGTATCCCGAACGACGCCATCGAATTCGGTGGCCGCACCTTCGTCCAGTACACCTCCGTGCACACCTGGGTCCCGCCGGACTCCGCTACCGACGGCTCCGCGTTCTCGGGGATCGCCTACTCCGACGACTACGGTGTCACCTGGCAGGACTTCCCGCACCACTGGCACGGCGCCGCGCTCGGGATCAACGGGAATCCCTACGGCATGTGGACATTTGCCGGTATCGATCCCGACGGCTACCTGTACATCTTCGCCAAACCCTGGAACGGCAGCCACCACTTCCGCCACGACCGCGGCCGTATCCAGCTCTTCCGCTACGACCCCGCCGACTTCTTCCACGGCGATTTCGCCGCCCAGCAGAACTGGGCCCACGTCGGCGGAGAATGGGGCTGGTATCCCGCCGCCCGGCAGGCTCCGACCCCGATCTTCGGCCCCGGTAACAACCTGGGCGAATTCTCCGTCAAACGTATCGGCCCGGTCTATGTGATGTCGTACTTCGACTGCACCGACCTGAGCGTGCGTACCCGTACCGCGCCGCGCCCGGACGCGCTGTGGTCCGCCGCGAAAACACAGGTGGTGCACGACGCCACGGCCGCGCCAGCGCATGCGGGCCGCCCGCAACTGCCGAACCTCTACGGTGGTTATCTGCACCCCGGGTCACCCTCGCCCGGCAATCTGACCTCGGTGATCAGCCGGTGGACCGGTACCGCCGGATCCGGCCCGTACACCGCCACACAGTGGACGGGCCTCTCGGCCTGAACGGCGGATTCAGCGGGCGGCTGCCAGTAGGTCGGCCGCTTTCTCGCCGATCACCACCGCGGGTGCGTGCGTATGGCCGCGGATGATCGCCGGCATCACCGAAGCGTCGGCCACCCGTAGCCCCTCGACGCCGCGCACCCTCAGGTCGGGCGTCACCACGCTGCCGGAATCGCTACCCATCCGGCACGTGCCCACCGGGTGGTACAGGGTGTGGGAATGCCAGGTCAGCGCCTCTTCGAGGGTTTCGTCCAGGGTTTCCCGCTCCCGTTTGGGCTGCAGGAACGGGCCGAGTTCGGGCCCGAGCGGTGTGGTGCGGGCGATCCGGTGCGCGATTCGCAGGCCCTCGAGCATCGCGGCACGATCGGCGCCCTCGCTGTCGGACAGGTACTTCGGGTCCACGAGTACCTTGGCAGCGGGGTCGGCCCCGGTGAGGGTGACCGTTCCGCGGCTGCGCGGGCGCAGCAAGATCGGTCCGAGCGCGACGGCATGGCCCGGGGCCACACCGATCCCCTCGTCGAAGAAGGGCGCGGGGCCGAAAATCAATTCGAGGTCGGGCAATTCGAGGTCGGGCCGGCTGCGCACAAAGCCATAGGCCTCGCCGACATTCGAGGTGAGCAATCCCCGCCGCCGCAGCAGATAATCGAGGAGCTGGCGCGGTTTCTCCGCATCGAAGAGAGTTCCGGAATCGACACCGAAACCGATGAGCGAAACCAGGTGATCGCTCATATTGCGGCCGATATCCGGAATATGGTGCAGTACCGGAATATTGTGCGCCCGCAACTGCTGTTCGTCGCCGATACCGGAGAGCATCAGCAATTGCGGAGTATTGATCGCACCACCGCAGAGCACGACTTCTTTCCGGGCCCGAACGGTGAAAACCCGATTGTCTTTCCGATATTCGACGCCGACGGCGCGGGTGCCCTCGAAGAGGACCCGGTTCGCGTGCGCCTCGGTGATCACGGTCAGATTCGGCCGGCGCCGCGCCGGTTTCAGATACGCGTCGGCGGTACTCCACCGCGCCCCGCGTTTCTGGTTGACCATTGTCTGGGAGAAGCCCTCAGGCTGTGCCGTATTGGCCCGCTCGTTCTTGAAACCGGCGAGCTCGGCAGCCGCCAGGAATTTCCCGGTCCACGGGTTCGTGGTGCGCTGGCGTGAGACCGCCAGCGGCCCGGTCCGGCCCTCGTCGGATTCGGACGCACCCTCCACGGCTTCGATCTTCTTGAAATACTCGACGATATGGGCGAACGACCAGGCATCACCGGCCGCGGCCGCCCACTCGTCGTAGTCGGCGGCGAAACCGCGCACCCACATCATGGCGTTCATCGACGATGAGCCGCCGAGCAGCTTCCCGCGCGGATACAGGATCTGGCGCTTGCCCAGTTCGGGTTGCGGGGTGGTCAGGTACCCCCAATCGCATTCGCCCCCGAACAGTTTGGAGAACGCGGCCGGGATATGGGCGAACCGGTTGGTGTCCTCCGGGCCGGCCTCGAGCGCGACGACCTGGTTGCCCGGATTCTCGCTCAGCCGGGCCGCGAGCACCGCCCCGGCCGAACCGGTGCCGACAACGATGTAATCGGCGGTGGACGGCAGCGCCGTATCTGCTTTCATCGGTGTGCTCCAGTCGTGGGTCAGCCGCGCAGGGCGGAGGCGAAAATGGCGGGCAGCCGCGACCAGCGCGGTTCGGCGGCGAAGGCGGTGAGCAGGCGACCGGTCCGCGCGGCGGTCCGGTTGGTGACGAACCACGGCGGTTTCGGGGTCAGCGCCCACTCCCGGCTCAGCAGCGAACGCGGCGCGGGCCGGAACGGGCCCCGGACGACGGTGCGTTCGATCCGGTCGATCAGCCAGGCGTTGTGCACGACACCGATACCGCTCTGGACATCGTCGAGGGTATGGCCGGGGAAGGCGCCCCAGCTCGCGGTCGGGGTCAGGTAACCGACCGCCGTCCACGCGTTCACCGCGACGGTGCCGTAGCGCAGCTGTTCGATCAGCGCGTCGAACTCGGTGCCCAGTGCCGTGATGGTGTCCGGATGCGCCACGATATTCACACCGAGCGTTCCGGTGAACCGTTCGTTGGCGGCATCCGCCGCGGGGGCGGCGGCGGGGGGGCACGCGGCGGGCGGGAGACCCACCCCCACCACAACGCGGCCGGGATATGGGCGAACCGGTTGGTGTCCTC
>NZ_JARWNW010000174.1 GCF_029868325.1 Nocardia carnea
ACCCCGGCGCGCTGCGCGAGTTCGGCGGTGGATACCGCGGCGTAGGGCCGCTCCCCGAACATTTCGATCGCCTTGGCCAGGATCTGGGCCCGGCGTTCGTCTGGTTCGAGGCGGCGCCGCCGGGCCGGCGCCCCCCCCCCCCGGGGGGGGGGGGGCGGGGGGGGGGGGGGGGGGGGGGGGGGGGGCCCCGGGGGGGGGGTGGGGGGAGAACCACAATGGGGCCCCCCGGGGGCGCCCCCCCCCGCCCCCACAATTGCGTCAACCCCCCACCCCCCCCCCGGCCCCCCCCCCCCCCCCCCCCCCCCCCCCCCCCCCCCCCCCCCCCCGGGGCGCGCCCCCCCCCCCCCCCCCACCCCTCGAGACGCGGAGCGTCTCAAAAATTACAGCCCGCCCCTTTGCGGATGGTCTGCCTTGATAGCCGTGGCAATGGGACTCCGCAGATGGTCTGCTCCGATATCCACCCCGAAGTCCCCGCCGCCCGCTGAGCAAGGGCCCAGGTAGAGGCGGTCGGGGCGACGGTGCCCGGGGAGGGGGACAACCAGCCGTCCCATGCCGAGACGGCGGTGGTTACCGCAGGACGCGGTGCCCGAAGATCCTCGACGCTGCGGGTGGTCGGAGTTCGTCCATACCCGGTGTCGCGGGTGCCGTTATGAAGTGCGGGGTGCCCGTCGGTAACGGAGTAGAGTCCGGGGCGGACGGCGGCACGCGCCCGCGCTCTCACCCGGCGGCCGAAGCGGCACTACCGGTCGGTAACATATACATCGACTTTCCACCCGGTATTCGCGGAAGTGAGGCAAGTAGATGACAGAGCGGAAAAAGGTCGGCGGGCTCGAGGTTGCCACCGTTCTCCACGACTTCGTCGAGAACGAGGCGTTGCCCGGCACCGGCGTCGATTCCGCCGCGTTCTGGGCCGGCGCCGAGCGGATCATCAATGAATTCGCTCCGCGTAACCGGGCCCTGCTGGCCGAACGCGACGAAATCCAGGGCAAACTCGATGCCTGGCACAGCGAGCACCCGGGCGCGAACTACGACCGCTCGGCGTATAAGCAGTTCCTCACCGAGATCGGTTATCTGCGCCCCGAACCCGCGGATTTCACGATCGGCACCACCGGTGTCGACGACGAGATCAGCAGCACGGCCGGTCCGCAGCTGGTGGTGCCGGTCAGCAATGCCCGCTTCGCCATCAACGCCGCCAACGCGCGCTGGGGTTCGCTCTACGACGCGCTCTACGGCACCGACGCCATCCCGGAGACCGGCGGCGCGGAAAAGGGCACCGGCTACAACAAGGTGCGCGGTGACAAGGTCATCGAATGGGCGCGTAATTTCCTCGACGATGCCGTCACCCTGATCACCGGTTCGCATATCGGGTCCACCTCGTACGCCATCGTCGACGGGGAGCTCGAGGTCGGCCTGGAGGACGGCACCACGATCGGCCTGGCCGACGCAGGCCAGCTCGTCGGCTACCTCGGCGACCCGGCCGCGCCCACCTCGATCCTGCTGAAGCACAACGGCCTGCATATCGAGATCCAGATCGATCCCGAATCGCCCATCGGCAGCACCGACACCGCCGGTGTCAAGGATGTCGTCATCGAATCCGCGGTCACCACGATCATGGACTTCGAGGATTCGGTGGCCGCGGTCGACGCCGACGACAAAACCCTCTGCTACCGCAACTGGCTGGGCCTGATGAAGGGTGATCTCGCCGAAGAGGTCACCAAGAACGGTAAAACCTTCACCCGCACCATGAACCCGGACCGCGTCTACACCGCGCTCGACGGTTCCGAGCTGGCGCTGCACGGCCGCTCGCTGCTGTTCGTCCGCAACGTCGGGCACCTGATGACCAGCGACGCCATCCTCGACGCCGACGGTAACGAGGTGCCCGAGGGCATCCTGGACGGCATCATCACCTCCCTCATCGCCAAGCATTCGCTGCGCCAGGATGTGGCGCTGTCCAACAGCCGCACCGGCTCGGTGTACATCGTGAAGCCGAAGATGCACGGGCCCGACGAGGTCGCGTTCACCAACGACCTGTTCGCCGCCGTCGAGGATGTGCTGGACCTGCCGCGCAACACCCTCAAGGTCGGCATCATGGACGAGGAACGCCGCACCACGGTGAATCTGAAGGCCTGCATCGATGCCGCCGCCGACCGGGTGGTGTTCATCAACACCGGCTTCCTGGACCGCACCGGCGACGAAATCCACACCTCGATGCTGGCGGGTCCGATGATCCGCAAGGCCGAGATGAAGACCCAGCGCTGGATCCTGGCCTACGAGGACTGGAACGTCGATACCGGGATCGCGGCGGGCCTGCCCGGTAAGGCGCAGATCGGTAAGGGCATGTGGGCCATGCCCGACCTGATGGCCGGGATGCTCGAACAGAAGATCGGTCACCCGAAGGCCGGCGCGACCACCGCCTGGGTGCCCTCGCCGACGGCGGCCACCCTGCACGCCACGCACTACCACCTGGTGGATGTGTTCAAGCGGCAGGCCGAGCTCGCCAAGGGCGGCGCCCGCGCGAGCGTCGACGAGATTCTGGAGATCCCGCTGGCGGCCGATACGAATTGGAGCGACGCCGATAAGCAGCAGGAGCTGGACAACAACTCGCAGTCGATCCTCGGCTACGTGGTGCGCTGGATCGATCAGGGTGTGGGCTGCTCCAAGGTCCCCGATATCTCCGATATCGCACTCATGGAGGATCGCGCCACCCTGCGCATCTCCAGCCAGCTGATGGCCAACTGGCTGCGGCACGGCGTGGTCACCACCGACCAGGTGATCGCCAGCCTGGAGCGGATGGCGCCGGTGGTGGACCGGCAGAACGCCGGTGACCCGGGCTACCGGCCGATGGCCCCGGATTTCGCCGGAAGTGTCGCCTTCCAGGCCGCCAAGGAGCTGATCCTGGAGGGCACCACGCAGCCCAACGGATACACCGAGCCGATCCTGCACCGCCGCCGCCGCGAGGCCAAGGCCAAGTACCAGTGAGTGCTGTTCGGTGATCGAAAAGTAGCTTCCGACAGCTCTTTTCGAACGGAGGCCCCGCATCAGGAACACCAGGTGCGGGGCTCCGCGATAGCTGGAGATCAGTGTGGATACCGGCTTTGCCACGCTCGAAACGGTCACAAAAACGGTCACACGCCGTCAGGCTGTCGTGTCGGAAAGCGATGCCTCACCAGCGCCGTAGCTGCTGCCCTCCTTGATGGGTACGGTCGTGGCGTAACGCGAGCGTGAGATTTGGTGGGCGGCCGACGGTGTGTCGCTCGGATACGGGGATCGGCCACTGCTTCAGCGGTCCACCGAAATGAGGCCCGTGCGCCGACCGCTTCCTGACCGGCACAGTCGCGCAACTCACCGAGCATGCTCTTCCAGCATGTCGTCACGTCGACACGCCGACGAATTTCCGTGGCAGCTAATCGTTGGCAATCTTAGAGGTGGGGCTGGTCCCTGGTTTCGGGCACCTGGGAGGCGTGGACGGCGGCGGGCAGCTCGGGCAGGCACCGATTCAACCCCTTCGGTAACGTGCCACGGTGGCGAGTTCGCCGAGTCCTCCGTCGCCCCCCGGTGCAGCGCGGCGTCGGCCGGCACCTGGACCGCGAATCGCGCGTACCAGGTAGGGCTGCCGAGTTCGGTCATTGTGCTAGGTGATCAGGCGAACGAGACGCCAAAACACAGCCGGGGGCACCTGTTCGAGTGCACTCTATGGGGCGCCTGCCCGCGCCGCGGCGGCACCCGATGGCGACATACCGACCGGGCCCGCGGCTGATCGAGGACGAATCCGCCGACGACGGCGCCCGGTATCGTCAGACGGCCGGTCCGGGCCGTTCGTCCGCTGGTGGCGGCGCCAGGCCGGGGAAGGTCCACCTGTGGCATAGCGCGGCTGGGGGAGCACACCGGATGCTGGGCGTAGGCGTTGGTGACGGCGTGCGCCGCGATCACGAAGGGCCGGAGCCGAACTCGGTGCACGGGGTGTTCGCCGTCATCGGGGAAACCGTCCGGATCAGCGCTTCCCATCAGAAACTCCCACCCGGCAATTCCACGAACTGCCCGGGCCGAGCTGCTCGGGTGAGGGCTACCGGCCGCCACCGGGACTTCGGCTGTCGCCCCCCGGGGGGCGGTGGGTCATCGACCGGTCGGTGCCGCACTCCCAGGTGTGACGATACGGACGACCTCGAACAGGTCGATCACGGGCAACTCGACGACGAGCGATGATTCCGTCCGGCGTGTGCTGAGTTCTCGACCGGCTACCAGTGCGGTTGCCCGCGACTCGCGGTTCGCTCCGTGGAGGAACAGGCGGCAGCCGCTGAGCGGAATATGCGGGCCGAACGATCGTCGGCCTGCGCCCGTGTGGTTGAGTATGTGCGCGACCAGGCCGGTGTCGTCGCGGCCGAGAATCAGTTCTGCTCGTTCCGGTAGGTCTGCGCTCACGGTGTGGTCGGCAAGCGGCTCGAGCACGCGCACCAGGTGATCTCGCACCTCGGTCTTGCCGAACTCGCGATAGGTGCGCCCGACGGTCCAGGGGATCATCGAGTGGACACCGGAACCGAAATGTGCCGCGGCGACGGCCGGTTCGCCGCTGGTCCGGTGGCCGTAGGCGAGTTCCGGCGGCCCCCAGGGCGCCTGGGCGAGTATCTGTCCGGTCGTGGTGACCGCCGGCTTCCAGACATAGCGGGCGTTCGCTCCGAATATCGGGACTATGGAACCCTCGTAATGGAACGCTGTTGCCTGGGGTTGTTCGTCCAATGTCGCGTACGTGGACCACAGATCCGGGCCGGACAGTGCTGTTCCGATCCGGCGCAGTGCCGGGCTGGAGGTCAGTTCCACCGTGCCTTCCGCAGTGACACCGCTGGTCCCGGTGGTGAGCAGGTTGCCGCCGCGTCGGACGAAATCGTCGAGCACCGTGGCGGTATCCGGCCCGATTGATCCGACGCCGGGGAGGACGATCAGCCGGTAGCGGTCGATGGCCGGCGTCGTCACATCGTCGATCGGCAGGACGTCGAACGGCAGCTGCCGCTCCTGCAGGGCGAGATAGACACCGCGGAACTCCTCGATCGAGTCCAAATAGGCGCCGGAGGCGCCGCGAGCCCCTGGTCGTACCAGGGCAATCGACGCTGCCGGGTGCAGGGCCGCATAGAGCTCGTGATGTGCGCGATGGAATCGTGTGACATCCTGGGCCAGCGAGACGCTGGTCATCGGGAGCCGGCCTGGTGCGCCGAGGATGTAGGTGGAGGGATTTCCCCCGCGTGCGATTGCCTGGATCAGATGCTGGGCGACGTGCTCCGGCTGCTCGGCCCCCATCCGGTACGTGGAGTCGATATGGGCCACCGTGTTGAGCACGAGCGGGATGTCCGGGCGGGCCGAGATATGCGCGCTGACCGCCTCCGCGGTCGCGTGTGGCCAGAAATCCTTGCCCGGCATCTGCAGGAAGGAATTGTTGCCTTCGTGGTACACGATCGGGGCGCCCTTGCGCAGGATCATCGCCAGGTCCCGATCGCGGATCGCCGTGTGGTGGTTGTACTTCCTCGCCAGCCCTGCCAGCGTTGTCTCCGTGTACCGGCGCCACTGTAGAAGGCTGGGGGAGCGATGGTCGTCGGGGAGCGGTGCGCCGCCGCTCATCTCCGCGAATCCTTGCAGGCAGGAAGCGCAGTGACATACGCCGTGGATTACCTGGCCGTAGTCCCGCTCATTGAAGTTGAACCAGTTGAAGAAGAAGCCGTCGACCGGGTAGCGGTCGAGTATCTCATCGAGGATGTCGAGCGCACGATGCTGGTAGTACTCCCCGGAGGGGCACGTGCTGTAAAGCCCTTGGTAGATCTGCGGTTGCCCACTGTGCGAGACGAACAGCCAGTCGGGATGGCGGGCGGCGGTTTCGGCGGAGACCTTGGACAGGTCGAGCCGGGCGAGCACCCGTATCCCACGCCGGTTCGCTGCTGTCACCGCGTCGCCCAGGAGGTCGCCGGAGGGACGCTGGTCGAGGAATGGGTTGCGCGCGTGGTACGGCAGGTCGGTCGGATAGAACGCGGTGATCCCGCCGGCATTGAGCAGCCAGGTGTCGGCCCCGTGCCGCTCGATGACATCGAGTGCAGCCGCAACGTCCATCGTGGCGTCGATGTCCTGGAGGTTGGTCTGGAAGACGGTGAACGGCTCCTGCCATCGACTGTGCGTGCCGTGGGCGGTGCTGACTGACATGCGGGTGAGCTCCTTCGCAAAACCTGCTGTGCGCGGCGTTGATCACGGGCCGGTCGCATAGTCGGCGTACTACCGTGGCGGACCGCTGAGGCGTCGCCGTCGCGTTACAGTCAAGCAGTGGTCCTTCCATTTGGCAACCGGATGCCAACACGGGTGGTGGAGGCTGACAAGTAATTTGCCGATAGTTCGGTGCAGATTCCCGTCTCGGCCGATCCGGATGGCAATCGGTTGACGGTCGGCCGGGATGCGTGCGACGGTGGTCCGGTCCGGGCAGCATTGCCTCTCGGGCGATGTCGTCCCGTTCCGCGATAAGTGTTTCGCCGAAGTCGTCACAAGGGTGGGTGTCGGTCCAATGCACAGTCGTCCTGCTGGTGGCGCCGTTCTCGATCGCGCAGTGCGCTCGGGTCCCGGAGCCGGAACCGTTGCACTGTTGAACTCCCTCGGTACGACACTGGAGTTGTGGGACGACGTGGTCGCGAGGCTGCGGGAGTCGTTCGATATCGTCCGCTGCGATCAGCGTGGGCACGGACGGGCCCCGTTGGGGGACGGCGTCGCCGGGATCGATGTTCTCGTCGACGACTTCCTGGCCGTCCTGGACCGCTTCGATATCGAGCGTGTCCATCTCGCCGGGGTATCGATCGGCGGAATGGTCGCGATCCGTGCCGCCGCCCGTGCACCCGAACGCGTCTCCTCACTGACTGTTCTGTGCAGTGCGGCCGTATACGAGCCGCAAGGGTGGATCGAGCGGGCCCGAGCCGTCCGGCAGGGCGGCCTCGAACCACTCGTGCCGTTCGTGATGGACCGATGGTTCACTGCGGAGTTCCGGCGCCGGGATCCCGAGATCGTCGCGGCGTATGCCGATATGTTGCGGTCGATCAGCCCGGAAGCGTACGCGGTAGGGTGCGATGTCCTCGCCGCCGCGGATGTGCGTGGCGATCTACCGAGGGTGTCGGCGCCGACAGTGGTTGTCGGTGGTGCCCGGGATATCGCGACACCGCCGGACGAACAGCGATTCATCGCCCGATCCATCCCCGGAGCCGGACTCGAAATCCTGCCTGGCGTGGGACATCTGGCCCCCGCCGCAGCGCCTGCCGAGGTCGCGCGAATCGTGGCGGCGAATGCCTCGGGTCGTCGCGCGGAGTCAGGATGACGGTGTCGTGGTGGAGCCGCGCTGGACGAATACAGTTTCCAGTGGTTTGTCGCCGCCCTCCGGTTCCTCGTCGTCGATCTGGGCGATGAGCCGTCGAACGGCCTCTTCGCCCATGGCGCCCAGCGGTGTCCGGATGGTGGTGATGGGCGGAGTGGTGAAATCGGAGCCGAATATGTCATCGAATCCGACGATGCTCAACCGCTCCGGAACGGCGATATCCGCGTTCTTGCTCGCCTGGAGCAGGCCGATGGCCATCAGATCGTTGTAGGTCACTACGGCGGTCACACCTGACGCGACGACGCGGCGGAGGCTCTTCCTGCCGCCTTCGGTTGTCGGTTCACCTGGCCCTATCTCGACGACGGTCATCGATCGCCGGGGAGCTTCGTCGAGCAGTGTTTCCCACCGCAGAGTGCTCATCCAGGAGTTCGCAGGACCGGACAAGAACGCCAGCGATCGGTGCCCGAGGTCGGCGAGATGGTCCAGGGCCGCCCGGATGCCCGGGAGTACATCGGGAACGATGCCGGTGACGCCGGGTACCACGCGGTTCACCAGCAGGACCGGACGTTGATCGTCGAGTCGCTGGATTTGATCGTCGCCGAGGCGCGAAGCGACCAGCACGAGTCCGTCGACCGAGGGGAGCAGCCGATCCGCTGTCTCCCACTCCAGCGCGGCGGTCTCCTGCGATTCGGCGACCACCAGGGTATAGCGCTGCCGGGCGGTGATCCGCTCGGCTCCTCGGACAAGGTCGAAAAAGACAGGATTGGTGATATCGGACAAGAGCAGGCCGAGCATGCGGGTGCGCCCGGTGGGCAGGGCACGGGCCAGGGGATTGATCCGATAGCCGAGAGCCTGGGCGGTGTCCCGGATATGCTGCGCTGTCTTGGCATTGATGCGGCCGGGCTTGTGCAGTGCGCGGGAGACCGTGGACGGGCTCACCTCGGCCGCTCGGGCGATATCGTAGATCGTCACATCGGCACCGCGGTTGCCGCCGGGGGTTCCACCGCCTGCCCGCCTGCTCGCAGCCACATCGTCTCCTCATCGGGTTCGGTCTTCCGGCCTCTGCCAGGATCTGTCGCATCGATAGCTCTCCGATTATGGCAACCGGTTGACCGAACAGCGCGCCCGCCACGGGCCGGGAGTTGTCCGTGCGGCGAACAGGGCAACTGGGCGCAACAGATTGCGGTACTGCGCTGCCGGTTGGTTCGGTGGGAACCGGCGCACTCGGCGACCGCCGAATCGCCGGCCGGACGGTGAGCCCGGTCGGCGATCAGTACGGTGAATTGGGAGAACATGCGATGACGAAGATCGGTTTCCTCGGCCTGGGGATCATGGGCGGCCCGATGGCGGCGAACCTGGTAGGGGCCGGTTTCGATGTCACCGGCTACAACCGGAGCCTGGCCAAGGTGGACCGTCTCGTCGCGGCGGGCGGTAAGGCCGCCGGCTCGATCGCCGAGGCAGTCCGCGGCGCCGAGGTGGTCATCACGATGCTGCCGGACTCCCCGGATGTCCGGGAAGTGGTGCTGGGCACCGAGGGTGTGCTCGCCCATGCGTCGCCCGGTGCACTGCTGATCGACTGCAGCACCATCAGGCCCGATGTGTCGCGCGAGATCGCCGCCCGGATCCGAGCGGTGGATGCACCGGTTTCCGGTGGGGAACAAGGTGCCGTCGACGGGACCTTGTCGATCATGGTCGGCGGCGCGGACGCGGACTTCGCCACTGCGAAACCGGTTCTGGACGCCGTCGGCGGCACGGTCGTGCACGTCGGCGCCGCCGGCGCGGGGCAGACCGTCAAGGCCGCGAATCAACTGATCGTCGCGGGCACCATCGAACTGGTCGCCGAGGCTCTGGTCTTTCTGCGAGCCCACGAGGTGGATACGGCGGCGGCGATCCGGGTACTTGCCGGCGGGCTGGCGGGCAACCGGATCCTCGACCGCAAAGCGCAGGCCATGGCCGAGCGCCGGTTCGAGCCCGGCTTCCGGGTCGATCTGCACCACAAGGATCTCGGGATCCTCCAGTCCGCGGCCCGGGAAGCGGGAGTGGCAATTCCGCTCGGAGCCGTGGTGGCTCAGCTCATGGGTGCCCTTGTCGCCCAGGGCTACGGCGGCCGGGACCACGGCGCGCTGATCGATCTGGTCACCGTGTTGTCCGGGCACGAGCTGCCGCGGGCCGGCCGCTGAACCGGGTGCGTCGCGCCCACCGCGATGTGTGGGCGTGGCGCACCCGGCGGGTGACGACTATCCCGCGGCCGTTCCGGCGATCCCTGTCGCGGGCGGCCGCAACGACCACGGATGTGAACCGATTCCTATCCGGTAGAGCCGGTTTCGGCCAGCCGTCGGCGCTCTTCGCGGCGGCGTCGCTGCTCGACCGGATCGGTGACGGGCGCGGCCAGGAGCAGGCGCCGGGTGTACGGATGTTCGGGGGTGCCGGTGACGGTGGTGGCCGGGCCGGTTTCCACGATATCGCCGCGGTAGAGCACGGTGACCCGATGGCTGATATGCCGGATGACGGCGAGATCGTGGGAGATGAACAGGTAGGCCACCCCGGTGCGCCGCTGGATATCGACGAAGAGGTCGAGCACCCGCGCCTGGGTCGACAGGTCGAGTGCGGAAACGGGTTCGTCGCAGACGATGAGCTTCGGCTCGGGAGCCAGCGCCCGGGCGATAGCGATGCGTTGCCGCTGGCCGCCGCTGAACTCCCGGGGTAGGCGCTCGGCGGAGTCGGCCGGCAGCCCGACCTGGTCCAGCAGTTCGGCGATGCGGGCCCGGGCGGCGGCCGGTTCGGTGCCCTGCACGACCAGCGGCTCGCTGAGAATATCGCCGATCGTCAGGGAGGGGTTGAGGGAACCGTACGGGTCCTGGAAGACCACCTGCAGGTCGCGGGCCAGCGCTCGCCGGGCGGTGCCGCCGAGAGAGGTGATGTCCGCACCGTCGAATCGGATACTTCCACCGCTCGGCCGTACCAAGCCCAGTACGGCACGCCCGATGGTGGTTTTTCCGGACCCGGATTCGCCGACCAGGCCCAAGGTCTCACCGGCAGCGACGGTCAGCGACACCGCGTGCAGCACTTCGACCGGCCGGGCACGGAATCCGCGACCCGGAAAGCCGACGCGTAGATCGTTCACTTCGAGGAGGGAAGTCATCACGCTCACTCACTCCGCAGCCATGGCGGTCGGGATGGTTGTCTCGTCAGCTCCACCGGTGGGTGGATCGGTGCGTACCACGCTGCCGTCGAGGATGGAATCGAGCAGCATCCGGGTGTATTCGTGCTGTGGCTCGGTGAAGAGCGTGCGGGTGTCTCCGGATTCGACGATCTCGCCGCGGCGCATCACCGCCACGCGATCGCACAGGTCGGCCACCACGCCGAAATTGTGGGTCACCAGCAGTACTGCCATATCCAGTTGTTGCTGTAGGTCCCGGAGCAGATCCAGGATCTCGGCCTGCACGGTGACATCGAGCGCGGTGGTCGGTTCGTCGGCGATGAGTACCCGGGGCCGGGACGCGACCGCACCGGCGATGAGAACGCGTTGCGCCATACCACCGGAGATCTGGTGCGGGTAGCAGGAGAATGTCCGCTCGGGGTCCGGGATGCCCACTTGGCCCAGCAGGGCGATAACCCGTTTGTGGGCTGCTCGGCGCGACATCGGCGTAGCAGCACGCACTCCCTCGGCGAGTTGCGAGCCGATCGTGACCGAGGGGTCGAGATTGGTCATCGGCTCCTGCGGCACATAGGCGATATCGCGTCCGCGTACGGCACGAAGTTGTTTTTCGCTGCGGCCGAGCAGTTCGTACCCGTCGATCATGACGGATCCACTGGTGACCACCGCCTCGGGCGGGAGAACACCGAGGACAGCGAAGGCGGTCTGGGTCTTACCGGAACCGGATTCGCCCACCAGCCCCAAGGTTTCGCCGGCGTCGAGGCTGAACGAGACGCCGCTGACCACCTCTCTGAGCTCACCGGACGGCGACGGATAAGCGATGGTGAGATCCTGTACCGTCAACAGCCCGGACGTGGTGGGCATATCGTCGTTGTCGAGGGCGGGTGGACGTCGCGCGCCCGCTATCTTGACGGGTTTGTGGCGGGGACCCTCCAAGGTGTCGCGCAGGGCATTGCCGAATAGCACCAGCGACGCGGTCATGACGCCGAGAGCCAGGCTCGGCCAGACGAACTGGAGTGGCTCGACATACAGGTTGACGAAGCCGTCGGCGATCATGGCGCCGAAGCTCGGCACCGAGCTGGAACCGACACCGAGGAATGCCAGTCCCGCCTGTACACCGATGGCGGATCCGGCGAGGAAGGCGGTGGCGATGATGATCGGCCCCCGGACCACGAACAGTACGTGCCGGGCCAGGATGCGCCGGTCCGGCAGCCCGGATACCCGCGCGGCATCCACGAACAGTTCGTTCTTCACACCGAGCACCTGATTGCGCGTGATGCGGTACACCGCGGGCGACAGCAGCACGCCGAAGATCGCCATGGTGGCCCGGAAGTCGCCCTGGGTGACCGGCATGAGCACGATCAGCAGCAGCAGCCCGGGAAAGGTCATGATCAGGTTGAACACCCATTCGGTGACCACGCGGGTGCGGGTACCGAAATAGCCACCGACGAGGCCGGAGCTGACCCCGATGATCAGCGCGATACTCGTGCCGATGAGCGCCGATACCACGCTGGTGTTGATCGAGTGCAGCAATCGCGCGAACATATCGCGCCCGTTCTGGTCGCCGCCGAGCGGGAAGCCGGGTGTCCCGATATCCGCGTTGACCGCGTCCAGGGAAGCGAAGTTCGGGTCGTGCCCGGCCAATACGGGGGCCGCCAGGCCGAGTGCCACGAAGACGAGGAGGATCCCGGCGGTGGCGACGGCCTGCGGATCGCCGAGCAGTCGCCGGACCGTGCCGGTGCGAGTTATCGGTTCGTCGGTGGTGGCCACGCCGGTGGGGGGAAGTGCCGCGTTCAATGGATCCTCGCCTTCGGGTTCAGCCAGCCGTTCACCAGGTCCACGGTCAGGTTGATGCCCACGACCAGCAGCACGGCGAACAGCGTGATGCCCATGATGACCGGCACGTCGCCCTGGACGGCCGAGGTGAAGGCGTACGAACCGAAACCGGGCATCGCGAACACGTTTTCGATGATGAGCGCCCCGCCGAGCATGGTGATGAACTCCAGCGAGAGCACTGTCAGCGCCGGCCCGGCGGCATTACGCAAGGCATGCCGCAGCACCACCGACCGGGTGGAGATACCCCGGGTGCGCAGGGTGCGGACGTAGTCCTTGCGCAGTTCGTCGATCATCGCGCCGCGCACTTGCGCGCTGAGATTGGCGATTCCATTGATGACCAGCACGATCACCGGAATGGTGATGGTGGCCGCCCAGCGGGCGGGATCCTCGCTGAAGTGGGTGAAGCCGGTGGCGGGCAGCAGCTTCAGTTCGATGGCGAGGACGTAGACCAGGATGATCGCCAGCAGCAGATTCGGCAGCAGCATTCCGGTCAGGGATACGCCCTGCGCCATGCGGTCGATCGCGCCGCTGCGGGTGGCCGCCAGGACACCCAGGGCCGCACTGACGACGGCGGTGATGACCAGAGCGACCACGACGACGGACAGCGTCACGCCGAGGCGGGTGGAGACGGCCGGTCCGACCGGTTCGCTGGTGAAGTAGGAGACACCGAAATCACCCCGGATCGCGTGACTCAGCCAATCGGCATACTGCACCAGGATCGGGCGGTCCAGCCCCATAGCGGTTTTGCGAGCCGCGATGGTCTCCGGGGTTGCGGCGGGGCCCACGACTCCGTGCACGATACTGTCGAACGAGCTACTCAGCAGCACATAGGTGATCAAGGTGACCAGCACGGCCAGTACCGAGCCGATTGCCAGCCGCCGCAGCGCGTAGAGGACCATGCCCGATCACGTCCCGATATCGAACTGTCGTACGGAGCTCAGCCCCCGCGCGCTGAGCGCCACGAACTCGATGCCCGTTCTGGTCACCCAGTTGACGGTGACGTGCAGTAGGGGCGCATCCCACGCGTATCGCACGGTGAACGCATTGATCTCCTTGGCCAGTTCGTCGGCACGCTCCGGATCGAGCGCCCGGTTGAACTGATCGATCAGTGCGGTGAGCTCCGGCTCGACGGTGTGGAAAGGATTACGTGCGTGCTCCGGTGCGAATCCCTGCAGTTCACGAGGAAACGGGGCGGCGGCGTCGATGGCGAGCACCAGGGGGAATCGTTTCGACGCCACGGCGGCGGGTGCCTGCTGTTGCGGTATCGGCTCCCAGTTCACGGTGATACCGATGGCCGCCAGTGATTGGGTGACGGTAGGGGCGAAAGGCTTGGCATGAGCCGTTTCCGGCATCGTCACCGCAAACCCGTCCGGGTAGCCCGCCTCGGCCAGGAGCCTCTTGGCACCGGCGACATCGAAGGCGTACTCGTTCGCCAACGCGGGATCGTAGGCCGGCCCTTGTGGGCTGAAGGTCTGCACCGTGGGTTTGCCGGATCCGTGGATGAGCTGTCCGACAATTTTCGTGCGATCGAAGGCCATGTTGATCGCCGCGCGGACGCGTTGATCGGCAAGGGCGGGAACCAGTTCGCCTTTTCGATCGGCAATGATCAGGCTGACCAGCGAGGCACCTTCGACCGGAGTGACCTGGAAGCCGCTCGCTTCGAGTCGGGGCAGGTGCGTGACCTCGACGGAGCCCGCATTGAGTTCACCCGCCTGAAGGGCGTTCAAAACGGCCGTACGGTCGGGGATCACGCGGACCTTCACTGTGGCGAAGGGATACGCGTCGGCGTTCCAGTAGTCGTCGCGGCGGTTCAGCACATAGGTCGTCCCGTGCACAGTCTGCGCGGTATCGAGGGTGTACGGCCCGGAGCCGACCGGGTTCAAGGCTGTGCCGGGCCGGTCGATGGTTGCCGGATCGCCGATTACTCCCGGTCCCATGGCAAGTGCGGGCAGCAGACCGGCGTCGGGCCGGGCGAGTTCGAGGACGACGGTGCGATCGTCCGGTGTGCGGACGGCTTCGACCACGTCCAGCCAGTTCTGCATCGGCCCGGGCGTCGCCTTGGTGCGCTCCATGGTCGTCTTCACCGCGGCCGCGTTCACCGGGGCACCGGAACTGAAGGTCATGCCGGCGCGCAGGGTCAGGGTAACTGTACGAGCGTCGTCGCTGATCTGCCAGCTCTCGGCCGCGTTGGGCTGTAGTTTTCCATCGTTGTCCAGGTACAGGAGGGTGTCGAAGATTCCCGACCACACGTAGGCTTGCTGGCCCTCCACCAGCTGTGCGGGATCGAGGGAGTTCGGTGCGCCCTGGACCGCGAAGGCGAGTGTCGCGTCGCCCGAGGTCGCCGAGGGGCCCGAGGCTTGGTCGACACCGCAGCCGGCCACCGCGGCCCACAGGAGCCCGGCGACCAGTACGGCCGGCAGGCGCGGGCGGCGGCGCGAGCGAAGTGATTGACAAGACATATACGAACTTCCTTGTTCTGTGATGTGTGTCAATTACGCGGCCCACAGCGATAACCCACAAGCGGTTGCCATGGGTTGTCACCGCGCTCGATCGCTTCGGAATCGGGCAGTCCGGCGCATAGTCTCTAGTGACCTGCCTGGAGGTTATCCCAAATCGGAATTATCATTCGCAGTTTTCGAGAGGGGTATTCTCGAACCCAGGCAGAAGCGCCCTCCGGGCTGCCGCTGTAGCGGGGCCGATCCTTGCCGGCCGCCGGCCACGAGGGCCGGTGCGGTGGTCGCGCCCACGCCAGTACCCGAGCGGCCGACACCCGAGCGCAGGAGCCGGAGTCGGCGGATTCGGCACAATACGCCGGATATGGCCGCCCGGTGGCGCGGTAGCTCCGCCCGAACGGTAACCCGGCTGGACAAGTCTTGGCAACCGATTGACGCCCTGATAGCGCTATGCCACTGTGACCCGGTGTAGCGGCTGGTAACCACAAGGATGTGTGCATTCATGAACGATGACCGGCGCCCCCGTGAAGTCCGGAGTGTTCTCGCCACGGTCATGTACACCCCGGAGGAGATCGAGCAGCTGCGGCAGGCGTTCGCTCCCGCGGAGTTCCTCCACATCCAGCCCTGGGATGCGGAGGGTATCGCCGCTGCCCTCGAACATGTGGACGTCGCGGTACTGCTGGGAGATATCGACCGGAGACATCTCGAGGCGCCTCGGCTGCGCTGGGTGCACTGCGACCATTCCGGTCTCACCAGGTCCGCGGTGCCCGAACTGTTCGCCCGCGATCTGGTCGTCACCGGCTCCGCCGGCCGGTCGGCGCCCGCACTCGCCCAGCACGGGTTCTATTTCGCGCTTGCGCTCACCTTCGATGCCCGGCGACTGTTCCGGCAGCAGGACGCACATCGCTGGCAGGGCTTCCTGGGGTCCGAAGAGCGACTCGCGCTGTACGGCAAGACGCTCGGCATCGTGGGCTACGGCCATACCGCCAAGGAGATGGCGCGCCTCGGGAAGGCGTTCGGGATGAAGGTGATCGTCTACCGCCGCAGCGCCGCGGACCATGCGGCGGATGTGGACACCATGCTGTCCGCGGACCGTGGCGACGGATTGGAGCGGCTGCTCGACGAAGCAGATGTCGTCATGATCGCCGCACAGCTGACGGACAAGACGCACCACATGTTCTCCGCCGCCGAGTTCGCCCGGATGAAGGAGTCGGCTTTCGTCATCAACATGGCACGCGGGCCGATCATCGACCAGGACGCACTGATCGAGGCGCTCCACGCCGGGCAGATCGCCGGTGCGGGGCTGGATGTCACCGACCCCGAGCCACTACCACCGGAATCCCCGTTGTGGGATGCGCCGAATGTAGTCATCACGCCGCATTCGACGCCGCGGTTACCCGATCGGACGCAGCGCACGATCGATATGATCGTCGAGAACCTCCGACGCTACCGCGCGGGCGAACCGATGCTGAACGCGCTGACGGAGCGAGATGTCTACACTCCGCGGCTCTGAACCACGCAACGATGCCGTGGTCGTTCGTCTCGTGGATTTCCCTCGGCGTAGCAGCCGATCGGCCGATCCGGGACCGGGTGCGGTGATCGGTATCCGGAGGCATCCTGTGCGACCTCGCCTGGTCGTGCTGGCCCCCACGGTCGCCGGCGTGGTGCGCGCGGCGGGCGGCTGGCTGTTCGACCGGGTGTCGGCCGGATGGGAGGTCATCGTACTGGTCGCCGATCACACCGAATCGCGGCCGCTGGAGATTCTGGGCGTGCGTGTCGACGATCTGGAGGCCGGGATGACCGCGCAGTGGCGTGGACTGATACCCCATGCGCTCGCGCTCGATATCGAGCTCTGGGCAACCGATGCCCGTGTCCGCGACGGGTTGTCGAGGGTCCTCGCACATTGCCTGGCCGACGAGGTGACGTTCTGGGGGCCGGGCCTACCCAGCGATTTCGGTCGGCCTGTCGACTCTGTGCTGCACCGCCCGAGCGCCGCCGCGCGGGTCTTCAAGACACAGGCACTGGTTGCCGTCGGATCATCGTTCGCGGGCGATCCGGTCGAGCGATTCTACTGTTGTGGGCGGCTTTCCGGTCGGGGTACTCGCGATCTCGTCCCGATGTCGTGACAGTGTCTTGTGGACTCGTCTGCCGCGAGCCCCCGGAAACCGGCGGGTCGCTTGCTCGGAATGGGTACCTTTCCGGAGCAGCCGGCAGTCAGACAGAGGCTGTGGCCGCCCGGTGCAGGCAGGGCCACAGCCTCGATCGCGCCTGGATCAGGCCTGCGGTCCCGGGGCGTCCGGTTTCCTGTTACCGATCCGCCGCCAGCGGCTGCGCAGGCTGTGTGCGGCGGCCTTGGGCTGACGATCGCGGGTGAATACACCCTTTTTGTTGCCGTCTACGCGGTGGATACCGTTCGATGTCCGGAAGTCGGCGAAATTCCATACATGCTCGCCCACCAGTGCCTCGATGCGGTCGAAAACGCGATGGTGCATCTCCAGGAAGGCGGTCTGATATTCCTCCGTCCAGGGAATGTCCCAGACCGAATGCAGACCGGGCATGGTGTCGGCACCGTACTCGCTCATGATGATCGGCTTCCCGTGCGCGGCCGCCCACGCGGTGAGCTCGGCTTCCAGGTCGGCTTCGGCCGTGGTGAGGTCGCCGTTGGCGAGATACCAGCCGTGATAGCGGTTGAGGCCGAGGACGTCGAAGAGGTCGGCGATGCGGTCGTTGTCCGGGGTGGCGAACATGAAGCTGGCGTAGGTCACCGGACGCGTGGGATCGAGTTCGCGGGTGAGTGCGACGAGCGGCTCGAAATATTCGCGCGCACCTTCCTCGATGGAGGACGGCTCGTTGGATACGCACCACATCACCACACTGGGATGGTTCTTGTCGCGGGCGATGAGCTCGCGCAGCGCCTGGGCGTGCGCGTTCCTCGTTTCGTCGTTCATGGTCTCGGGTGAGAATGTGGGGCGTTTGTCGCCGCGGCCGATACCGCCCTCGATGAAGAGATTGAGCCCGACCGCCGCGGTTTCGTCGATGACAACGATTCCGTGCCGGTCGGCGAAGTCCATCACTTCTTCGGCGTACGGATAGTGCGAGGTACGGAACGAATTCGCGCCGATCCAGTCCATCAGCTGGAAATCGTGGACGAGGTAGGCGTCGTCGTGGCCCTTACCGCGGACGGCCGTGTCCTCGTGCTTGCCGAACCCGGTGAAGTAGAACGGCTCTCCGTTGATGAGGAACTGCGTGCCGCGCACCTCGACGGGGCGCACGCCGACCTGCAGCGGATACTCGTCGAGCACGGTGCCGTCACCGTCGCGGATCTCGGCCGTCAATTCGTACAGGTAGGCTCGGCCCGGTTGCCACAGGGTGACATCGGGAACGCGCAGAGACCCGCGCGCGCCCTCGCCGGCCGCCACCTCGACGCCGGCCGCGTCCTTCAGTCGTACCCGGACGGACGCGGGTCCGGTTGTCGCGACGGAGTAGTCCACGACGCCGGCGGTTCCGTCCACCTCGGTGACGACGGTGATATCCGAGATCCGCACCGGCGGCACGCTGTACAGCCACACCGACCGGGCGAGCCCGGCGTAGTTGTAGAAGTCGTGCAGGTACTTCTGCTGCCGGCGGCCGTCCGGAGTGACCGTGATGGTGCCCGGCGGAATGGTCGTATCGGTGAGCTCATTACTCACCCCGATGGTGAGCCGGAACTCGGCGCCCGCGGTGACCACGTCGGTGATATCGGCCTCGAAGGGGGTGTAACCGCCCGAATGCTCGGCGACGAGCCGGTCGTCGGCATAGACCTTGCCGGCATGCGTCGCGGCGTCCACCCGGACGAGGATCCGCTCCCCGGCCCAGCCGCGCGGGACACGGACAGTGCGTTGATACCACACCCAGCCGACGTGGTCACGAATGGCCGGATCGACGAAAAGGTCGTTGTAGCTGGCCGGGACGGCGGCTTCGAGCGTGCCGTCGAGTCGACCCAGCCACGGCCGGTCACCGGCCGCTGTGTCGATGGCGAAACGCCAGATCCCGTCCAGCGATACCAGCTCACGAGTGGCGGTGGGCTTGGGTGCGAGCATCAGTTTCTCCTCGGATGGGGTAGTTGTCACGGTATCGGTACGGCTGTACAAGGCATCGGTCTCGCTCCGGTTCGAGCATCCGCTCGCTGCTCGGTTCGGCGGTGCACGGACGCTCCTAGATCGCCGTGTCCACGAGACTCGGGCAACCGGCGCTCAGCCGGTTGTCTTCGCGCGCAGGAACCGGGCAATGAGCATCGGCGGGCCTACAGGACCGCGCCGGGATTCAGGATGCCGTGCGGATCGAGCGCGTCTTTGATGCGGCGGGACAGGTCCATGACCTCGGGACCGAGTTGACCGGGCAGCCAGGCCTTCTTGAGCCGTCCCACTCCGTGTTCGCCGGTGATGGTGCCGCCCAGTGCGATGGCCAGGTCCATGATCTCGCCGAAAGCCTCGTGAGCACGGGCGGTTTCGCCGGGATCCTGCGGATCGTGCACGATGAGCGGGTGGGTGTTGCCGTCGCCTGCATGCGCGATGACCGATATGAGAACCTTCCGGCGCTCGGCGATCGCGGCGATTCCGGTGACCAGTTCACTCAGTCGTGGCAGCGGGACGCCCACGTCCTCGAGCAAGAGGGATCCTTTACGTTCCACTGCGGGGATGGCGAATCGCCGGGCGGCGCAGAACGCCTCGCCCTCTTCCTGATCATCGGTCCGGAATGCCTCGGTGGCTCCCGCGTTTTCGCAGGCGGTGAGGATTCGTTCGGCTTCGAGCCCGGCGTATTCGCCGGGAGCGTCGGAGCGGGCGACCAGGAGCCCCGCCGCCTGCCGGTCCAGCCCCATCCGCAACTCGTCCTCGACGGCGTTCACGGCGACCGCGTCCATGAACTCCAGCATGGAGGGCCGTAGTGCGCCGGTGATGGCGAGAATGGCCTCGGTGGCGGCAGCGAGGGTGCGGAAGGTGGCCACCACGGTGGACTGCGGCGGTTGCGCGGGCAGCAGGCGCAGGGTGAGTTCGGTGATGACGCCCAGTGTGCCCTCGCTGCCGACGAACAGTTTGGTCAGCGAGAGGCCGGCGGAGTCCTTGAGCCGTGGCCCGCCCAGCCGCGCCACGGTGCCGTCGGCCAGGACGACCTCCATACCCAATACGTAATCGGTGGTCACGCCATATTTCACGCAGCAGAGACCACCGGCGTTGGTGGCCGCGTTGCCGCCGATGGAGCAGATCTCGAAGGACGACGGGTCCGGGGGATACCAGAGTCCGCGCTCGGCGACGGCCCGTTTCACCTCGGAATTGAGCAGTCCGGGCTGTACCACCGCCGTGCGGGTCACGGCGTCCACCGTGATCTCGCGCATGCGTTCGGTACTCAGCAGCAGCGCGCCGTTCTGCGCGGTGGCGCCGCCCGAGAGCCCGGTGCCCGCGCCGCGTGGCACCACCGCGATGCGGTGCTCGTGCGCCCAGCGCATGACCGTGGCCACCTGCGCGGTGTCGACCGGCCGGACGAGTGCGCGGGCGGTGCCCGCGGCGGGATCGAGTGCCCGGTCCTGCCGGTAGGCGGCGAGGATGTCCGGGTCGCTCACCACCGTGCCCGCGGGCAGTCGGCTACGCAGGTCGTCGATGTTCACAGCGTGCTCTTTTCCCTTCACTGGCAGAAACCTGCCGACAATTCGAAGTGGCCCATTCCAACGAAACAGACGGGCACAGGAGCCGGCAATCGGTTGCGGTCAGTTGCCCGGCGCGATGCGCCCACGACCTAACCCGTTCCCGCAGGTACTACGAAATAGGGCTGATTCGCCAGGGAGCCGTCCAGTCCGGGCACGATCCGAGCCGCCCGGCCGGTGCTGTCACGGGCGAGGACGAAGAACTGGATGGCATAGGGGCTGTCGGTGTACTCCGCGGGGATCGTGGCCGTGAAGTCGCGCCCGATATCGGGCTTCATGGACACTTGCAGATAGTGCTCGGCTTGGTTGAGATGCCGGGCGTGCACGGTCAGTCCCATGCCCACGGGTGCATGCGCCCGTATGGTCAGCGGCTCGCCCGGGACGAAATACGCTGGGGGAGTGCACCGGATTCCGTTTATCGGTGCCGATCGGCGCTCCGGCGGCACCGTGGCGCGTACCGGTCGATTCGCGGCCTCCGCCGCGGCGAGTTCGTTGCCGAGATCGGCGATATCGTCGTCGATGCGGGGCAGGCGGTCAGCCCAATGGCCGTGTTCTCCAGGACGCCTGCCGAAGGCGAGGTCCGCGACGTAGACGTCGCGGGTGAGCGCGATCAGCTCGGTCAGCGCGACCCGGCCGTCGCGGTACCGCTCGAGACCCTCCCGCAGGTGCCGGGTGTCGTCGGTCAGCCGGAACAGCGCGTAGCCCACGCCGGCGCGGATCTTGCCGGCGAAGAACCTACCGAGCAGGGCCTGCACCCGGACGTCTGTTTCGACCCGCCGGAAATCGGCCGTAGTGCGATCGGGAACGCTGTTGCGGGCCTCCTCGATCGAGGCTTCCGCAGCGTCGGCGAAGGCCTGTAGCCACGATGCCACTTCCGCCGGTGTGTACCGGCCACTCGGACGATCGTCGATCACGCCGCGCGCGTAATCGTCCGCGCATTCGAAGAGCGCGGGGTCGAGGGGACTCATCGTGCCCCAGGTACGTGGCGGAAGAAGGTCCCACGCGTAGATCGATGGCCGCTCCTGCCCGGCTATCGGCTGGTCGAAGAACACTTCGGGCCAGAAGAAGTTGTTCGATGCGCTGGCCGACACCGTGATCGCTACCAAGGGCAGTACCTTTCCCGCGGCGCTGAGGGACCGCTCGACGGGTTCGGCGGCGGCACCGAATTGTTCCCGCAGGTAACGGAGCCAGGACTCGCGGTCCGCGTCGGGATCGAACAGCAGGCGGCCCCACAGGCGGTACTGGTAGGCGTATTTCCGCCAATCGGAACGGCCGAGGGTCAGGGTGGGGTCGGCGTAGAGATCACGGGCGGTGCCCGTGCGGCCGGTGTCCTTGCGCCCGCGAAAGGTCAGTGGTTCGCACAGTTCCGCGCCGATCGCGCCGCCGAGCGTGCTCATCCGGCCGTAGCCGGCGAAGATTTCCGGGTCCGCCCACAGCAGAAAACGCTGGGAGCCCGGCCAGATGCGGAAAAGAAGATCGAACGGCCGATCCCGGCGCAGGAAATCGGCATATCCGTAGCGGGTGAACCGGCGCGCGTTCTGGGTGACACCGCGCAGATCGTCGTTGTCGTCGCGTCGCATGAACTCCATCGGCCGGATGGCGGCCTGGTGATAGGGCAGTCCTTGGTGTTCCGCCCAATACTTGGCCGAGACGACAACACGGGCGCCGGTGCCGGTGGCCGCCGCCAGGAGTTCCTGGTCGACTCCCTTCGCATGCATATCGATTTCCAGCGGGCGGCCGGCATTCCGCAGACCGCCCAGCACCGTACGCCAGAACGCATTACGACCCGATTCGGCGACTCCGCCCTCGTAGTGCACGCGCAACGTCAGCCCGGCGATCGCCGGGCATTCCCGCAACAGCAGCCGCAATGCCGCGGCGCTGTATTCGGCGATATCCCGGTCGGCGAGCCCCACAATCCGGTATCGCAGGTTCGGGCTCTCCCCGAGCTCCGGGCGCACGGCATGATTCCACAGGCCGAGCTGGAAATGGATGCCCCGGCGGGCGGCCTCCTCGCCGGCGAATCGCAGGGCCGCGAGATCGGCGGCCCGGTCCGCATCGGATACCCCGGTGACTCGGACGTTCTCCCAGCCCGGCACCTCGAGGAGGAACGGGTAGGGAAAACACAGGTAGTTGTCGCGCACATCGGAGTCGTGGGAGAAGTTGTACTGCATGCCCAGAGCGAGGTGCAGCCGATTGATCCGCTGGGTGGCCAGTTCGTCGAGGTACTCGGTCCAGAAATCGCGGTCGCGCAGCCAGGGCAGGTCCAGGACATCGCTCGAAAACGCGCGCAGCACACTGCGCACCGGCACCGCGGGTGATCGCCGAGCGCAGCGTGCCGAGCGGATCGCCGCAATGGGATCGTCCGCGTAGCGCACTCGATCGGCGAGTTCGGATATGCCGTACGCCACGCCACGCACGTCGGCTCCGTGGATCAGCACCTCGGCCGGTGACCGTCCGCTTTCGATCAGAAAGGTCTCGGCCGGACCCAGAGCGTCGTCCACGCGGATACGGACCACGGTGGTGCCGGCGGCCGGTGCCGCGGAGGACCCGCTGCCGCAGCGTACGCCCTTCCGGTCCAATTCCCGGGTCAGTGTCGCCAGCGCCCAGGGGACCGGTGCCGCGAGACCGGCGGGGATATCGAGCGAAACAGCGGCTACAGGGGCAGGCATCGGTTTCCTCACGGATCTTTCGCGGCGCAATAGACAGCGTCTCTTGCCAAAGGCAGTTCTCGTCGGCGGATCCCGCGGTGCGGCGAGGTCGCATGGATGCGCACCGAATGCGGCGACGATCCGGACCGTGGAGGCATCGTTGCGGGTATCGGGCAGGGCAGGAAATTCGATCCTCGCCCGGAATGCCCCGAATGGCAACCGATTGCCCCGAGTTGTCGTCACCGGCGCTGTGCGCTGGAGAGGCCGCTGCCGGGTATGCGATTCTCGGCCCCACACAGGCTCCTGCATCGCCCGTGTCTCGGGCGCGCGGTTAGGAACGGGCAATGACAGTGATCGTCGTGATGGGTGTGGCGGGTAGCGGAAAAACCACGGTCGGCACACTCCTGGCCGAACGACTCGGCGTGGAATACGGTGAGGCGGATTCCTTCCACCCGGCCACCAATATCGCGAAGATGGACGCCGGGATTGCTTTGTCCGACGCGGATCGGGCACCGTGGCTGCGAGCCGTCGCCGAATGGGTGAGCGCGCACGATCGCAGCGGAGGTGTGGTGTCGTCCTCGGCACTGAAGCGGCGGTACCGCGATGTGCTGCGGGACGCCGGGCGCACCTGGTTTCTGCATCTGTCCGGGCCACGCGACCTCATCGCCGACCGGATATCGGCGCGTACCGGCCATTTCATGCCGGTATCGCTGCTGGACTCGCAATTCGCCGACTTGGAACCGCTGTCCGCCGACGAGACCGGAGTGGTGCTCGAGGTGGACGATACCCCGGAACGGATCGTCGATACCGCCGTGCGGGCTTTCACCGCGGCTCGTGGGAGTGCGCAGTGAAACTGGCGTGGATCGACGCATCGGCCGGCGTGGCCGGGGATATGCTGCTGGGCGCACTTGTCGATGCCGGAGTGCCGCCGGAGGTGCTTCAGGCGGCGATAGATGCTGTCGTGCCGGATGCGGTGCGAGTGGAGGGCTCGCAGGTCGTCCGCTGCGGGATGCGCGCGTGCAAGGTGGACCCGGTTGTCCGCGTGGACGACCCACCGCATCGGCACTGGTCCGATATCCGGGATCTGCTCGTCACGGCGGCGCTGCCGGAGCCGGTCCGCGCGGATACGTTGCGGGTCTTCGGCCACCTGGCCGAAGCGGAGGCCGGCATCCACGGCGTACCGGTCGATCGGGTGCACTTCCACGAGGTCGGTGCCCTGGACTCGATCGCCGATATCGTCGGTGCCTGCGCGGCGCTGCACCATCTCGGGGTCGAACGGGTCACCGCCGGTCCGCTTTCGCTGGGGTCGGGCTCCGTGATGGCGGCGCACGGCGCCATCCCCGTGCCCGTGCCCGCGGTGCTGGCGATGTCCGCCGGCTGGCAGGTGCGCGCGGGCGGCGCCGGGGAACTGGCCACGCCTACCGGTGTGGCCTGGGTGACCGCGTTGGCGGATGCCTGCACGACCTTGCCGCAGATGCGGCTCGAACGGGTGGGCATCGGCGCGGGTACCAGGGATGTCCCCGATCGCCCGAATATCGTCAGGGTGCTGATCGGCGAGGCCGAGGACGCCGAATCAGCCGGCGGGAGTGTTGTCGAAGCCGCCGGTGAGAATGTCGTCCTGGAGGCCAATATCGACGATCTCGATCCGCGGGTCTGGCCGGCAGTCCTGCAGCGTCTGCTGGACTCCGGCGCCGACGACGCCTGGTTGACGCCCATTCTCATGAAGAAGGGCCGACCGGCCCATACGGTCCACGCCCTGGTCCCGGTCCGGCACGCGGAACAGGTATCGGCGGCACTCCTGGCCGAGACCAGCACGATCGGCCTACGGCGGATCGCGGTGGGGAAGGTCGCGCTCGCGCGGACCTGGCGACCGGTCGAGGTCGCGGGTGGCCCGGTACGGATCAAGGTGGCGCTGGAACAGGACCGTATTCTCCAAGCCACACCCGAATTCGAGGATGTCGCGGAACTGGCGCGGTCGACCGGTCGACCCGTGCGCGCCGTCCTGGCCGAGGCGGTTGCGGCAGCGGTCGCGAACGGGCTGTCGACCGGAGAACTGCTACCGGACCTCTCGCGCTAGCCGCACCGGCACGGATTCAAGCCGGGGCGGCGATTTGTGCGGCGATATGCCCGGCGCCGTACCCGTTGTCGATATTGACCACCGACACACCGGGAGCGCAGGAGTTGAGCATGGTCAGCAGCGGCGCGACGCCACCGAATGCGGCGCCGTAACCCACCGAGGTGGGAACGGCGA
Organism: Nocardia carnea; assembly: GCF_029868325.1. GTDB lineage: Bacteria > Actinomycetota > Actinomycetes > Mycobacteriales > Mycobacteriaceae > Nocardia > Nocardia carnea_C. Next base: position 25,350 of record NZ_JARWNW010000174.1, read on the forward strand.
TCACGGGCGCGCTGATGAGCCCGGCGACGACGCTGGGAAGCGCGCCGTCCATGCCCGCGACGACAACCACGACCCGCGCGGAACGCAGCAGGTCGAGACGGGCCAGGACACGATGCAGGCCGGCGACACCGATATCGGCCACAAGATCGCAGTGCCGGCCGAGATAGCGGGCGGTCATCGAGGCTTCCTGCGCTACCGGGAGGTCGGTGGTTCCGGCGGTGGCGACGACGACCGGTCCGCCGTCGGCCGCCGGCGGATCCGGCGGCCAGGCGAGCATCCGGGCGGCCGGTTCGTAGTGGGCCTCCGGCAACGCGCGCCGGACGGCCTCCGCCTGTTCGGGTTCGGCGCGGGTGAACAGGACCGTCCCTGCGTGCTCCCGTACCTCGGCGGCGATCCGTTCCAGCTGCTCGGCCGTCTTGCCCGGGCAGAAGATCGCTTCGGGATAGCCGCGCCGGGCGGCGCGATCGTGGTCCAGTTCGCTGAACACCGCGGGAGCGGACCAGGTGCCGGTCATCGGACCGACACCAGCGGCAGCGTGAACGCACCGGACTGGATACCGGCCAGATCGACCGTGACGAACCGGAAGCCGTGCTCGCGCACCGCTGTCCGAATCCGTTCGCGCAATCGTGGTGACATCGCCCGCGCGATGTCACCGGACGGCAACTCGATTCGTGCCACATCACCGTGGTGACGGATACGCAGATCGTGGAAACCCAGCTTGCGCAGCGCTTCCTCGGCGCCCTCCACCTGTGCCAGCTTCTCCGGGGTCACTTCCGTGAAATGAGGTATGCGTGAGGCCAGACAGGGCGCGGCGGGCTTGTCCGCGTTGGGCAGCGCCAATGCGCGGGCCAGGCGGCGGACCAGGGCTTTGTCTATTCCCGCCTCGGCCAGCGGCCGCAGGACCGAGAACTGGGCCGCCGCCCGGGCTCCGGGCCGGTCGGGCCGGCGGGTGTCGTCGGCGTTCTCACCGTAGGCGATCGCGGTCAAGCGCTCACGGCCGGCCAGATCGGCGGAAATTCGTTCGAACAGTTCGTACTTGCAGTGATAGCAGCGGTCGGGGCCGTTGGCCCGGTACTCGGTGCGGTCACCCTCGTGGGTCGGTAAGGCCACCGTCCGGACACCGAGTGCGGCGCTGACTTCCAGGGCGGCGGCGAGTTCGGAGCGGGGGAGACTCGGGGACACGCCGATGATGGCGCATACGCGGTCGGTTCCCAAGGCCCGGGCGGTGAGTGCGAGCAGGACCGAGGAATCCACCCCGCCCGAGTAGGCCACCCCCAGCGCTTCCTGTCCGTGCACGAGCGCGGCAACCCGTTCGGCCGCGAGCGCGAGATCACCCGTCAGGGGCGGGTTGCCGGTGCCGGTCATGCCTGTACTCCTGTCGTCTTCCTCATTCAGCCGGGTGGCTCGCCTGCGGTGCAAGCGGTTGCCGCGACTTGTTCGCTGCATCGCGATGTTCGGATCTGTCCGATCAGCGGCCGGGAACTCATCGGGCCCCGGTGACGCCGAATCGGATCACCAGGCCGCCGAGCAGCACCAGTGCACCACCGGCCAGATAGAGCAGGGTGTAGTTCGGGCCCGACCCGACGGCCAGCAGGACCGGGGCGAGCAGTGGCGCGGTGGACCGCGAAACCGTAGTCGCGAGTCCGGCGATGGCCATGAACCGGCCCGCCTCCCGGAGGTCCGGCAGGATATCGAGGGTGATGGCCTGATCGACGGCGGCGAAGGCGCCCAGCCCGAAACCGCAGAGACAGGCCGCCAGCAGGAAAATCCGGAGATCGTGCGCGAATGCATAGGTGGCCGCACCTCCGGCATAGACAACGGCCGCCGTTACCACGAAAATGCGGCGGCGGCCGAGCCGGTCGGAGAGGTATCCGGCGCCGACCGATCCGGCAACCGCCGCGACCACCCCGGCCACGCTGATCCATGCGACGGCGTGTGCCACCTGGGCCACTGTCAGGCCGAGCCGGTGGGCGAGGAAAAAGGTCTGGAACGTGGTGTTGAGCGCCAATCCGCTGTGGAAGCAGAACTTTCCCAGCCACTCCCAGGAGAAGTCGGGATAGCGGCGGGGGTTGTACCGATATTTGCGGGCGATCATGCGCACCGACAACGGTTCGTCGAAAACCGCCGACCGGGTATCGGTCTCGGCGGCGAACAGTATCAGCGGTACCAGTAGCGCCGCTCCCAGCAGACCGGGTACGACGGTGAGCAGAACGCCGTGGTGCGCCAGCAACCCGGCCACCACCACGCCCAGTACGGGTGCGCCCTGCTGGGCGAATCCGAGGAAACCGGCGACGGTGCCGCGCTGATCGGCCGGCAGTTTATCGGCCTGTAGGGCGGTGATCGAACTCATCGCCGCGCTCCAGCCCAGCACGGTCAGCACCCATCCCAGCGCCAGGACACCGATATTCGGTGCCACGCCCACGACCACCAGCGCCGACATTCCGACAACCACACCGGTGACCAGTACCGGTCGCCGGCGTCCGAAGCGGGTGCGTACCCGGTCGCTGATCACACCGACCACCGGACCCGCAAGCAGGGATACGGCACCGCCGAGGCTGGTCAGGTAGCCGAGGTATTCGGTACGCCCGGGCTCCAGCATGTCGACCCGTACCGCCAGCGAGTAGGCGAGAACGGTGATGTAGGCCATGAAGGCTCCGCAACTGCCGAGCATGAGCATGACGACATACGCGGCTCCGACCCGCTTCTCGCCGGGCACGGCGGCGGTACGCCGTGCGGGCTCAGTCGCTCGGCGCACGGCCGCTGTCTCCACCGGTGCCGATGCGGATTCCCCGGCGGCGAGCGTGCGGCCGATGCATCCTCGGGTCTCCTCTCCCCGCAGCAGGATGCGGGCACCGACCATTCAGCCGACCGGTCACCGGAGCCGGCAACCTGTTGCCGCTACTTGCCCGGGATTGTGGCAAACGGTTGCCACAGCGGGCGCCGGTGGCTATTCTCGCGGCCAGGATGAACGACATCGCACGCCCACCCACCATCTACGACGTCGCTGCGGCGGCGGGCGTGGCACCGTCCACGGTGTCCCGGGCGTTCTCCCGGCCCGGCCGCGTGAGTGCGCCGACCGCCACGCGCATCCTCACGGTCGCGGCCGAGTTGGGATATCGGGCGAATCCGCTCGCCCGGGCGCTGCAGAACGGCAAGACCTCCACGATCGCACTGGTGGTTTCCGATGTGACCAACCCGGTGTTCTTCGCCATCATTCGCGGTGTCGAAGCAGCGGCCGCGGGGGCCGGGTACGCCATGCTGCTGGCCGATACCCAGGAATCGGAGACGTTGGAGCGGACGCTGCTCGACCGGCTGTTGCACGGTGTCGACGGCGTGGTCCTGGCCAGTTCCCGGCTCTCCGACCGGACGATTCGCACGGTGGCGACGCAACGGCCGGTGGTGGTGCTGAACCGTATCGTGTCCGGAACCCGCTGTGTCGTGCCCGATACCGAATCCGGGGTCGGCGCAGCGTTACGGCATCTGGTCGAATTCGGCCACCGTTCGGTGACCTACATGGCGGGCCCGGCTGCCTCCTGGGCGGACGGTATGCGCTGGCGTTCGGTGGTGGATACGGCCGCCGAACTAGGGCTGAAGGCCAGCCGCCTCGGCCCCTACGTGCCCACCATGGCGGCCGGTGTGGCGGCGGCCGAGGACATCCGCCGCCAGGCGCCGACCGCGGTGCTCGCCTACAACGACCTCCTCGCGATCGGCCTGATCCGCGGTCTCGGACAGGCCGGGGTGCGGGTGCCCGAGCAGATGAGTGTGATCGGGTTCGACAACGTCTTCGGCTCCGATTTCTGTACGCCGGCGCTGACGACCGTGGCGGCACCGCTGCGGGCCATGGGCACCGCCGCGTTCGGGGAATTGCACCGGGCGATCCGCGGTGAGGCGACGAACTCGCATCCGGTCGTACCGCTGGCCGCTCAGCTCGTCGTGCGCGGCTCGGCGGGGCCGCGCAGACGGAAGAGCACCTCGCCGGCATCGGGGACGACCAGGGTATCTGGATCCGCTCGCCAGGCATCGATATCGATGCCTGCCGGGTCCGAATAGTCCAGCCCGGCGGCGCGTACTCGCTGTTCCGGAATGCCGGTCGCGAGCGTGACCGTGACCCTGCAACGTTCCCCGTCGATATCGTCGAACGTGCCGGCACCACGCAGATGGGTGGAGTGCGCGAGCACTCCCCAGTGCAGGTGCCGGAAGCGGTCCCACTGCCGGACGAAATAGTCGCGGGTGTGGTAGCCGATTTCCTCGATTTCCGGGTGCATTTCGGAAATCGTCGAGATGTGCGGGGCGTAGACGACGACCTGGCCGTCGTCGGCCGTGACGGGTTCGACCTTGTAGAACCCTTTGGCCGCGGTCCACATATCGTCGTACTTGGCCGGGATCAGCGACAGAACTCGCTGCACGGGAGCGTCCAGATACCTGACGTGGACCTGTGCGGATACGGCGGCGGCTGCGGCCCACGCCGATACGGGATCGCCGAACGCGGCGCTGTGCAACGCGTTGCTGCCCGACCGCACCACCAGGCACAGGGCGTGTCTCTCCCCGGGAACGAGGGACGCGGCCTCGTGTATGAGGGCGCGCACCGGTGTGATCCCGGTGGTGCCGATGATGTCGCGGCTGGTGATCAGCGCACCGAGCCAATGCGAGACGTCGATCACCTCGGGACCGGAAAGGCCGGGGAAGAGATACTTGTTTCCGCCGGAGAAGCCTACGACCTCATGCGGGAACACCGGGCCCACGATGATTGTCACGTCGTGTTCGACCACCACGCGATTGACTCGTACATCGACACCGGTCCGCAGAAGCCCGCCGGAGAGTTCGGCGATCCGTTCGCCGGGGATATGGCCTGCCGTGAAGAATGTTGCCGGGTCCCACCATTCGTGGTTCCGGACGGACAGACCGGGATAGCGTTCGGCCAGGGCACCGGGCGGGTAGCCCAGCCAATTCGCGAGCCGATCCTCGCTCATGGCCGCGTGGGTGCCCAGCGCGACGAGGACCGTCATCCGCCGCACCCGGCCGTACAGTTCTGCGTGCAGAACCGATATCAGCAGCGGTAGCGGACAGCTGCGGGTGGCGTCGGGAACGACCAGGCATACGCTGCGCCCGTCGAGGGCGAGGTTCGCCAGTTGCCCGGCCACGAAGCCGCGCACCTGATCCGCGCTCAGCTCCTCGTCCGGTCCGCCGATGGTTGCGGCACAGTGTTCGGGCACGGTGCTCTCCTCCCGGTTCGTCCTCGAACCATGGCGCCGGGCGCGGCGCTACGGCAACCGGTGATGACAACTGGAGGCAACCGATTGCCGATGAATCGGGCGACCGCCCAGCATAACGGGCATGCTTTCTGCTTCCGCGGCGCACGCGGCGCCCCATCCCGACCGGCTGTTTCCGGCCGACCCGGGGGTGCGTGCCGTGGCACAGCGCCTCCACCGCGCAATACGCGACGAGCGGATCATCTCACCGCACGGCCATGTCGACGCGCGCCTGCTGGCCGACGACGAACCCTTTCCGGATCCGGCCGGCCTGCTCATCACGCCGGATCACTACGTCACGCGATTGCTGCACGCGAACAGGATTCCGCTGGACCGGCTCGGTGTCGGCCGGGGCGAATTGTCCGAGGCGCAGGCTCGGGCGGTGTGGCGCAGCGTATGCGAGAACTGGGACGTCTTCCGGGGCACCCCGGTGCGCTACTGGTTCGATGTGGAGCTGGCGGAAATATTCGGTATCACCGAACGGCCGTCCCGGCACAACGCCGATATGTTGTACGACCGGATCGCGGAGCGGCTGCGGCAGCCCGAATACCGCCCGCGCCGGCTGTACGAGCGATTCGGGATCGATGTGCTGGCCACCACGGACGACCCCTGTGACGAGCTGAGCGCACACGCCCGGCTCGCCGCCGACCCGGGATGGAACGGCCGGGTCGTTCCCACCTTCCGCCCGGACCGCTATCTGGAACCAGCAACGCCGGGCTGGCGGCAGGCCGTCGACCGTCTCGCCACGGTTTCGGACGCCGACACCGGTGACTACGACGGATATCTCGCGGCACTGGAGAAACGCCGCCGGTACTTCGTCGCACACGGAGCGACCGCGACCGACCATAGCCACGAGGACGTGCAGACCCATCCGCTCGGGGCGGCCGAGGCGCGTCGTATCTATCGCGCTGCCCGCGCCGGTGCGGTGACCGCGGCCGAGGCCGTGGCGTTTCGCCGCCATATGGTTTTCGAGATGGCCCGCATGTCCACCGACGACGGGCTGGTGATGATGCTGCACCCCGCCGTCCGGCGCAACCATCACGGTCCCACCGCGGCCGCCTTCGGTTCCGACACCGGCCACGACCTACCGCTGCGCGTGGAATTCGTCGACGGGCTGCGACCACTACTGGAGAATTTCGGCACCCATCCGAATCTCAACCTGGTGCTGTTCACCCTCGACGAAACCACCTATTCGCGGGAGATCGCACCCCTGGCCGGTTTCTATCCGACAGTGTTCGCCGGCGCACCGTGGTGGTTTCTCGACGCGCCCGACGCCATCGGGCGCTTCCACCGCGCGGTGACCGAAACCGCGGGCCATCGCAAACTCGCCGGATTCGTCGACGATACGCGGGCATTCTGCTCGATCCCGGCACGCCACGATATGGCCCGGCGCCTCGATGCGGCGGCTTTGGCGCACCTTGTCGCCGAACATCGCCTCGGTGAGGATGAGGCCGTGGTCATCGCCGGTGAGCTGGTGCGGGAGCAGCCGAGACGGGTGTTCAAACTCTAGCGTCGAGGCCTGCCTGGGGTGACCCTGCACCTGTACGCCTTGCGCGCGGTAACCGTCCGGCGGCGCCGGTACGCATGATCCATCCGGTCACGATGCGCCGATCCGGGCGCGGCAGGTGTTTGCGATGTCGATGCGGCGCCGGCGCAGTTGCATCCGTCCCTCGTGGCCGATGACCGGCTTCGGAGGGCTTTCGAGAATGCAGTGCACCGTCCTGACCTGATGATGCGCGGTGTGCCGGCACGGTGCACACCGAGAACCCCGCCCGGGACGAGTGTGACCCGGGCGGGGTGAGTGGTGGCGTCAGCCGAGGCTGAAGGGCTGTCCCCAGAGCGTCACGTCCTGGGATGCCTTTTCCGTATCCACTTCCACCCGTACGAATGCGCGCGCCTGCGCGTATCCGGCGCAACCGGACAGCGCGATGGTCGAGTTCTTCCAGGAGACGCCGGCCCGGCCGCTGCGGAACGGGTTGAAGGTGTTGTGGACGCTCTCCCCGAACGGATCGGCGCGTTCCTGGTCGAGGATGAAGAACTGCTGGGCCTCACCAGGGCCCAGGCTCAAGTTGCCGCCGAGGCTTCCGCTCGGGTTGGGCCGCGAACCTTCCCAGTCGGAGCTGTATCCGGCGCCGCTGTTCATACCGCCACCACCGATATTGACTTGGCAGCCGACGACATAGCCGGGCCGGATCTTCCCCAGTGTGAGGGGTTGTCCGGTGACCACTGCCTCCGCGGTGCCCGACACCCACGCGTTGCGATGCAGCGGTGTCGATCCCAGGGACGGGTTGATGGTTGCGGATTCACCGACCAGTCGCACGGTGACGACCGTGCCGTCACCCAGAGTTTGGCTGATCTCGCCACCGGGCAGTGGAATGAATGTGTCGGCATGGGCGGCGCCCGTGGAGAGCAGGCCGATGGCGGTGGCGGCGGTGAGGCACGCGCCGGCGGCTCGTGCGACCATCTTGGTTTTGATCATGCTTCAAGACCTTCTCGGGAGTGGATATGTTGTCGGCGAAACGAGATGACTTCGGCCGACCGCATCAGCCGATGCTGAAAGGCTGCCCGTAGAGGGTGACCTTGGAATGGTATTCGCCGATGAGTTCGAGGACGGTATACGAGCGCGCCTGCGCGTAGCCGGCGCACCCTTGTATCTGGATTTCGAAATCCCGGTACCCGAGTGAGTAGGTGCCCGGCTCGGTGATGGTCTTCTTGCCGACCGATACGAACCTCACCTCGCCCGGTCCCAGCTGCAGACCGGCGGAGGCGTTGACCCCGAAACCGTTGGCGCTGAGGTTGCCCGACATACCGGCCGATATTGCGGTATCGGAGATACTGACCTGGCAACCGACGATGTATCCGGTATTGACCGCAGAAGCGCCGTGGGTCCACGAATTGTCGGTACCCGGCCGGTTACTGGCCGCCGTACCGGGGCCTGCCTTTTCGACAATCCGTGTCGCGGTGACGTCCGCGGTGATGTTCGCCGACACCCAGACCACTCGGCCTACACCGTTGGCGGCCATGGACGATGAGACGAGAGCCTGTTCGCCGGTGCGGGTGATGGTTCCGCCATTGGTCGCCTCTGCTCCGTCCGGCAGGGGGACGAAGACATCCGCGTTCGCGGAGCCGGTCGACAGCAGGCCCACGGCGGCCGCGACAGCGCAGCCCAGCCCGGCCAGGCGGGCCGCTCCGGCGGTCACCGGATCAGTTGAATTCATCAGATCTACCCTCATCTCGATCGAAAAACGACGCGGATATCCGAAAGCGCTCTGCCGGCGATTACGGGTTCGTCGGGATTCGCGAGTGCGATCTATGTCGACGCTCCCGCGAAAGAGCTGCCGTGAAGGCGATCGCGCCGGTCGCCTTCTCTGGATTACGAGTGATCGGCCGTCGGGACGGGAGTGGTGTCGATCACAGCGTGTGGTCATGGTTGATTACCCAGGGAACCCCTCGCAACCGGTTGCCTCGAGTTGTCATGGGGCTGCGATGCGGCGCCGTCGTAAGGGGTTTCGACGCGAACATCACGGCAGCAGCGCTTACTTGACCTGCAACGACGCCAGTGGCCGCAGGTTTGAGAATAAGAGTCTCAAAGTAAACACATACATTCTTTTGTGTGAGAACATGGCTTCTTCAAGTCGACTCCGTTTCGAGTCCGGGCGGCACGAAGCGGAGTCGGAATGCGGAGGAGACATCGGTCGATGACATCGCGGCCGAACTTGTTGCCGATATCGAGGCAGCGGGCATGGATGATGTGGGGCTGGTAGGCCATTCGCAGGCGGGCTGCATCCTATGGGCTATGGGCCGAGCACCGCAGTGATCAGAGCGTTGCCCGGTGCGAGGCGTGCAGCGCCTCAGGACCGGAAGGTGGCGATATCCCGCGACAACTCGGGACAACCGGTTGCCGTGGACCGTCGCCACCGAGAATATGGCGGCATGGTTCCCGACTCCCCGCCACGCTGTGCGTTGCCTCCCGGCCCGCATCTCGTCCGGAACCGCGATCTGCGCCGCGACGAGGCCGTGGCAGCGCCCGATGCGGAAGCAGCCACGCCGAACTACAGCGCCCTGTACCCGGCCGGCGGGGTCCTGACGATCCTGGGCGGCCCGATCATTGATACCCGGGTCCGAGGCAGCCGTTGAGCGGTACCGCCGGGCAGAGAGAAATGAGAAACCCATGGTGACACAGCTCCGGGCCGGATTTCTGTGGGGCGCCTCCACCGCCGCCCATCAAGTGGAGGGCGACAACGTCAACAGCGACTGGTGGGTGCGTGAACAACAACGTCCGCCGGAGCAGCGCAGCGGCTCGGCGGTCGACAGTTATCACCGCTATCCCGAGGATATGCGCCTGCTCGCGGAGGCAGGTCTCGACGCCTACCGGTTCAGTATCGAATGGGCGCGGATCGAGCCCGCCGAGGGACAGTTCTCCCTCGCCCAGCTGGCGCACTACCGGCGGATGATCGACACCGCCCTGGAGACCGGACTCCGCCCGGTGGTCACCCTGCATCATTTCACCTGCCCGCGCTGGTTCGCCGAGCACGGCGGCTGGCTGGGAGAGCGGGCGATACCGCAGTTCGAACGGTATGTCGAGCGTGTCACGGCCATCCTGGACGGTGTCGACTGGGTGTGCACGATCAACGAGCCGAATATGCTCGCCATGATGGAATCGCTGGCCGCCGCGTACCGGTCGGGGGAGTTCAGTGCCACTGTCGAGGAGGGGAGGCCGCCGGTACTGCCCGCCCCGGACCCGCAGGTCGGCGCCCGGCTGGCCGCAGCACACCACGCGGCGCGGGCAATCCTGAAGAGCCACACCGGAGCCGCCGTCGGGTGGACCGTGGCCGCCGGGGCGCTGACCGCCACCCCCGGTAACGAGACGATACTGCGTGAGGTCCGGGAAGTCCGCGAGGATTTCTACTGGCGGGCCGCCCGGGAGGACGACTTCGTCGGCGTGCAAGCGTATTCGAGTCAGCAGGTGGACGAGCGCGGGGTAGTCCCGACTCCGCCGAGTCCGGACAACACCCTGACCGGTGCGGCGTATCGGCCCGATGCCCTGGGCGCCGCGGTCCGCCATGCGTGGGACGTCACCGGCGGCGTGCCGATCCTGGTCACCGAGAACGGTATCGCCACCGCCGACGACGAGCGACGGATCGCCTACACCGCCGACGCACTACGCCACTTGTTCGCCGCCATCGATGCCGGCGTCGATATTCGCGGATACCTGCACTGGTCGGCACTCGACAACTACGAATGGGGCCATTGGGAACCGACCTTCGGGCTCATCGCCGTCGACCGCGAGACCTTCGAACGGGTGCCGAAACCGAGTCTGGCATGGCTGGGCAACGTGGCGAAGCAGGGGGGACTGTGACCGGGCTCGACCTCCGGGCGATGGCGCCCGACGATACGGGATTCCATGCCGTCGGCCGCCTGCCCATGCACGCACTCCGGCGCACCCCGGACATCGATCTCGACGGCGAATGGGAATTCCAGCTGCTGGAATCGCTGGAGCAGGTACCCGGCGACGAATGGCGAACGGTGATCGTCCCCGAACTGTGGACGATGCGGGAGAACGCCGACCGGCCGCACTACACCAACGTGCCCATGCCGTTCGACGAGTCCCCACCGCAAATACCGGCGCGGAACCCGACCGGCGTCTACCGGCGCAGTTTCGACTTACCCGATACCGGTGACCGGCGCGTGGTGCTGCATATCGGTGCCGCCGAAGGGCTGCTCCGCGTGTTCGTGAACGACCGGCCCATCGGCACGAGCACCGATTCGCACCTTGCCGCCGAGTTCGACATCACCGATGCCTGTATGCCCGGCCCGAATACTGTGACACTGGCGGTGTCGAAGTGGTCGGCCGTGTCCTACCTCGAAGACCAAGACCACTGGTGGCAGTCGGGAATCAGCCGCTCGGTATTCGTGTATTCCGTGCCGCCGCAGCACCTTGCGGATCTCTCGGTGCGTGCCGACTACGACCCGGAGACCGGGTACGGTGCGCTCGGCGTCGAGATCGTCACCGCGGGACTCGATCATCTCGGCGACTCGGAATGGACCGTGGAGGTGCGCGCACTGGATCGAACGGTGGCGCTACCGGTCGCACCGCGCTGCGCGGCGCCGGCACTGCCCCTTCCGGATGACGACCGCAGCGTCCGGCCGCAGTCGCGTATCCCCGCCGATTTCATGGATCTGCTCTCGATCCGGGCCGCCGGCGCGCCGGTGCCCGAACGACTCGCCCCGTATGCCTCCCGCTTCGGTCGATCCCTCCTGCCCTCCCGTCTCGCGGGAACCGCCGGCCTGGAATGGCGCGATCTGGAGGTGCAACCCTGGTCCGCGGAGGAGCCGCGACTTTACGACCTGACGGTGCGGCTCGTGCGGCCGGACGGGACGGTCGCCGACGAAACCCGCACCCGCATCGGGTTTCGGCGAGTGCATATCGAGGGCCGGGATCTGCTGGTCAACGGTCGCCGAATTCTCGTGCAAGGCGTGAACCGTCATGACACCCACCCCGTCACCGGACGGGTCCTCTCCCGCCGGGACATGCTGGCGGAACTCGCTGTGCTGAAGCGATGCAATGTCAATGCGATCCGCACCTCGCACTACCCGAACGACCCGGAATTTCTCGATCTCTGCGACCAGATCGGCTTCTACCTCGTCGACGAGGCCGATATCGAAGGACACGCCTTCGCAGGCACCCTGTGCGACGATCCGCGCTACCTGCCCGAGTTCATGGAGCGCGTGACGCGGATGGTGCAGCGGGACCGCAATCATCCGTCGGTGATCATGTGGTCGCTCGGCAACGAAACCGGATACGGCACCAACCACGACACCGCCGCGACCTGGGTGCGCCGTACCGATCCCACCCGGCCGCTGCACTACGAGGGCGCGATAGCGCACGACTGGCACGGCGGCCACGCAGCCACCGATGTCGTGTGCCCGATGTATCCCGCGTTCGATGCGTTGCGCGCCTATGCGGCGGATCCGCGCGCCGATCGACCGCTGATCCTATGCGAATACGCCTATTCCCAGGGGAATTCGACCGGGGGTCTGGCCGAGTACTGGCGGTTGTTCGAGACCCTGCCCGGACTACAGGGCGGGTTCATCTGGGGATTCAAAGACCTGGCCTTGGCCCCTGACGGGGACGGAAAGTACTACTATGGAGGAGATTTCGGCGACGAACCGAACAGTGGGCCCGCGCTGCTGTACGGCATCGCCTTCGCCGACAACACACCGAAGCCCGCGCTGTACGAGGCCCGCGGGCTGTTCTCGCCGATCCGGATCTCCTCCGGCGCCGCAGCGGCCCGCGCCGGGAAGATCACGGTCCGCAATCGGCAGACATTCGCCGATCTCGGCCGCTACACATTCGAAATACACATCGACACCGCCGACGGTCCGGCAGCGGCCACAGCACTACCCCTGGAGGTTCCGGCCGGCGGGACGGTCACTGTCGAGTTGCCGTCCGCGATCCGGGCGGCCCTCGCCGCCCGGCCGCTGGCGCTGACGGTTACCGTGCGGACCCGTGACCACGCACTCTGGGCACCGGCGGGAACCGTGGTCGCGATCGAGCAGGTCCGGTTCCCGGCTCCACGTATCACGCTGCCGGCGTTGGCGACCGGAGCGGTTCACCTGGATGCCGACGGCGGTCTGCGGCACCCGCTGCTACGTGTGCCACCCCGGCTCTGCCTGTGGCGCGCTCTCACCGATGTCGACCGATCCGTGAAAATGGATCAGCGCTTCGTCCGAACCGGGTTCTTCCGGCTGACCGCGAAATCGATCGATATCTCGCATGGTGACGATGCAGTAAGGGTGTGCACCCGCTACTTGGGTGCGTTCGGCGACGAGATATGCCACACCCGGACCATGCGCGCGGTCGGGGCGGACGACTACGTGCTCACCGAGCATGTCCGGCTGCCGGACGATACCCGGGACGGGCTGCGGGTCGGCGTGGAATTCGCACTCGCCGAAGGTCTCACCGACGCGAAATGGGTGGGATCGGGCCCGTGGGAGAACTATCCCGACCGCCGATCCGCCGCGCTCGCCGGGTGCTGGCACAGCAGTATCGACGATATGGCCGTGCCGTACCTGCGCCCGCAGGAGAACGGGGGACGCGGTGACGTCACCGAGTTGTCGCTGAGCGGCCCGGCCGGCACGGTGACCACGACTCACCAGCCACTGCAGGTCAGCGTCGGGCGGTATCGGGTCGCGGAGCTCGAGGCGGCGGCGCATTGGTGGGAGCTGCCGCCCTCGGAGGCCACCATTGTCCACCTGGATATCGCGCATCGCGGACTCGGCGAAATCCTGGGACCCGATACCCTGCCCGAATTCCGGCTCGCCGCCACCGAATACGAATGGCAATGGCGCATGCGGCTGGCAGTTCGATGACGGGGAATGGCGCGGCGCCCCGGCTTTCCCGAGACTCCGGCACCGCTGCGGCGGTACGCATGGTTCATCTGGGACTCGGCAGCTTCTTCCGTGCTCACCAGGCCTGGTACACCGCATCCGCTCCGGACGGGCACCACTGGGGAATTGCGGCATTCACCGGCCGCGGCCCCGCCATGGCTGCGGCCCTGAGCGCTCAGGACGGGCTCTACACGCTGGTCACCCGTACTGCGGGCGGTGATGAATTCGAGGTTGTGCGCACGATCAGCCGGGCGCATGCCGCGACCGACGCGCAGGCTTGGCTCCGGTATTTCGCCGCACCGGAAGTGGCGGTGGTGACGCTCACCGTGACCGAGGCGGGCTACACCCGTCGAGGTGACGGCAGCTTGGATCTCGGCAATCCGGCGGTGGCCGCGGATCTCACCGCCGTGCGCGCTGATCCAGGTGCGGTCGGAACCACTGCGGCGGCCCGCCTGGTGGCGGGCTTCGCCGCCCGGCGAGCGGCGGGGGCGGGGCCGCTGGCGGTCGTACCCTGCGACAACCTCCCGGGCAATGGTGCGGTACTCGCGCACATCATCGGCGAATTCGCCGCTCTGGCGGCACCGGGCCTGCGTGGCTGGATCGACGACAACGTCTCCTTCGTCACCTCCGCGGTGGACCGCATCACGCCCGCGACCACGCCCGAGGATATCGCGGCGGTCGGGCAGGCTCTCGGCTATCGCGACGATGTGCCGGTGGTCACCGAGCCGTTCCGGGAATGGGTACTCGCCGGTGAGTTCCCGGCCGGCCGTCCGCGCTGGGAAGTCGCGGGTGCTGTTTTCACCGCCGACCTCACACCGTATGAACAGCGGAAACTGTGGCTGCTCAACGGCGCGCACTCACTGCTGGCCTATACCGCGCCGCTGCGCGGCCATCTGACGGTGGGGCAGGCTGTGGCCGATCCCGTGTGCCGCGAGTGGGTGACACAGTGGTGGGCCGAGGCTGTTCCGCACCTGCGGCTGCCCGCTCAGGAGTTGACGGAATACACCCGGGCATTGCTCACCAGATTCGCCAACCCGCGGATGCAGCACCGGCTTTCGCAGATCGCCCAGGACGGTTCGCAAAAGTTGCCGGTGCGGATACTGCCGGTGTTGCGGCGGGAACGTGCGGCCGGGCGGATGCCGGCCGGGGCTGTCCGGGCGTTGGCCGGGTGGGTATGTCATCTGACCGGTAACGGTGTCCCGGTGTCCGATGATCGCGTTCGGCCGGTGTCCGGTGCCGGTGCCGCTCTCGGGCTGCTGGACGGCACGCTCACCGATGATCGGGAATTGTGCCGCGCCGTCGACGCGGAAGCCCGGCAACTGCGCGCCGCTCTCGATCACCGGGCGGGGAGCCTTCCACCTTCCTGACGGAGCCGGGTGGACGGCCCGCGGAGAAGGATCGTCACCCGAGGCGGGCCGGTCGTATTCGGCGCGGGCGAAATGGGCCGTGGCGGTCAGGTCTCCCGGCACCGCGCTCAGGACGGTGTCGATCTCGGTATCGTCGTAACGGACCAGGACGGTCACCGGGCCGAAGCATTTCTCGAGCAGTACCGCCTGGTCCGGGCCGATGATCAGGTCGGCTGTTATCCCTAGGGCGTTCGCGCGCACCCGGTTCTCATCCGGTGGTTCGGCCGGTAGCAACGTCGTCACGCCGGGTAGCGCGCTGCGTTCGGCGACGCCGGTGAGGAACACGGCGCGCATGCGGTCGTCGAGCATGATGCCGGGCTCGGTCCGGGCCGGCTGGCCGCGCCGGCAACCCTCGTCGGTGATCGCGGTGCACGCCGCCGGCGGGCCGGGTGTACCTCATCTGACGGTGCTTCGCCGGGCATTACCGGGTGAGCGCGGTGATGGCCGCCGCGGTGTCGAGGTCGCTGTAGGCCGCGGAATAGCGTTGGGCGAGGGCGATGGCGATATCGGGGCGTTGCCACAGTTCGCCGGCGCCGGCGGTGCACAGCCACAGGGTCAGGCCGTGGGCGACCGAGGCGCGGTAGCCGAGCCGGATCTGTTCGTGAGTAGGCATTTCGGCGGCCGGGAGGGCGAGTGCGTCGCGATATCGGTCGAGCAGGTCGTTCTCGTGGCGGCGGCGGTCGCCGGTGGTGAGCGCGCCCTGCAGGAAGTATCCGAGGTCCAGTGACCAGTTGCCGCGGCGTGCGACCTGCCAGTCGAGGAATCCGACCTGCCCGTCGGCGAGCAGGCAGGTGTTGCCGATATGCGGGTCGCCGTGCAGCAGGGTCTGCGGGCCGGTTCCGACGCGGGTTCGGCTGCCGGTCGGGTGGTCGAAGCCCCCCCGGAATTCATGGCGGCCGGTCTGCGGGCGCTGAATGTGGCCGTTGGCACGGCAGGGTTACCGGCGGTGGCGTCGCGGTGCTCCGGCGACCCGGCCGCTCGGCCGTGGGCGCTATCCGGTACCGCGTGGCGGCGCCGAGTCAGGGGAGCGCAGCTGGAGCTTCAACACCAGCGAGCTCGCGAGGAGGGCCAGGGCGACAGCGCACCACGGCGCGGCGAGCCCCCAGCCGGTGGCCGGCACTATGTCGATCAAGGCTCCGGTGAGTACCGAGCCGGCCAGTACGCCGAGTCCGCCGATCGAGGCGAAGAGCCCGTAGTAGGACCCGAGCCGGCGTTCAGCGGCCAGGCGCGGTATCAGGTCCCGGGCGACGGGCAGGGTCGTCATCTGTCCCAGTGTCAGCAGGAGCGTGAATACGGCGGGCGGGACGAGTGCGGGCACGCCCTCGAGCTGCCTCGGCGCCAGCAGGGCCATCACGGCGAATCCGGCGGCCGTCACGATCAGGCCCGCGGGCAGGGCCGCGGCGCTGCGGACACGCCGGGTGAGGGGTAGCTGGGCGATGACGACGAAGAGCGATGCCAGGGCGAAGTACCAGCCCAGCGGGGTCTGTGAGCCCCAGGCGCGGTCGAGCTCCAGCGGTAACAGCAGGTACAGCTGGTTGTACGCCAGTAGTTGCGAACTCATCGCCACCGCGAGCAGCAGAAAGGTTCTGTTCGCGACCACTTCGCGCCAGCCGTCGAGCCATTTCTCGGCGGCGTGGGCGCCGGGCCGGGCGGGGAGCAGCCTTAGATGCACGACCAGGATTACCGTGAACAGGCCCGCTGCGACCAGGCAGGCGGCGGCGAAGTCGGCCGCCAACAGCAGCGATCCGAGCAGCGGCCCGACGAATGTGCCGATCTGACCGTACGCGGCGAAGAGCGCGAAAACGTCTGTGCGGGACTGTCCGTCGTCGCTTCCGGCGGCGGTGGCGAGGGCGGACTCGACCGCCGGGGAGAACAGCGCGCCGGCGAATCCCGTCAGCACGGTCGCGATCACGATTCCGGGCACCGACCCGGCGAAGGCCAAACCGGCGAAACCGAGGATCCGGCACCCGCAACCGGCGACGACCACGGGTTTCACACCCCACCTGTCCGCGAGCGAGCCCCCGACGAAGAAGAGGCCCTGCTGGGCGAACGTGCGGAGTCCGAGTACCACGCCGACCAGCGCCGCCCCCAGGCCGAGATCCTGCGTCAGGTGCACCGACAGGTACGGCAGCACCATGAAGAAGCCGATATTGAAGGCGAGCTGAGTGAGCACGAGCAGCCGGACGGCCGGGGTCGCCGCCGCGAGGCCGGACAGCAGCGACCACCGGCCGCCGAACCTCCGGGCAGCAGCGGCCACTGTCTCGGGTGCCGGGCCGCCCGGCCGGCTGCTACCGCGCGGCGGCCGCAACCGGCCCCGGTTCGAACAGGATCGACAGCCGCCCCTTCGACTCGTCGACGAGCACTTCGGCCCGGACGTTGTACACCTGCGCGATCAGTTCGGCGGTCAGTACCTCGGCCGGTTTTCCGCCGGCCACGGCACGGCCCTCCTTCAGCACGAGGACGGTATCGCAGAACATAGCCGCGAGGTTGAGGTCGTGCAGAGCGATCACACTGGTGACGGGCAGCCGGGTAATCAGCGCCAGCAACTCCAGTTGATGATGGATGTCCAAGTGATTGGTCGGCTCGTCCAGCAGGAGTTCGCGTGGTTCCTGCGCCAGGGCACGGGCGATCTGGACCCGTTGTTTCTCTCCGCCGGAAAGCCGGTGCCAGAGCCGGTCCGCTTTCGCGGTGAGTCCGGTGTGTTCGAGCGCGGACGCGACCGCGGCGTCGTCGGTGCTGGGATTTCCGCCGAAAGTCGTCCGGTGCGGGATCCGCCCGAGGCGCACGACGTCGCGGACGGTGATATCGAGATCGGTGTCGGCCTGCTGGGCCACGACGGCCACCGCCCGCGCGATGTCTTTGCGCCGCATGGTGGAGAGGTCGTTGCCGTCGAGGGTCACCACCCCGGCGGTCGGGCGTACGACACCGTTGAGCAGATGTAACAGGGAGGATTTCCCGGACCCGTTCGGGCCGAGCAGGCCCACGGTCTCGCCGGGTGCCGGTGTCACGGTGACCCCGTCGACGACGAGCGCGCCGCCGCGATTCCAGCTGACGGTATCCGCGTGCAGGGTCACCGGCCTCTCCTCCTGCGCGACAGGATGACGATGAACGCGGGCACACCGACCAGCGCGGTACCCACACCCACCGGCAGCGGGGTGGGCGCGAACGCGACCCGGGAGACGGCGTCCACCCATACCATGAAGACCGCCCCCAGCAGTGCTGTCGCGGGAACCAGCCGGCTGTGCCGGGGCCCCAGCAGGAACCGTGCCGCGTGCGGGAGCACGAGCCCGACGAACCCGATCGCACCGGCGACGCTGACCAGGGTCGCGGTGATGATCGCCGTGCACACCAGCAGCAGGAGCCGGAATTTCGCGACGGAGATACCGAGCGATGCCGCTACCTCGTCACCGAACGAGAAGGCGTCCAGGACATGCGCGTAGTACAGGCACACTGCCGTCCCGGCGAGCACCACCACCGCGCACAGCCGGACATCGTCCCAGCGGACGCCTTCGAGTGATCCGAGTAGCCAGAACATCACGCCCCGGGTCTCGTCGGAGTCCGCGAACGCGAAGATCACGAACGAGGTCAACGCCGAGAACAGCTGTGTACTGGCGACACCGGCCAGAATGACGCGGTCGTTGCTGCCACCGGAGAGGCGGGCGAGCAGCAGCACCAGCCCGAACGCGATCAGCGCCCCGAGGAACGCGCCGCCGGACAAACCGAGCGCGGCGCTGCCCACGCCGAGAACCCCCACGATCACGGCACCTGTCGACGCGCCGGACGAGATGCCCAGGACGAACGGGTCCGCGAGCGGGTTGCGCAGTAGCGACTGCATGATCACGCCGCACACGCCCAGCCCGGCACCGCACGCCGCCGCCACCAGTGCGCGCGGGAGCCGCTCCTCCCAGACGATCGCGTTCTTGGCCGCCCGCACCGGGATATCGGTGAGACCCAGGTGGTTGAGCAGGACATCACGGACGTTCACCAGCGAGATATTCGCCGGGCCCAGCGTGACCGCGACGAGCACGGACAAGATGAGCGCGACCAGCCCACCGACCGTGATCAGCGCCCCGGCGACCCATCCTCGCCGCCGAACCCGTTCGGGGGCGGGTGCGGCGGCGTGGTCGCGGGTGGCGGTCAGCGGGGCACCTGCATATCGCGGAGGCCGGCGACGATCTTCTCGAGTCCGTCGACGGCCCGGATGGACGGGTTCATCTCGGCGCCGTGCAGGGCGATGTAGCGCTTGTTGCGTACAGCATCGAGGTTGCGGGTCACGGGATCGGATTCCAGGAAGGCGATCTTGTCGGCCAGCCGGTCCCCGGGGAAGCGGTTGCGCAGCAGATCGCCCAGCACGAGGACATCCGGGTTGCGTTCGACCACGGTTTCCCAGCCGACCGCCGGCCAGTCGTCGGTCAGCTCCGCGAAAGCGTTGGTGGCGCCGACCGAGGTGGCGAGCAGATTCGCCGAACCCAGCCCGCCGGCCACGTACGGGCTCTTGGTATCGGCGAACCAGAACGCCATCGACACATCCGACTTCTCGAGGGCGGCCAGGGCCGCTTTCTCGCGAGCCTGGAGCTCGTCGATGAGTTGCGCGCCCCGGTCGTTTACATCGAAGACGGCGGCGAGTTCACGGATCTCCTGATACAGCGAGTC
This sequence comes from Nocardia carnea, assembly GCF_029868325.1. Classification (GTDB taxonomy): domain Bacteria; phylum Actinomycetota; class Actinomycetes; order Mycobacteriales; family Mycobacteriaceae; genus Nocardia; species Nocardia carnea_C. The sequence continues at coordinate 45,049 of NZ_JARWNW010000174.1, forward strand.
CATCGTCAGCGGTGTGGTGCGCTTCCCACCACCATTGACGCTCACACCGTTGTCACAGTCGGTCGGGGACAGGTACGACTCGATCCCGGTCTCGGAGAACCGGCTCCGCTCGGCGACGCCGCCCTGTGCGAAATGCCGGCCGAACGACGCGGTGACGAAGTCGGGGTCGGCTCCCAGGACGACCTCGTAGGTCGGCGCGTTATCCGCCAGGCGGGGAACCGATGCGTTCGCTGCCGCCAGATTCTCGCGAATGGGATCGGTCCACGACGCGGTTCCCGCGATGCGGTCGCCGAGACCGAGGGACAGCAGGATCTCGGTGGACCCCTGATCCAGCGAGACGACACGCTGCGGCGCGGCCTCGACGGTGATCGTCTCGCCGCAGTTGTCGAGGACTACGGGATACGTAGTACTGCCTTCGCCGGCGGATAGGGTGCCGAGGTCGTCGACCTGCTCGGACTGCCCGCACGCGACGAGGGTGCCCGCCAGTACAGCGGTAACGGCCGCGAAACCGATCCGGCCCATGGAAATCTTCACGTTCCTCACTGCTTTCCGCTTCTCTGGAACAGGTGGTGCCTCGCGCGATCACTGATGAGGCCGACCACCGCAACCTGTACCGAGGAAGCAGGCGAACGTTAGCATAAGTAACCCTATCCTAATTGCCGCGGTGCGGGTGCCGGCCGGAAAGCGGCCGCTCGCGCGGGGTCGCCGCCGATGCGACCACCCGTGCCGAGCGGGTAGCGGCCTCGTATACGCAACCCTCCGCCGAATGGTGCTGCGGCGCAGACCGCAACCTGTCGCTCGGCATTGCCGAATGCCATCTCCTGCACAGTCGTGCCGGACGACCCGATGTCACCGTGAACGACTTTCCGGCAGCGGGTTCGCCTGTGGCGCTCTTATCGGGGCGTATCGCGAGGACCCCGAGGTGCAGGAGGCACTCGAGACTGCCCAGGTGTACTCCCTGCGCCGGACGACGCTCGCGCCGGGGGAGGGCTACCGGGAATTGCTGGCCGATCCGGCTGTCGAGTCGCTCGACGCGGATCGTGCGGCTGGGCGCGGCGCCGGCTTCGTCCGGCTCGATCAGCTTGCGCTGGAGCACCTGATGGGTGCCCGTTGACCGGGGTGCCCGTCGCAGGGGTCGATTCGTCGACGCAGGCATGCAGGGTGGTGATCCGCGATGCGGGGACCGGTCGGCTGGTGCGGCACGGTCGCGCAGCGCGTCCGGCCGGCACAGAGGTCGATCCGGAACACTGGTGGTCGGTCGTTCATCGGGTACCCGGAACTGATCCTGCACCGCCGCCGCGAGGTCAAGGCGCTGGCCGCGAAGAACGGGTCCTGATCGCCCGCGTGACGCCGAACGCGGCGTCCCCGACCGAATTCGGTCGGGGGCGGGGTCGTTTCACCCATGGCCGCGGACCACCTACGGAGTGCCGGGCGCGGTGCCGGATGGGCCGTCCGGCGGATCCGAAACGCATGAGTTGCGGCCGCATCGTCGAATGGTGTCGACCCCTCAGCGGTTGTCGGGGCCACCTTGTGGACACCGGCGGGGAATTCGCTGTCGCAGCCGGTCATCGAGCGGACCCGGTGGATACAGGAAGGCCGCGCGATCATGCCTACCTCCGATGCCGGTGGCGGCGTCGGAGGCAGGCAGTGGGCCGGACGCCGCCTCCGCGCTGCATACGGCTCGGGCCGGTAGGGCGCGGAATATCTTGGCCGGTGGACGGGTACGCCGTGCGGGTTGGTGTTACGGGGATCACCCCGGACTGCGGATGCCACGCCCGGGGATTAGCTTTGTCGGGAATCGAAACAATACTTTGGGATCGAACAGATTTCACCCGATGGAGGAAAACCTTGCGCGTCCTGCTCGTCGCCAGCGCATTCAACAGTCTCACCCAGCGGGTGCACACCGAGTTACGCGGTCGCGGGCACGAGGTGGGTGTCGAACTGGCACTCGGCGACGATCTGCTGCGGGCCCGGGTCACGCATTTCCGCCCCGATCTCATCGTGGCGCCGATGCTGACAACGGCGATCCCGGAAGATATCTGGACCGCGTATACCGTGCTCATCGTGCATCCCGGCCCGAAGGGCGACCGCGGGCCCTCCTCGCTCGACTGGGCGATCAGCAGCGGTGCCCGGGAGTGGGGTGTGACAGTGCTGCAGGCCGTCGCGGAAATGGATGCCGGACCGATCTGGGCTTCCGTGCGGTTCCCGGTGGCCGCCTGCGGAAAGAGCGAGCTGTACCGCAACGAGGTCTCCGATGCTGCCGTGGCCGCGGTACTGCTGGCCGTCGATCGGTTCGCCGGCGGCGAATTCGAGCCCGAACCATTGGATTACAGCCGTCCCGATGTGCGCGGACAGCTGCGGCCCTACCATTCCCAGCAGTATCGCCGGATCGACTGGAACAGCGAGGACACCGCCTCGATCCTGCGCAAACTGCGCGCCGCCGATTCGCAGCCGGGAGTGCTCGACGAACTGTACGGCCGGGAGTACTTCCTCCACGGCGGTCACCGTGAGGACCGGTTGCGGGGTACTCCCGGGTCCGTCGTCGCCACCCGCGACGGGGCTATCTGCCGGGCCACTGTCGATGGCGCGGTCTGGCTGCCGCAGCTGCGCCGGCGCCGGAAACCGGGCGGGCCGGCAACCTTCAAACGCCCCGCCGCCGACGCGCTCGGCGCCGACCTGCCCGGGGATATCCCCGAGGTACCGGTCACGCCGGCCGAGGCAGCGGTCCGCGATACCTGGTCGGAGCTGTGCTATTACGAGCAGGGCTCCGTCGGCTATCTGGAATTCGCCTTCGCCGGTGGCGCCATGAGTACCGTCCAGTGCCGGCGCCTGCATGCGGCCTACCGGCAGGCCTGTGCGCGGCCGATCCGCGCGCTGGTCCTGGGCCCGGCCCGTGACTTCTTCTCCAACGGGATCCATCTCAACGTCATCGAGGCGGCCGCGGACCCGGCCGAGGAATCGTGGCGCAATATCACCGCGATGAACGACCTGGTGGAGGCGATCCTCACCACGACGGACAAACTGGTGATCTCGGCGTTGACCGGGAACGCGGCGGCCGGTGGGGTGATGCTCGCGCTGGCCGCCGACGAGGTGTGGTGCCGCGAATCGGTCGTGCTCAATCCGCACTACCGGCTCATGGGCCTGTACGGCTCGGAATATTGGACGTATTCGCTGCCGCGCCGCGTGGGAGCCACCGAGGCCGCGCGCTTGACCAGGGACACCCTGCCCATCGGGGCGGGCGCGGCCGAGGCCATCGGTCTGGTGGACCGCGTCGCGGGCGGCGGCACCGCCGAATTCCGCGAATGGGTGCGGCGGGAGGCGGCCCTGCTCGCCGATTCGCCGGAGCTGGAGGCTCGCCTGACGGCCAAGAAACGGCAGCGGGAAGCGGACGAAGCGGTCAAACCGCTCGCCGACTACCGGGCCGAGGAGCTGGCACATATGCGTCGGAACTTCTTCGCCGAGGACGAGCCGTACCACCAGTTGCGGCAGAACTTCGTGTACAACGTCGTGCCCCCGGCCACCCCGGCGTATCTGCTGGGCTGAGGCACCGGTCCGGGCCGGGTAGCCCAGTTGTGACATCAGGTGGCGAGGGCATACCCGCCTGAGGTGAAATTTTTACTTTGTTGCCCGCTTCCGGGAACATCGAACTTCTGCCTGCGTGGCTGTGGTTCGGAAATCGACTAATACAAGCGGAGTAGAGAGACGTGCTACATCTCGAGCACTTCAGCAACGGCTGGGTGACTCCTGTCCTTGCCTATGTGATGTCGTTCATCGGCTCGGTGCTCGGCCTGCGCTGCGCCGTGCGAGCGCGTACGGCGAACCCGGCCTACGGCTGGCTGGTCGCGGCGGCGATCGCCTTGGGTGGGGCCGGTATCTGGGTTATGCATTTCACGGCGATGCTCGGCTTCACCATCGACGGGACCAGTATCCGGTACAACATGCCGATGACCCTGCTCAGCGCGGTGATCGCGATCGTCGTGGTGTTGATCGGGCTGATGATCGTCGTCCGCGGGCACCGGGAGGCGGTCGCACTACCCCTCGGCGGTGCCATCACCGGGCTCGGCGTGGTGGCCATGCACTATCTGGGTATGGCCGCGATGAGCACCGGCGTCGATATGCAATACAGCACCGGCCTGGTCCTGCTCTCCATTGCGATCGCGGTGGTCGCCGCCACCGCCGCGCTGTGGTTCATGCTGCACGTGCAGGGCTGGGGTAATACCGTGGGTGCGGCGCTGATCATGGGTGTCGCGGTATGCGGTATGCACTACACCGGTATGGCGTCCATGAGCGCACACCACGGCGAACATCACGGGTTGCCCGAGGGGGGCGCGCCGGTCGAGTTGCTCACCCCGTTGCTGACCACGGTCGCGCTGGTCGTCGTGGGACTGGTGGTGCTGGTCGGCGTCGCCGAACTCGAGGTGCGCAGTGTCGCCGCGGCCGGTCCGGCGCCCGAATCGGGCAAATCCGGCACCTTGCTCACCACGGACCCGGCTACATTGGCCCATAGTGGCCGTCAGTGGCCACGAATGCCCAGCCACGACTAACCTCGGAGATCGCCGTCGTGACACCGTGGGCGGGGCCCGGTTGTCCCGATGGGCCGGGGGTCCTATCCTGGGCCGCCGTATCTGCAAGCTGATGTGAGGAATGCTCGATGGGTAGTACCGTGCTCGATATCGCCGCGCTGATCGTGATGCGGGTGGGGGATTTCTGGAACTGGATGGCCACCGGCTCGGCGGGTTTCCCGCCGCTGTGAGTCGCTGACCGGCCGAGGCGGGGGGGGGGGGGGGCCGGGGGCGCGGCCCCCCCCCGCGGGGGGGGGGGGGGGGGGGGGGGGGGCGGGGGGGGGGGGGGGCCCCGCTGTCGTGCGGGTGGGTTTGCCCGGTGCGCCGATCAGGAACCCACCACCGACTGCTGATCGGCCGGCGGCGTGTACACCGATTCGTCCACGTGCAACACCATGAAACCGTTATCGGAACAGGTGACGTAGAGATCGTTGCCCCGCCATTCCGGCGGCGACAGGCACCAGTCGGTCGAGACATCGCCGAAAGCGAGCTTGCCGGTCCGCGCGGAGAGCGCCTGCGACGGGTCGAATTGCCCCTCGAGTACCGCGCGGGCCGCGCTGGGCGCCGTCATCGCCGGAATACCGAGCAGTGAGGCCAGCGCATGCGGTGAGTTGGTCAGTTCGAGATTGCGCCCGGTGCGCGCCGGCGGGTTGAAATAGGCGATCTCCCGGATCGCTTTCGGATCGCGGATATCGAACACCCGGATACCGGACGATATCCAGCCGCAGGCCAGCGCGGTGGGGTTCGCCGGCCGGTCGGCGGCGCAGTAATGGGATTCGTAGGCGAAGATCGAACCTCCCATGGAGGAGGCGATACTGCTGTCCAGATTCTGCGGCAGGTTGATCTCCAGTTTCACCTTTGCGACGACCCGGGGGTCGGTGTCGTCGGAGACGTCGATCAGTTTGACGCCGCCGGAACCTCCCTCGTCGACGGTGTAGATATGGGGCCTGCCGTCGTAGGTGACCGGAATACTGTGCTGCGTGGCCCAGCCGTCGGACCAGAACATCCGCCCGATGTGATGTACCTGCGGGTTGGGGTCGCGCCGCTGTACCGCGCTGACGTCCAGCACCGTGACGCCGCTGAGAGCCGAAAGATACAGCCGGTTGCCGTCCGGGCTCACGCCGAAACCATGGGCGGTGATACCGGTGAGTCCCTGCCAGACGACTCGGGGGTTCGCGGGGTCGGTGAGGTCGACCGCACTCAGGAAACCGGGCGTGATCCCGGAGGCCCAGTAGGTGTTGCCGTCGGGGGAGAATCCGCCCTCATGGGTCGTGATCGGCAGCGGCATACCGAGGTTCGTACCCGGGCCGGGATTCAGCAGCCGCGGATGCGCGCAATCGGAAATATCGTAGACCGAGAGATACCCGGCCCCGACCAGCATCGGGACCCCGGTGCCCACCAGCAGTTTGCGCCGGGCGTTCACCTTCAGGCTCTCCCAGGTGCCGGCGACCATCGCCGGTTCGTTCAGGGTCACGGTCGGGCGCGGATGCGCCGGATCGGAAACATCGAGGACCTGCACCCCGCCGTTCTGGTGCAGCAGGTTACCGGGGAAGAAGGTCCCCATATAGGCGCAGTGCTCGAAACTGGTGGAGGTGATCCCCGCCCCGCGTCCGGCGAACTGGCCGACCATCGACATATTGCAGCGGTACCCCTGGGTGCTGCGCCCGCTGTCGCGATCGGCGGCCGGAACATCGCCCTGCAGCCCGGGTTCGGGCATGGCGCCGGGCCCGCATTCGGCGCGCGGTACGGCGATACGGCCTACGTCGAGGAATTCCCGGACCTCGTTGTGGATATCTGCCTGTAGATCCGCTGTGGCACTGCCCGGTAGCAGTATCGCGGTGACCACGGTGACCACGCCGAGCACCATCGCCCTGGCCCGATGGAGTTCTCCGAAGGGACGCCCCATTGCATCCTCGCGCTTCCCGAGCTACCTCGTCCGACCCGCCCGGGCAGTGTTTGGGACACAACCCGGAATTGTCCAGTGATGGTAGCGATTCGGCGTGCCCCCGTGGCGCGGTTTCGCCGAATGCCGACGGCGTTCCGGCCTATCCGCGGAGTTGTTCCAGTAGGTATTCGCACTCGGCGAGCAGCCGAGACCTGAGCGTGGTCGCGCGGTCCGCGATGAGCGATTGCTGCCGCACATAGACGGCGCGGCCCGCCGGGGTCTCTATCTCGATCGGCTCGTACCCGTACTCGCGGAGATCGTAAGGAGAGGCCCGCATATCGAGTTCGCGGGCGTCACGAGCCAGGGCGAAACAGTCCAGCAGCAGATCCGAGCACACCAGCGGGCTGAGCTTGAAACACCACTTGTACAGGTCCATATTCGCGTGCAGACAGCCCGGCTGTTCCGTGAGCGGCTGGTCGTCGCGGGTGAGATGCCGGTTGTTACGGCCCACGGCGGGCGGGGTGAAGAAGCGGAACGCGTCGAAATGGGTGCAGCGCACCGGCATCGACTCCAGGACGGCATCGGTACCCGCCGCACCCAGCCGCAACGGGACCGAATCGTGGCGGACCTCCCCGGTGCGGTACACCATCGCCCATTCGTGCAGGCCGAAACAGGACAGCTGGGCCGGCCGGGAGGCGGTCGCCCGCAGCAGGCCGGCGATATAGGCCACGGTATCGCCGCGGGCGCGCAGGAACCGCGGATCGGCGGTCAGCACCGGCCCGGAGGCGGAGGTGGGCTCGTCGAGCCGGTGATAACCGCGCAGACCGCTGTACTCGGCGGCGCCGCGTAGGGCGCGGCCGTACCCCGGATGCCAGCGGCGCAGCTGCGCCGGACGATGCCCGTAATAGGTCCACAGGAAATCGAGCACCGGGTGGCGGGTCCCGGTGGCTCGCCGCCGCAGATAGTCACCGGCGAGCTCATCGGCGCGGGCGGTGTGCGCGGTGGCGCGGGGCCGCCATTCGGATTCGGCGAGGACCGCCACGGTGGCACCTACCGTCATTCGGCCACCCGGTGCGTGGCATCACGTACCGTACCGACGAACTGTTCGACCAGATCCTCGAGCGCCACGACCCCGACCGTGTTCCCGCGGGCGTCCACCACCCGGCCCAGATGACTGCTGGTGCGGCGCAGCCGGGCCAGCGCCTCGTACAGGGTGGTGCCCAGCAGTACGGTCGGCAGCGGGCGGATATCGGTGCGTGGGATCTCGGTATTCGGTCCGGCCGACTCGTCGGACACCTTGTCCAGCACATCCTTCACATGCAGATACCCGACCAACGACCCGTCCGCGGCCCGCACCGGATATCGGGAGAACCCGGTTTCGGCGACGGCGGTTTCGATATCGCCGAGCGAGGTACCGCCCGCTCCCCGCAACGGCACGGTCCGCATCCGGTGCAGCGGGATCATGACCTCGGCCACGAACCGCTCCCCGGTACCCAGAGCCTGGGTGAGGCGGCGGTGCTCCTCCTCGTCCAGCAGCCCCTCGGACCGCGATTCGCCGATCATCTCGGCGAGTTCATCGCTGGATACCGCGGATTCGAGTTCGTCCTTCGGTTCGATACGCAGCATGCGCAATGTCGCGTTGGCCGCGAAGTTGTAGAGCGCGATGAGCGGCCGGGCGATCCGCAACCAGGCCAGATGCAGCGGCACCAGCAGTAGCGCACTGCGTTCCGGACCGGCGAGCGCGATGTTCTTCGGGATCATCTCGCCCATCAGGATGTGCAGGATCACCACGATGGTCAGCGCCACCACGAACGACACCGGATGCAGCAGCGCCTCCGGCAGGCCCACCAGTTCGAAGGGGTATTCCAGCAGATGCGCGACCGCGGGTTCGCCGACCCGGCCCAGCAGAATCGAGCAGATGGTGATACCGAGCTGGGCCGCCGCCAGCATCATCGAAAGATTCTGGCCGGCCCGGATCACGGTATCGGCATTACGTTTACCCTGCGCGGCGAGCGCCTCGAGCCGGTCGCGCCGGGCCGAGATCAGCGCGAATTCCGCGCCGACGAAGAAGGCGTTCCCGGCGAGCAGCAGCACCGTGAGCGCGACAGCGAACAAGTCACCCATGGTGGTACTCCCGTCCGGCGGGCTGATGTTCGCGTTCGAGCGACCGGTCGTCGACCGGAACCAGCCGGACCCGGTCCACCCGGCGCCCGTCCATCCGTTCCACGCGGGCGAGCCAACCACCCGGGCCGTCGATATGGCGGCGGTCGTGGCCGCGCCGCTGCGGCAGAACGACGATATCGCCGGCCGCCGGGATCCGGCCGAGCCTGGTCAGCACCAGACCGCCGAGGGTTTCGTATTCGCCCTCCGGCGCCTGGTAACCGGTGGCCCGGGAGACCTCGTCGATCCGCAGCAGCCCGGAACAATCCCAGCCGTCGGAGACACGGCGGACGTCGCGTTCCTCCTCGTCGTGTTCGTCGCGGACATCGCCGAGGATCTCCTCGATGATGTCCTCCATGGTCACCAGACCGGCGGTGCCGCCGTATTCGTCGACCACCAGCGCGACCTGCATACCGTCGGCCCGGACCCGTTCGAGTACCTCGTCGCCGTCGAGGCTGGCGGGTACGACGGGAACGGGTTGCGCGATCTGCGCCAGACCCACTCCGGCGCGGGTGCGCGCCGGATGAGCGAAGGCCTGTTTGACGTGGACCACGCCGAGCGTGTTGTCCAGGTCGCCGTCGATCACCGGGAACCGGGAGAACCCGGTGCGGGCGGCGGCGGCCAGCAGATCGCCGATGGTATCGGTCCGTTCGAGCGCTTCGATCTTCACGCGGGGTGTCATGAGTTCTTCGGCACTGCGCGCCCCGAACTGCAGCGACCGGTCCAGGATCTGGGCGGTGCGCTGATCGAGCGCACCGTGCTGGGCCGAGGTGCGCACGAGCGAACCCAGTTCCTGCGGCGACCGCGCCGAGCGCAGTTCCTCGGCCGGTTCCACCCCGAGCCGGCGCACCACCCAGTTCGCCGTCCCGTTGAGGAATTGGATCATCGGTTTGAACACCGTCGAGAACGCCACCATCGGCCCCGCCGTGGTGCGCGCGGTGGCCAGCGGTGCCGCGATCGCGATGTTCTTCGGCACCAGCTCGCCGTAGATCATCGATAGCGAGGTCGCCAGGATCAGGGCGAGGACGAGCGAGATACCGGTGGCCGCGGAATCGGGGATACCCACCAGGCCGAACAGCGGTGCCAGCAAACGGGCCAGCACCGGTTCGGCGATATAGCCGGTGATCAGCGTGGTGATGGTGATGCCGAGCTGGGCCCCGGACAACTGGAACGACAGTGTGCGATGGGCCTGGCGGACCGCGCGGGCCCGGACGTCACCGTCGCGGGCATGCGCTTCGACGGTGCTGCGTTCCAACGCGGTGAGGGAGAATTCGGCGGCCACGAACAGGGCGGTGCCCGCGGTGAGCGCCACGAACCCGATCAGGCTCGCAATGGTGAGTACGACGGTCATATCACCACCACCCGGCGGGCTTCGGCAGCAACGGCCGGACGAACAGGTGGTCGGTGGAGGGTCGTGCGGAGGGGGACGCCGGGTCTGTCACCCGGCTCGATAGATGAGCCCTCCTGAGTGGCGCCCTCGGACGCGGGTGACAACTGGTTCCTTTCGTCCTGATGAACTCACGGCCGGCAATCGCCGACGAAACTCATGGTACCGGCCCGTACACCGGGGTGCACGGGCCGGTCGGCGGGCCGTCCGCTCACCACCCGCCGGGCAGCGGGCGTCCCTCGGCGAATCCGGCGGCCGACTGGACCCCCAGGACGGCGCGGTTGTGGAACTCGGCGAGGGTGCGGGCACCGGCATAGGTGCAGGCACTGCGGACGCCGGAACAGATGTGGTCGATCAGGTCCTCGACGCCGGGACGCTCGGGGTCCAGCAGCATCCGCGAACTGGAAATACCTTCCTCGAACAGGGCTTTACGGGCGCGATCGTAGCCGCGGTCGGCGGCGGTGCGGGCGGCGACGGCGCGTTTGGAGGCCATCCCGAAGCTCTCCTTGTAGGCGTTGCCTTCCCGGTCCACGCGCAGATCGCCGGGCGATTCGTAGGTGCCGGCGAACCAGGAACCGATCATGACATTGGAGGCCCCCGCCGCGAGCGCCAGCGCGACATCGCGCGGATGGCGGACACCGCCGTCGGCCCAGACATATGCCCCGAGCTCCGCGGCCGCGGCGGCGCATTCGGCCACCGCGGAGAACTGCGGCCGGCCGACGCCGGTCATCATCCGGGTGGTGCACATGGCGCCCGGGCCCACTCCGACCTTGACGATATCGGCACCGGCCGCGATCAGATCCCGGGTGCCTTCGGCCGAGACCGTGTTCCCGGCCACCAACGGCACACCGAGGCCCAGGTCGCGGATGGCGCTCAGGGTTTCCAGCATCTTCACCTGATGCCCGTGGGCGGTGTCGACCACCAGGAGATCGGCGCCGGCATCCACCAGCGCCTTGGCCTTGGCCGGGACGTCACCGTTGATACCGACGGCGGCCGCGATCCGCAGCTTTCCGTCGCCGTCCACGGCCGGGGTGTAGATCCCGTGCCGCACCGCGCCGGTACGGGTCAGCACACCAGCGAGGGTGCCGTCGGGGGCGAGGAGTACCGCCAGATCGGCATGGGCGGCCTCGAGCCGGTCGAAGATATCGGACGGTTCGGCCGTGGCCGGGGCGGTCACGAAATCGGTGGTGGCGATCTCGTGCAACCGGGCGAACCGGTCGACATCGGCGCAGGCCGCTTCGGTGACCACGCCGACCGGCCGGTCCCGGTCCACCACGATCACCGCGCCGTGCGCACGCTTGTGGATCAGTGCCATGGCATCGGACACCGAATCGTCCCGGGTCAGCGTGACCGCGGTATCCGCGATGAGCGAGCGGCTCTTGACGAACGCGATGGTTTCGGCGACCGCACTGTTGGGCAGGTCCTGCGGCAGCACCACGATCCCGCCGCGTCGGGCCACCGTTTCGGCCATCCGCCGGCCGGCTACCGCGGTCATATTCGCGACCACCAGCGGAATGGTGGTGCCGGAGCCATCGGACGTGGTGAGGTCGACATCGAACCGCGACGCAATATCGGTGCGGTTCGGGACCAGGAAGACGTCGTTGTAGGTCAGGTCGTACGGCGGGGTTTGTCCGGGGAGAAACTGCACTGCACCCATGGTAATCGGGACCGGACCGTGGCGGGGCGGCATCGCCTCCGCCAACTCCCACAGTTCCGGAGGCCCGGCTGCCGGTGGCCGGACGGTCGTGTCGCCGCCCGGGGCAAGGCCTGTGCCGGCGGCGCTGCACGCACGGCCATCTCAGTGGTGGCTGTCGCGGTGCGGGCGGCAGGGTGGTCGGCCGGACCGGGCGGATCACTTCTTCCGGCGTCGATGCGGGCGCCGTGGCGGGGGCGTGTCGGCCGCCCGGTATCCGCGTCCGGTACCGCGCCGGGGCCGGGTGTGGCCGGGGGCTGCCGGTTCGGGGGCGGCGGGCGCGGCCGCAGGGGAGCGGGCGCCGGTGAGCTGCTGGAGTTCCCGGTCCTGCGGCCGGACGGTATGGACCACCACGTCGACGCCCGCCGCCTCGGTGAGGGCAGTGACCTCGGCGCGCTGATCGGGGGTCACCACGGTGACCACCGTGCCGGTGGCGCCGGCGCGCGCCGTGCGGCCGGCGCGGTGGACGTAGTCCTTCGGGTCGGTGGGCGGATCGGCGTGGACGACCAGGGAAACCGCGTCGACGTGGATACCGCGGGCGGCGATATCGGTGGCGACCAGTGCCGGTACCGCACCGTCCGCGAATGCTGCCAGGGTGCGCAGCCGCCGGTTCTGGGCTTTGCCGCCGTGCAGCGCGGCGACCGTGACCCCTTGGTCGCGTAGCCGGCGGGTGAGTTTCTCGGCACCGTACTGTGTACGCACGAACAGCAGTGTGCGCCCCTCGCGGGCGGCGATTCGCGCGAGCACGGCGGGTTTGTCGGCCGTTTCGACGTAGAGCAGGTGGTGGACCGCGACAGCTGCCGTGGGTTCGGATGCGACGCTGTGGGTGACCGGATTCCGGAGATGGTGCCGGACGAGGTCCTGGACGGATTCGTCGTCGAGGGTCGCCGAGAACAACAGCCGCTGGCCGTCGGAGGGAGTCGCGTCCAGCAGGCTCCGCACCTGCGGCAGGAAACCGAAATCGGCCATATGGTCGGCCTCGTCGACGGCCGTGATCCGTACTGCATCCAGTATCGCGGCGCCCTGCTCGACCAGGTCGGTGAGCCGTCCCGGGGTGGCGATCAGCAGATCGATACCGCGCTGTAGTTTGTCGGCCTGGCGGCTCGCCGGCATACCACCGACGGCGGTACCCAGCCGCAGACCCAGTGCGAAGGGTTCCAGCGCGCGTTCGATCTGCAAGGCCAGTTCGCGGGTGGGCGCGAGGATCAGCCCGCGCGGGGAGCGGGGAATCGCGGGCCGCCCGGCGAGCCGGGCCAGCATGGGCAGCCCGAAGGCGAGCGTTTTGCCCGATCCCGTCGGTGCACGACCCAGGACATCGCGACCCGCCAGTACATCGGGAACCGCCGCCTCCTGGATGGGCAGTGGCTCGGTGAGACCTTCCCGCCGCAGCGCCTGGACCGTGAGTACGGGCAGGCCCAGCCGGGCGAACGGGGGCTTCGCGGGTGAGCTGGCGGATTCCGGCGGCTGACGCTGCGGGACGGATACCGGATCAGGCACGGAAGAGCCGGCTCAGCTCGACGAGCCAGGGAATCGCGACGGCCAGCGTCGGCACCACCAGGATGGCGAGCGAGGCGAGATAGGCGGCGCCGGCGATACGCATATCGCCGAGCGGCCCGGCCAGGCGCTGGATCCGGATGAGCGTGCTCGGGCCGCCGACCGCGAGCGCACCCTGCGGGGCGGTGGATTTCGAACAGGCGACCAGCGCCCGGGCCAGCGGTTTGGGCCCGGTCACCTTCACCGCGGAATCGTCGGCAAGGAGTTCGATCAGCAGTTTCACCGAATCCAGTGCCGATTTGCTGCGGACGAAGCGGGGAAAGGCCTCGTGTGCCGCGGTGAACGCTTCGAGCACCAGATCGTGGCGGGCCCGCAGATGCGACCGTTCATGGCTGAGGATGGCGGTCAGTTCCTGTTCGGTGAGGTTGTCCAGGGTGCCCGCACTCACCACGACCCGGCGCCGCAGGCCCGGCAGGCAGTAGGCGATGGGTTCGGTGGCCGAGAGAACCCGGATATCTGCCGCGCGGCGGACCGGTCCGCTCTGGTCGAGCAGATCCACGAGCATCCGATGGCGGGCCCGCCGCCGCCGGGTGTGGACCCCGACCCTGATCGACGCGTAGACCAGCCGCGCGCCGACCAGCAGGGTCAGCATGAAAACCGACACGTAGGCCAGCCACAGCGGCAGGCCGAGTGCATCGATTTCATCGGTGGGCTTGGTGGTCGGCCGGCCGTCGGCGCCGGGGACCAGGAGTTCGGCGGCGATGGCGAGCCCGGAACTGAAGGCGCTGAGCACGGCCGCCAATGCGATGGCCTGCCAGAGGACGAGTGCGGCCCGCGGCACCCGGTAGGTCCAGGTCGCACGGCTGAGCGCCTCCGGGACGGGACCGGCGAGAAGCAAGGCAAGTACGGCGAAGGCCGGTGCTGCTGCGTTCATCGACTCTGCTCACTGCGTTGTGGGGCCAGGGTCCGAGCTCACTGCGGCGGTGCGGTGTCCTCGGTTGCTTCGAGCTTAGCGAGCGCATCCCGCAGGGCCGCAGCCTCGTCCTTCCCGACCTGCTCCACGAAATGCACCAGGGCCGCTGCCCGGCTGCCGGCCTCGTCGGCTTGCTGCAGCGCATCCATCATGAGTCCGGCGACCAGTTCGTCGCGGCTGTGTACCGGAGCGTACCGGTGCGCGCGATCGTCGCGCCGCTGCACCACGAGGTTCTTCTTCGCCAGTCGCTGCAGCACTGTCATCACAGTGGTGTACGCGAGTTCACGGCGCGCCGACAGGGCCTCGTGCACCTGCCGGACCGTTTGTGGTTCGTCGGCCGACCACAACTGGTCCATAACCGCTTTCTCGAGTTCACCAAGTCCAGCCATCTCTCGATTTTACGACCTCAACGACACTTGGGCGTACTACAGGGTGTCGTAACCGCGTGGGATTGGTCATAGCTCACAGTTCGCCCGCTCGGGCGGTGATTCGGGGGGTGCGAGCCCGATGGTGCGCATTCGATCGGTTTGCGCGAAATACTTGCTAGGTCTGGTTAGGCTAACCTATCTTTCGATCAAGCCGTTGCTGCAACGCCGATCCCGAGGAGGTTCGAATGTCCGAACTGGCCACTGTGCGCATCCCCCGTCCCTACGAGGCGGCGGCCTTCGGTTCGGCATGTTCTCGGTTGCGGGCGCTGCAGCCGGAACATCCGCGGGTGTACGCCGCCGCGGCCATGGCCGATCAGGGCAAACGGCGCTGGTGGGCGCTGTCCACCGGCCTGCGTGAGGGGCGGATCGACCTGATGTACCGCCGGCACGCCGCCGAGATGATCAGCGCGACCGCCGCCGCCGAGGTGGTCGCCACCGCCCTGATCCATGCGGTGGTGGGCCGGGTCGCGGCGCTGTGGGTCGCCGACGGACGGGCGTGGGATCCGGGGCTGGAGAACCTCTGGATCCACACCGACAACGACGGCGGTATCGACTGGGCGGGTCTGGCCGATACGACGATCCGTGTGGTCGACGGGGATCCGCTGGCCGATTCGCCGGGTGTGGTGACGTTGCCGTGTGAGCGGGCGATGTGGGTCTGGCTCGCCTACCGGTGTGAACCGTCGCTCCTGCTGGTGCAGGGTGCGCTGGCCCGGTGTGCGGGCTTGAGTCCGCGGCGCTTCTGGGCCTTGGTCGCCGAATCCGTGTGCGGCGCCACGACCTATGTGCCCGCGCTGGCGGGGGCCGATCCGGTGGCGGGCGCCCGGCGTGGTGAGGGCCTGCTGACGGCCCTCGAGGATCGCGGGCTGGCGATCCGCCGTGCCCAACGTGTTGCCTAGTTAGGTAAGCCTGACCTATACTTGAAAGCGGCGTACGGATCGCGCGAGAGTCCCGAGGGCTGCGGTGACCCCCGATCCAAACGCGCGGCGGACTCCACTTCCGGTGGGGTCCGCCGCTTTCATTACCGGCCACAGAGCGACCGAACTCTGCGCGGATTGCGTACCGCCGGCACCGCTGCGGCCGCGGTACGCACAGGACGCCCCGGGGCAGACAGCCGAGCTGGGCGGCGAGCGTTCGATCGCACCGGAACAGAGCCGGCAGCGAGCGCGGCCGAAAGTCGAATCCCGGGACGTGTATCGGGCAACCGGTTCCGCCTCGTGCACGGCCGCCGTGCGATTGTTGAGGCATGACCGAACAGCAGACCCGGCTCCCGCAGTCGATGGCCGATCTCGGCCCCGAGGAGCTGAACGAGATCAGCAAGGGCACCTTCGCGGGCCTGATGGGCCTGAAGGTGACCGAACTGGGACCGGACCGGGTGCGGGGTGAATGGGTCGTCACTCCGCAGCATCATCAGCCGGCCGGGATCCAGAACGGCGGGGTCCTGTGTACCGCCGTGGAAACGCTCGCCAGCACGGGCGCCTCCGCGTGGTACGGGGACCGGGGAATCGTGGTCGGAGTCAACAACTCCACCGATTTCCTGCGGGCCGTGCGCGAGGGCAAGCTCACTGCCGAAGCCACCCCGATCCATCGGGGCGGGATGCAGCAGCTGTGGCAGGTCCTGGTCACCGACGAGGAGGATCGGCTGATCGCGCGCGGTCAGGTACGGATACAGAATCTGCCGCACCGGTCCTGAGATCGGGCGGCATAACGGCGGTCGAACGAAAGACGGGGGGGGGGGGGGGGGGGGGCGGGGCGCCGGCCGCGCGCGCCGCCGCCCCCCCGGCGTCTTCTGTGCCCCCCCACCCCATCACCGCCGGGTGGGGGGGGGGGGGGGGGGCGGCGCTTTTCGCCCGCGCGCCCCCCCCCCGTCTTTCGTTCGACCGCCGTTATGC
>NZ_JARWNW010000175.1 GCF_029868325.1 Nocardia carnea
CTGCTGCGCGAATCCGGACACGGTCACACCCGGTATCCGAGGTAGGACCGGGCGACCTGTTCGTGGGGGGGGGGGGGGGGGGGCCGCCCCCCCCCCGCCCCCCCCCCCGCGCGCCGCCCCGGCGGGCGGCCGGGGGCCCAAGGTTCAGTTATCCGGTGGTGAACCCGGTGGTGCTACTGGGTGCGTGGCCGCGAGTGGAAGCCGAGCCCCTCGTCCTGGGCGCCCATCCACGCCGACTCGTCGGATTTGCTGTCGGGTACGTAGATGGGTTCCTGGGCGCGGCCGGCGACCGGTGGCGGCGGGCTCTGTTCGAACTCGTCGGCATCGATGCAGAGTCGCTCCAGGTCGTTCTCCAGCCGGCGGATCGTGCCCGCGTCCCCGTAGTGGGCGCGCAACACTCCGATGGACTGCCGGAGCTGGTTTACGGCGTACCGGAGTTCCGCGAAGTCGCTACGTGTCATGGATACCTCCTGATTTGCTCACCGGTCGCGGTGGGTGGCGCCGCGTGGGCTGCGCTGGCCATCCGGCGTAGCTTGTGACCGACCACACAAGGTGATCTACAACACAGTACGGCAAAAACTCGATTCCGGCTCGTCGGATGGTCAAGATCAGATTTCGGTTGGGAGCCGATGTGCACAACTGTCGAGGGCCCGGCAATGGCTGCGGCCCCGCCCCGCGGTGGTGCGATCGCGGGTGTCGAGATGTTTCGAGTGGAAGCTAGGATTTTCGCTAGAACAGGGAAGAAAGGCTCATGCAACCACGGAGTGAGTGCAATATCCCGGTTTCTGAAAAAATCGCTAGAAACGGTTAGATACCCCGATCGTCCGCGAACACGACCGGCCGCTGCGGTTCGTTGAGAGACTGGATCTCGATCGGGACGTCTAACCCTGTCTAGCGCAACCGCTAGGCAGCCGCATAAATCGGAATCGGTGATCAGGTGGTCACACTTCGCAGGTAACGACCGAAATGGGGCACCGTGAACCCGATCGTCCCCCGCTCGGCGGAGTAGATGAGTCCCTTTTTGATCAGGCCGTCGCGAGCCGGCGAGAGGGATGCGGGTTTGCGGCCCAGTTCCGTCGCGACCGCGGCGGTAGCGACGGGGCCCTCATCGCCGGACAGATCGGCCATCGCGCGCATGTACTCGCGCTCCGCCGGGGTCGCGCGTTCGTAGCGGGAACCGAAGAACCCGACGGCCAGCTCTTCCTCGGCGGTCGGCGCGGCAACCTCCACATCCTCGGCGGTGATCGGGCTACCGGGTGCCTGATCCCAGGTCGCCTTGCCGTAGGCCTGGACGAAATACGGGTAGCCGTCGGCCTTGCGGTACAGCGCCGCCAATGCCTCGTCGGAGAACTTCACCTCTTCGCGTTCGGCGGGGGCTATGAGCGCCAGGTCGGCGGACTCCCGATCCAGCCGGTCGATCCGGTGATAGCTGAACAGCCGTTCGGAATAGCTCTTCGACGCCGACAGTACGGCCGGTAGATGCGGCAGACCTGCACCCACCACGATCAGCGGCGCGGCGTCCTGGCTCAGTTCGTGGCAGGCGCCGCAGATGGCCGAGATGTCCACGGGTGCGAGGTCTTGCATCTCGTCGATGAAGATGGCGATACCCACGCCGATATCCGCGGCCAGGCCGGCGGCCTCGGTCAGTAGTTCCACCAGATCGATTTCGATATCGCCGGAGTCGGCTCGGCCGGTGACGGCCGGGACATCGATACCCGGCTGCCAGCGTTCCCGCATTCCTTTGTCTGCGGTGGCGCGCAGGGCGAATGCCTTGAGTATGCCGAGGAAATCGTCCACGCGTTCACTGTTGCTATGGGTTTTGGCGATGGCCCGGGCTGCCATGTGCAGCGCCGAGGACAGCGGCCGCCGCAGTTCCTGATCCGGTCGCGCCTCGATCTTCCCGGTACCCCAGCCGCGGGCACCGGCGGCCGATCGCAGTTGATTGAGCAGAACGGTCTTGCCGACGCCGCGGAGTCCGGTGAGCATCACGCTGCGTTCCGGCCGACCCCGCGCAATGCGTTCGCAGACGACGTCGAAGGCGTCGAGTTGCTTTCCGCGCCCGGCGAGTTCGGGTGGACGCTGACCTGCGCCGGGTGCATAAGGGTTGCGCACGGGGTCCATAACTCTCCTACCGTAGCGCGCCTATCCGTATATATGGGCGAATCTATGTCGTGTCCTAGATACGGCTATCCAGAAAGGGTGGGGAGCCGTCTCGCGGCGGTGGAGATGCTCCGTAGCCGAACCGACACGCCCGCCGATACCTCGCCGTGACCTATCGATGTACCGAAAATCCCTTCGCGCACAGTGCTTTACACCTGTACTCCCAGCTCGCGAGAAAAGCCGGCCCGTTCGGCTGGACAACACCGGGCAGGCATCGTAACCTCTTTGTGACTTAGTGGAGTCGAGTCGTTTCGTCAGTGAGGCGGCGCCACTGGTCGCCGCCATCTCAGGCCGTCGCGATAAGCGTAGGACGCGCGTCCGACGATGGTGGGAGAGCACGAAGATCGGAGACGGAGCTCGGTGGGTAAGCACAGCTTGCAGCGAGAATCCAAGCTGCCAAATTCTGTCAAGGGCGCGCTCGTCATGGGCACTCTCGCCGCGACCACGGGCACCATGCCCGCTATCGCGAATGCCGCGACCACCACGATCGACGTTCCCGGCGTCGGTAAGTTCGACGTCGAGGTCCCGGATCAGTACGCGGCCCAGGCAGAGCAGCTCAACCAGCAGCTGAATCAGGCGCTCTCGGCGGCCCCGCAGGCAATGCCGTCGGCACCCGCGCTGCCGAATTTCGCCCCGCCCGCGCCGGCGCAGCAGCAGACGGCCGGTGATGTCGCCCTCGACGCCGCCAAGACGAAGGTCGGCGCCATGTACTCCTGGGGTGCCGCGGGCCCCTACAACTTCGACTGCTCCGGCCTGGTGCAGTGGGCGTTCAAGCAGGCCGGCATCAAACTGCCGCGCACCAGCTTCGAACAGTCCCATGTGGGCGCGCCGGTGGCATTCCAGAATCTGAAGCCCGGCGATATCGTCATCACCAACGGTGGCGGCCACGTCGGCCTGTATGCCGGTGACGGCAAGCTTCTGAATGCGGTGCAGTCCGGTGAGCCGGTGTCCTACACCAACCTTTCCGCCGACGAAGTGGTCACCGCGCGTCGTATCGTCTAAGGGGTGAGTCCAGCTCCCTCTGTTCCGGACAATGGTCCGGCCCAGGCCCGGGTCGACTCCTGGATATGGGCCGTGCGGTTGTTCAAAACGCGATCGGCTGCCGCGGCTGCGTGCCGCGGCGGTCATGTCCGTGTCAACGGTGCGACAGCCAAACCGGCTCAGCCGGTGCGGCCGGGTGACGAGATCCGTATCCGCAGCTCGGGGATCGAACGGATCGTCATCGTGGAACGGGTGATCACCAAACGGGTCGGTGCTCCGATCGCCGCCCAATGCCTGATCGACCGCAGTCCACCTCCGCCGCCGCGGGAAGTCCTCGCCTCCCTCCCGCAACGCGATCGCGGGGCCGGTCGCCCCACCAAACGGGACCGGCGGGAAACCGATCGTCTGCTGGGGCGGACGGACCGCTGATTCGCGCCGCGCACTACGCACGCGGCGATTCACTCTCGAACCCACCGATGGGCTTCGGGCCCCGCCCGGACAGCGCCGCCGAGTGTGGCCCACGTGCTCGGGTCCGCACCCGGAGCCAGTGCTGGGGTCGGTTCAGGGCGGCGAATCGTGTCCGAGCGCATCCACCGATGTCAGGCCGTCGATCTCTCGGGGCGCGGTGATGCCGCCGAACGGTGTCGAGAACACGGCAATGAACGTCACCGGGTCCGCGGCGGTGAGTTCGATGAGATTGGCCGCGGCCGGCGAGATACGCGCGAATCGCCGCGCGAGCCGCCCCGCATCCAAGACCGGCTCCGGCGATTCGGCCGGCGCCTGCCCGCTCCGGGCCGAACCCGTCGCGGTATTCGCGGACAGCGCGGCCACAACGGTGTCCTCGAAAACCTGGGCCGCGTGGACCACGCCGCGGATGGTGCATCCCGATTCGCGGATATCGCGCAGCGCATTGTCGAGATCGTGACGGTCGGCAGTATCGCAGCGCACCACCACGACCCGGTCCTCGAATCCCTCGAGCAGTGGGGGCACCGGGCGCGGTGAACGGGTCGGCACCAGAACATCGCGGGCACCGGATACCAGCAACCGGCGCACCATGACCGAGCCGAGCGCGCCGAGTCCGCCACTGACCACGTAGGTGCCGGCCGTATCGATCTGCATCGGCGGATCCAGTGCGACCTGGGCCGCCAGGAAGCGGATAGCCCTGTTGGCGTCGACCATTCGAGTCCATGCGATGATATCTGTGGGTGGGAGGTTATCGGTGAGCCGTATCGAAGCCAGCGTTCCGGCGCCCGTGACCTCCGCCCGCATATCTCCTCCCGCCGGGCCGATTCCCGCGACTCCCGGATCCTGATGACTCCGGCCCGCCGACAGGCCTTCCGCCGTTTCATCCGGCGCCCCGGTTTCTGCTGAAGCCGTTGCGGCAGAATCGATTACGTACCCGCCGCCGAGCTGGGACCGGCCATTGCTCGTTCCTGTATGCGGTTCGCGGCCGGTGGAGCCCTCCAGAAGCTGCCGGGTTCGGTGTCCCGCGGTGGCCCGGGTTGCCTGCACCTGGGCCAGGCAGGTCAGGAACGTGGTTCCTTCGTCGTCGCCGCGGGCGGTGGGGTAGGTCGTATGGGCGAACTGCGGGAGTTCGCGCAGCACATCGCGGAGAATCGGGTGCGGGGCGACTTCCAGCACGATGGTTGTCTCCGCGCCCGCGGCAGCCCGATCCAGTGCGGCTGCGAGTTGTACCGGTCCGGTGAAGTTCTCGACCCAATAGCGGCCTGTAGTGATCGGTGCATCGATAACCGCACCGCGGCGGGCGGTGGAGTACATCGGGATATCCGGGGTCGTGGGGCGCAGCGAGCCGAGGGCGGCGACGGATTCGGCCGCCGACCGGCCGATCGCCGGGGCGAACGCATCGCAGCGCTGCGCGGCGATATCGCGGCGTCCGGCCCGGCGCACCACGGCATCGATATAGCGCGGTGGTCCGGAGACGAGTACCGAGTCGGGTCCATGGACGGCGGCGAGTACGACCCGTTCGCGCACGGGATCCACCAGGCGCCGCACCTCCGGCACCGAGGTCCGCAATTCGGCAACGACATCGGTTTCCACCACCCGGCGCACGGCGTGGGCGCGGGCGAGAACTACATGGACGGCATCGGACAGAGGGAGGGCGCCGGCGGTCGCGGCCGCCGCCACTTCCCCGATACCGTGCCCGATCACCCCGTCGGGCCGCACACCCCACGAGATCAGCAGTCTGGCCGTGGCCACCTGGTAGGTGAACAGTGCGGCCTGGGTGAACACCGGATCCCGCCGTCGCCGGTCCGGCCACTGTGCCGCACCGGGGTGGCGGAAGCCGTGGCGCGGAGTCCACACGCGCGGTCCGCCCGCTGCCACGACGGCATCACTGGTGTCGAGCACGGCCGCGGCGAAAACGGGGTACCTCCCGGCCAGGGTTCGCCCCATTCGCGCATGTTCGCCACCTTCCGGCGAGAACAGGAAAACCACGCCGCCCGCCGAATCGGTCATCGGCACGACAGCAGGTACGACGGGGTGCGGCTACGGCCGGGGCGAGCGGTGCGCACGCGCCACCGGCCGCTCGGCGAGCCGTGAATCCAGCACAGTAGCTGCGTGTCCCGCCTCACGCCACGATTATGCCGGAAGAATCCACCGGGCCCGACCGGCCGCGGCGTCACGAAACCTGCTGCCATCCGGAAGAATTCGACGCAAATGTCCGGCAAACACAGGGGGTCGAGCTGGATCCGCCGAATCGCTCGGTGGCCGGGCCATAGCGTCGGCGCAAATGATCGCCGGCGCACGGCAGTGTTACCGCTCGTTCGCAGAGCCCCACGGATTCGACCGGGTTGTCGAGGTCGCTGATCCGGAGTCCGGCGTGCCGTGGCGTTCTTGTGCGCTGCTGCGGGATGGAAAACCGCTGTGGAACCGAAGGCCTATCGAGGCCCGATCGGATTGTCCCGGAGTGACAGATTCCGTGCCGGGAACCTGTGGGGCCCGAGCGCCGATATGAGCGACGGTCTGTCAGCGTCGCGCCGGGCCGGTGTTCGTTCGCCCCGCCCGTGCCCGGACGGCCGGTACCGTTGCGATGTGGCTGCTTCCGCCGACGGACGAACCCCGACCTTCCCCACGCTGCTGCGCTGTTGTGCGGCCTTGGCTGCCACACCGGCGCGGCTGCTGCGGCCCCGTAAGGCCGATACGCTGCTGCTGTCGCGGCTGGAATCGGTATCTCCGCCGCCGGCCCGGGCGAGTGTCGAACTGACCGTGCTGTTGCAGGGCCGGATGCAGGCGCCGACCGCCATCGTGGCCGAGGGGGTGCGCAGTCTGGGGCATCTACCGATGGCGATGGGGGCGTATCTGGTCGAACATCCGAAGGCGCGTTTCCTGGTCGATCCCGCGCTCTGCGCCCATGTTCACCGGCGGGTGCTACCGGATCTGCCGTTTCCGATTCCGCTGTTGGTCGCGCCGGACAAACCGGTGCTCGGCTTGGCCGATGCGCTCGCCGCCCGCGATATCGATCCCGCCACCATCGATTTCGTGCTGCCGACCCATCTGCACTGGGACCATATTTCCGGTGTGCTCGAACTACCCGAATCGGTGCCGGTGCGCCTGCCCGCGGCCGAGCTGGGCTGGGCGCTGGAGGGGTCGCACGCACCGGCCGGAGTGGTGCGCGGCCCGTTGCAGGGACGATCGCTGGATCCGCTCGAGTTGGACGGGCCGCCCGTGCTCACCTTCGAACGCAGCCTGGATCTGTTCGGCGACGGATCGGTGCTACTGGTGGACCTGCCCGGGCACACCCCGGGCAGTATCGGCGTACTCCTCGCCACCGCAGGCGGCCGCCGGGTGCTGCTGGCCGGGGATGCGGTGTGGAACCGGCTGCAGATCGATCTCATCCGGGAGAAGGCGCCGATGCCCGGTCAATTGTTCGACACCGATCGGGATCGCGCCTTCGAAACCATCCACCGATTGCACGCGCTACCGGCCGATATCGAGGTGGTAGCCGCACACGATTACGACGCCGTCGCAGCACTGGCCGCGCACTGACGAGCGGGGCGAGCCGGGAGCGGCAAGCTGCAGCAACGGTGCGGGAAGCCGACTGCTGTGAGACGGCTTCCCACACCCGGCGCCGGATCGATCGCCATACCTTCCGGCGCGGCTCAGGGGCCGATTCAGGCCGAAACGAATCGAGCGAGCCGGGCGTTGATCAGTTCCTCGGCCTCCGAGACCATCCGGCCGATCAGATCGGCGCAGGTCGGAATATCGTCGATCAGACCCTGGCACAGCCCGACCGACCAGATCCCGGCGTCCAGATCGCCTTCCTCGAACACCCGCCGGCCACGGGCACCGGAGACGAGTTCGCGGACGTCTTCGAACTTGCCGCCGGCCTTCTCGATCTCGACGACCTTACGGCTGATCTCGTTGTCGGCGACCCGTGCGGTGTTGCGCATGGTGCGGAAGATCAGCTGGGTATCGCGTTCGGAGTTGGCGACGATCTGTTCCTTGACCTGCTGGTCGATGGAGGATTCCTGGGTGCACAGGAAGCGGGTCCCCATATTCGCGCCGTCGGCGCCCAGTGCCAGCGCCGCGACCAGGCCGCGGGCGTCGGCGATACCGCCGGAGGCGATGAACGGGATGGTGAGTGCGCGGGCGGCCGCGGGAATCAGCACCAGACCGGGCACATCGTCCTCACCCGGGTGTCCGGCGCATTCGAAACCGTCGATGCTGACCGCGTCCACGCCGATCTTCTGCGCCTTGAGCGCGTGCCGCACGCTGGTGCATTTGTGCACGACCTTGATACCGGCTTCGCGGTAGGCGGGCAGGAACGGCTCCGGGTTGCTCCCCGCGGTCTCCACGATCTTGATACCGCTGTCCACGATCGCCCGCACGTATTCCTCGTACGGCGGCGGGTTGATCGAGGGCAGGATGGTCAGGTTCACCCCGAACGGCTTATCGGTGAGCTCGCGCGTGCGCTCGATCTCGCGCCGGAGATCGTCGGGGGTCGGCTGGGTGAGTGCGGTGATGAAACCGAGCCCCCCGGCGTTGGCCACGGCGGCGACGAGTTCGGCCCGGCCGACCCACATCATTCCGCCCTGCACGATCGGATGTTCGATACCGAAAGTCTCGGTGAACCTGGTCCGCAGCATCGCCTGCTCTCCTCACTTTCCGCGGATAGTCCGCGCATGCTGCATGGTGCCATGCCGGTCGCGACCCGATCAACCCCGGAAGTGAGTCGTGATTCGCATAAGTGAGCGAGTTCTGCGATAGCTGGCAGGTGTGCTGACACGCCGGTATCGTCGCAAATGCGCGCGTCAACGCGCGTGAACCTGTTTCACGGTCCGGTTCCTCGGAATTAACGGCCATTCGGCCCCGTTTTCCTTGCCGGTGCCGATGTGAATTGCTATTCTGCCGACACGTTCACACCGCGTGTGGTGCCGGACACTCCGGTGGGTCACGCGGTACCGAGAGGAGTACGTGGGATGACCACCGGTGCGCAGGCCCTCGACGAGCCGATCCGTTCGCGTCGCAACCACTGGAACAACCAGATCGCCACGCATGCGGTGATGCGGCCCGACGAGGTCGCGATTCGTTTCCGCGGTGCCGACACCACCTGGCGGCAGCTGCACGAACGGTCGCAGAAGTTCGCCGACGCGCTCGCCCGCCGCGGCGTCGGCTCCGGTGACCGCGTGCTTCTCCTGGCGCTCAACTACCCCGAATACCTGGAGGCGGTTTTCGGGATCAACGCGCTCGGCGCAATCGCGGTCCCGGTGAATTTCCGGCTCACTCCGCCCGAGGTCGCCTATATCGTCGGCGACAGCGGCGCCAAGGCCGTAGTCACCGATACGGTCCTGCAACCGCTGGCCACCGCGGTGCAGGCACAGGCCACCGGGCTCGACCACGTCTTCGTGATCGGCGGGAGCAGCGGTGAGGGTGTTATCGGCTACGACGACGCGCTCGTCGAGGAGGGCGCCGCGCACACCCCGCTCGATATCCCCGAGGACACCCCCTGCCTCATCATGTACACCTCCGGAACCACCGGTAGCCCCAAGGGTGCGGTCCTGTCCTACGGCAATATGAACGCCCAGGCTCTCACCTGTATCCGGGCGTTGGCGATCGACCAGGAATCGGTCGGTTTCTGCACCTCCCCGCTGTTCCATATCGCGGGCCTCGGCAGCCTCGCGCCGGCCTTCATGCTGGGCGCCAAGACGGTGCTGCATCCGCTGGGCGCCTTCAGCGCCACCGAATTCCTCGACGCCGTCGAGGCCGAACAGGCCACCACGGCATTCTGCGTACCGGCGCAATGGCAGCTGATCTGCGACGAGCCGACGGTGAAACAGCGCAAACTGGCGCTGAAGGCGCTCAGCTGGGGCGCCGCCCCCGCCTCCGATACCGTGCTGAAGGCGATGGCCGACGCATTCCCGGACGCATTCAACGTGGCGGTGTTCGGCCAGACGGAGATGTCGCCGATCACCTGCGTCCTCGAAGGTAAGGACGCCATCCGCAAACTCGGCTCGGTCGGCAAGGTCATCCCCACCATCCAGGCCCGCATCGTCGACGACGAGATGAACGATGTGGCGCCCGGCGAGGTCGGCGAGATCGTCTACCGCGGCCCCACCATGATGTCGGGATACTGGAACAAACCGGAGGCGACCGCGGATGCCTTCGCCGGTGGCTGGTTCCACTCCGGCGACCTGGTGCGCCAGGACGAAGAAGGCTTCGTCTACGTCGTGGACCGCAAGAAGGACATGATCATCTCCGGCGGAGAGAACATCTACTGCGCCGAAGTGGAGAACGTCCTGTTCGCGCATCCGAAGATCCGGGAAGCCGCGGTCATCGGCCGGGCGCATGAGAAGTGGGGCGAGGTCCCGGTGGCCGTGGTCGCGCTCGACGATGCCGACGGCACGCTCACCCTCGAAGAACTGGAACCGTTCCTCAATGAGAACCTGGCCCGCTACAAGCATCCGAAGGAACTGGTGATCGTCGCGGAACTGCCGCGCAACGCCAGCGGCAAGGTCGTGAAGGTGGAGCTGCGCAAGGACAGCGCGTAGTCCCGTACCGCCCGAGCATGCCCCCGGGGCCCGCCGGTTTAGGGCCCGCCCGGCCCCGTTAGGTTTTGCCGCAGGCGCCGTGGAGGGGGTTTTAACAGCCCAATTGTGGGGGCGGGGGCGCGTGGGGGTTTTTTTAAGGGATGGGGGG
>NZ_JARWNW010000176.1 GCF_029868325.1 Nocardia carnea
CGATGCGCCCGGCACGATCACGCCCGTGGCGCTGGTGGTGCTGGAGCAGAAGGTCCGGCCCGATGCCCGCGACACCCTGGACTATTTCGCGAGTCAGGACGTGTCCATCAAGGTCATCTCGGGTGACAACGCCGTCTCGGTCGGTGCCGTCGCCTCCTCGCTCGACCTGCCCGGTGGTGACCACGCCGTCGACGCCCGCACCCTGCCCGAGGACCGGGACGAACTGGCCGGGGTACTGGCACAGCAGAGCACCTTCGGCCGGGTGCGGCCCGACCAGAAACGCGCCATGGTCGGCGCGCTGCAGTCGCGCGGGCATACCGTGGCGATGACCGGTGACGGGGTCAACGATGTGCTGGCGCTGAAGGACGCCGATATCGGTGTCGCCATGGGCGCGGGCAGTCCCGCGACCCGCGCGGTCGCGCAGATCGTCCTGCTGGACAACAAATTCGCGACCCTCCCGTACGTGGTGGGTGAGGGCCGGCGGGTCATCGGCAATATCGAACGCGTCTCGAATCTGTTCCTCACCAAAACCGTGTACTCGGTCCTGCTGGCCTTCCTGGTGGGCGCGGCGGGGGTGGGCTCGCAGATCTTCGGCTACGACCCGATCGGCTACCCGTTCCTGCCCCGGCATGTGACGATCGCGGCCTGGTTCACCATCGGTATCCCCGCCTTCATCCTGTCGCTGGCCCCGAACAACGAACGCGCCCGATCCGGTTTCGTCGGTCGGGTGATGCGATTGGCGATCCCGTCGGGTGTGGTGATCGGTACGGCGACCTTCGTCGCCTATCTCATCGCCTACGCGGGGCCCGAGGCCAGCGACGAACAGAAGATGCAGGCCGGTACCACCGCGCTCATCACATTGATCATGATCGCGGTCTGGGTACTGGCGATCGTTGCCCGGCCGTACAACTGGTGGAAGATCGTGCTGCTGGTCGTCTCCGTGGTCGCGTACCTGGTGCTGTTCACGGTGCCGTTCACCCGGGAGTTCTTCGCACTCGACCCGTCGAACATCGCCCTCACCACCGCCGCTTTCGTCTGCGGTGCCGTCGGTATCGTCCTGGTGGAAGTTGCCTGGTGGGTGAGCGCGACACTTCGCGGGGAATCGCACAAACTGATCCCCGCGGCCCCGGGCGAATCCTGAATCGTCGCCGGTGGATAACGCACCGCATACCTCGTGTGCGGCGGAGGCGGAACTTGTCACCGTGCCGGGTTACTGTCACGGTCTCCGCGCGCCGTGGTCGCTACCGCTGCGGGCCGAGCCGGGACTGTCCGGCTGCGGGGCAGCCAACTCTTCGTCGAGAGATAGGACACTACAGATGTCTATGGAGCCCGACGTCCGGCCGGCGCGCCGCGACGAGATCGCCGCGCTGGCGCGCACGCTGGCCGCCGCCTTCCAGGACGATCCGGTGATGGAGTGGATGCTGCCCCGCCCGCAGCAGCGGGCGCAGGGCCTGGTGCGACTGTTCGGCGCTCAGACCCGGCATCAGCATTTCGCCTCCGGCGGTGTGGATATCGCCGTGGATTCGGCGGGAGCGATCGCCGGTGCCGCACTGTGGGATCCGCCCGGCCGGTGGAAAACCTCGCCGCTGACCGAGCTGCGGATGCTTCCGCAGATGGTGCGGGCGTTCGGCAGCCGGATGCGGGCCGGGAAACAGCTGGTGGACCTCATGACCGCCGCGCACCCGGACGAACCGCACTGGTATCTCGCGACCATCGGCACGGACCCGGCGCAACGTGGCGGCGGGTACGGGCGCGCCCTGATGAACAGGCGGCTCGAGCAATGCGATCGCGACGGTATACCGGCCTACCTGGAATCGAGTAAAGAGGTGAATATCGGCTACTACGAACGGTTCGGGTTCGAGGTGACCGGCACGATCACCGTCCCCGGCGGGCCGGATCTGTGGCCGATGTGGCGCGCGCCGCGAACAGGTGCCTGAGCAGCCGTACTTCGCCGGGTTGCTCGCGACACCCCGCCCCGACCGGCGAACCGTCGCCTGAGCGGGGCGGGAGCAGCCTCCGTAGAGGCCCAGATGGCTTGTGCAGGGCGCTTATTCACGGCTGGAGTACCTTCATGGCATGGAGGTTCTGCTGCACCAGATCGACGCGTTCGCCGACGCACCGTTCTCCGGGAATCCGGCCGCGGTCATGCCGTTACCGGATTGGTTACCCGACAGCGTGCTGCAACAGCTGGCCGAGGAGAACAACCTCGCCGAGACCGCGTTCTACACCTCGCGCCTGCCTCCGGAAGCGGGACCGCCGCCCGGCGACGGGCCCGCCTACCACCTGCGCTGGTTCACCCCGGCCGTGGAAGTGACGATGTGCGGGCATGCGACGCTGGCGAGTGCCGCGCAGATCCTCACCGATATCGCGCCCGGGGAGGACCGGGTCAGTTTCTTCACCCACAGTGGCTGGCTGCGAGTGGACCGCACGGATGACGATGTCTACATCCTGGATCTGCCGGTGGTCGCGTCCACGCCGGCCGAACCCGATCCGGCGCTGCCGGCCGCGCTCGGGGTGGAACCGGTGCAAGCGTTCACGGGCACCGATGTGGTGCTCGTGGTGGAATCCGAGCGGCACGTCCGGGATCTGGCGCCGGCGCTGAGCGCGTTCCCGCCGCTGGCCCGCGGTGTGATCGTGACCGCACGCGGCGACGAGGTGGACTTCGTCTCGCGGTTCTTCGCACCGGGTGCCGGTGTCCCGGAAGACCCGGTGACCGGTTCGGCACATGCGCAGCTCGCGCCGCTGTGGGGCGCCGAACTCGGGCGGCAGCGCATGGTCGCCCGGCAGCTGTCCCGGCGGGGCGGCACGCTGGGGGTCGAACTGGCCGGTGACCGGGTGCTGTTGAGCGGCCGGTGCCGCCGGTATCTCGACGGTGTGGTGAGCCTGGATTTCTGAATCAGCCGGCCGGGACGAGGCCGTCGTCGGGCCGCGGGGCGACCGGGTCCGCGCTGTCGGGGAGCAATGGTGCCACCGCGAACCGTTCGGCGACGGCATCCGCCGGGAGCGCCTGGACCGCCCGGACTCCGGGCCGGCCCGCCAGTTCGCGCAGCCGCGACAGCGGCGCCCGCACGACCAGTCCGGGTGCGCAGGCACAGCCGGCGCGTAGCCGGGCGATGGATACATCCAGGACCTGGGCGCCCCGGGTGCCCTCGGCGGTATAACGGCGGCGGTCGGCCAGCTGCCAGGCCGCGTCCGTACCGGACCGTTCCAGCGCTGCCGCATTCTCGGGAACCTGTACCGCCACCAACGGGGTCGCCACCCGGGGGAGCGGCACCTGATACAGCGCCTGGCTCACTCGCACACCACCCGACAGGCCGGGGAGCGCGGCGGCGGGCCGGTAGTCGGCGAACGACACCAGCGCCCAGCGGTCACCGTCGTCGGGGCCGGACAGCGAATCACGGGCCCGGTCGAGGTATTCCGCGATCGCTTCCCCGGTGTCAGGGCCGAGCCGGTCGGTGGAGACCGCGTCCGGGACGGGCGGGGTCGTGATACCGAGCGCCACGACGATCGCCGCGCTGACCGCGGCCGCGGCACCGAAGCCCAGGGCCCGTAACCGGCCGCGGTCGCGTACGGGCTGCGGTTGCGCGGGGTCCTGGTCGGTGGGCACGGCGGATCAGGCCTCGCGCAAGGTCCGCAAGGCGCCCGCGAGGTCGTCGGGATAGTCGCTGGTGATCTCCAGGTAGCGGCCGTCGGCCGGATGCTGGAAGCCCAGTGCGCGGGCGTGCAGCCATTGCCGTTGCAACCCGAGCCGTTCGGCCAGCCGCGGGTCCGCACCGTAGGTGAGGTCTCCGCAGCAGGGGTGCCGGATCGCCGAGAAATGCACCCTGATCTGGTGGGTGCGGCCTGTTTCCAGATGGATATCGAGCAGGCTGGCGGCCTGGAACGCCTCCACCGTGTCGTAGTGGGTGACGCTGGGCCGGCCGTCGGAGGTCACCGCGAATTTCCACTCGCCACCGCGGGCGCGGCCGATGGGTGCGTCGATGGTGCCGCTGCTGGGATCGGGGTGACCCTGCACCAGTGCGTGATAGCGCTTGTCCACGGTGCGCTGTTTGAAGGCGCGTTTGAGCGCGGTGTAGGCGTGCTCGGACTGTGCGACCACCATGACCCCCGAGGTGCCGACATCGAGCCGGTGCACGATGCCCTGCCGTTCGTGGGCGCCGGAGGTGGAGATCCGGTACCCGGCCGCGGCCAGGCCGCCCACCACGGTGGGCCCGGTCCAGCCGACGCCGGCGTGGGCCGCGACGCCGACCGGTTTGTCGACGGCGACGATATCGTCGTCGGCGTAGAGGATTTTCATCCCCTCCACGGGCTCGGCCTCGATGGTCAGCTCGCGGCGGGGTTCGGGGAACACCACTTCCAGCCACGCACCGGCGATGAGCCGATCGGATTTTCCGGCGGCCACACCGTCGAGCTGTACCGACCCTTCCTCGGCGAGGGCGGCCACCGCCGTACGGGACAGGCCCAGTAACCGCGCCAGTCCGGCGTCCACCCGCATGCCGTCGAGCCCGTCGGGGACGGGCATGGTCCGTGTCTCCCTCATGCGGCAGTGTCCTCGCCGGTACGGGCGGCCGGGGCGGCGGACGCCTCGGGTTCCGGGTCGCGGGTGGATTCGTCACGATCGGGTGCCGGGGATGCGCCGGTTCCGCTGCCGGGGTCGTCGTCCGGGCCGGGCCGGGTGGGGGTGGGCGGTGTCGCCCCGGCGGCGGTGGCGTCCTCGGCGGGGGTGTTGCGCTTGTAGCGGGTGCCGTCGGGCTCGAAACCGAACACAGTCAGCACCACCAGCAGGATGGCGCCGCAGACGATCGAGGAATCGGCCACGTTGAACACCGGGAAGGAGCCGACCGAGAAGAAGTCGACCACATGCCCCTGCATCGGGCCCGGCGCCCGGAACAACCGGTCCACCAGGTTGCCGAACGCGCCGCCCAGCACCCCGCCGAGGCCGATCGCCCACAGCGGCGAACGCAGGGTGCGGCCGATCCGCAGGACACCGATCACGACCGCCGCCGCGATGAGGGTGAGCAGCCAGGTCATCCCGGTGGCCATCGAGAACGCGGCGCCCGGGTTACGGACCAGAACGAGCTGGACGAAATCCCCGATCAGCGAGATCCGTTCACCGGGCTGGATCTGCTGGACGACCACGATCTTCGTGATGAGATCCAGCGTGAACAGGGTCACCGCGATCGTCAGCAGCAGCGGCAGCCGCTGGCGGGGCTGATATCCGTCCCCACTCGGGCGGTCGGGGTCCTGCTCGCGCGTACGGTCCTCAGTCACGCCGACCATCATCTCTCGAGGCAGCCGGGCCCGGCACGTGGGCACCCGCACGCGTACATCCTGCGGACCCCGCCGTGTGCCCCGGACAGGTTGCCGCGAATGTCCCAGCCCTTCCTCAGGAACGCCTCGTAGGCTGTCGGGCGTGACGGTGTTGTGTTCGCTACCTTCGGTCCGCCAGGCGCGGTCCAGAGTGCTGATGCTGGTTCTCGCGCTGGGACTGACCACTTTCGGGGCCGGTTGCAGCGATACGGGGGACTCGGCGACCGAGGCGGACGGTACCGAACCCCTGGGTATCGGTAACGAGGTCACGGTGCCGATCGCCGCGGCGCAGGTGAACGTGGTCGATCCCGGTAGCGAGCCCCGAACGCTACTGCGCCCCTCCTATTACGACGGCACGATCCAAGCGGTGACCCTGCGCACCGATCACCACATCCAGCAGCAGATCGACGCCCAGCAGGTCCGCGATTTCTCCAGTCCCGCGCTCACCATCCCGATGACAGCCACCGCGGACTCCGACGGGGTGGAACTGACCCTCGGCGAGGTCACCACCCCCGATCCGGCGCTGTCGGAGGCGCTCACCGCGGCCGGTGGTTCCCATGCCGGGCTGGAGATGAGCGAACTCGGCGGTATCACCGCGCTCCGGCTGGCGCCCTCCCCGGAAACGTCGAATTCGGCACGCGTCGCGCTGGAACAGGCTTTTTACCAGGCGGTCTACCGGTCCATCACCTTCCCGGACGAACCGGTCGGGGTGGGCGCGGTATGGCAGGTACGGCAGACGGTCGGCGGCGGGGTCGACCTGGACCAGGTCACCACGGCCACGCTCGTGGATCGGGACGGGGGCCGGTTGTCCATCCGGCTCGATGTCACCCAGACGCCGCAATCGAGTACCTGGGATCTGCCGAACGCGGCCGGGACCCTCGATATCGAGGACTACGCGATGCAGGGCAGCGGCGAGATCACCGTCGACCTGGGGCTGCCGCTTCCGGTGGCCGGGTCGATCACCCTCGGCGGGCACCAGTCCTACCGCAACCCGCGCAACGCGACCGAGTTGCGGCAGGTCATCGAGACGAACGTGAGCTGGGGCGACTGATCCCGGCCGGGTTGTGTCGGACACCGGCGATCGGTGCCGCGGGGGCCTAAGCTCGCAGTATTCGACAATTCGATCCGAGACCGGAGGTCTTGTGATGTCTGATGTCTCCCCGATCCCCGAAGGTTATCCGACCATTTCGCCCGGTCTGGCGATCGCCGGCGCCGCCGACGCGGTCGAGTTCTACAAACGTGTCTTCGGCGCCACCGAGCGGATGCGTATCCCCGGGCCGGACGGCACGGTGATGCACTGCGAGCTGCTCATCGGCAACTCCGTGCTGATGCTCGGCGATCCGGCGCCCGATATGGCTTTCCGCGACCCGCATTCGATCGGCGGTACACCGGTCAACCTGTACGTGTACGTCGCGGATATGGATGCCGCCTACGCCGTCGCGCTGGCGGGTGGGGCCACCGAGATCAGCGCCCCGGAGACCCAGTTCTACGGCGACCGCACCGGTTCGTTCGTCGACCCGTGGGGACATCAGTGGACGGTCGCCACCCATGTGGAAGATATCGAGCCGGAGGAAATGCAGCGGCGGATGGACCAGCTCGGGTCCTGACCGCGGTGGCCGTTGCCGACCGGATAGCCGGACCCGCCCCCGCCGCCCGGTACCGATGATTACCATGATCGGGTCGATGTAGCAGGAAAGGTCGGGCGGATGCGGGTGCTGGCCGTGGACGACGAGCCGCCGGCGCTGGACGAGCTGCTGTATCTGCTCCGCGCCGAACCCGCGGTGACCGAACTCCACGGCGCCGCCGATGCCACCGGTGCGCTGCGGATACTGCGCGCGCACGGCGCCGATGTGGTGTTCCTCGATATCAATATGCCGGGCCTGGACGGTATGGAACTGGCGGGGGTGCTCGCCGAATTCGCCGATCCACCGGCTATCGTCTTCGTCACCGCCCACGAAGATCACGCGGTGGCCGCGTTCGATCTCGGCGCGGTGGACTACCTGCTCAAACCGGTGCGACAGGTTCGGCTCGGCGCGGCATTGCGGCGGGTCGCCGAGCGGCGCGCCCGCACCGGACCGGATCCGGCGCCGGCCGGGAACAACGAGGTGATCCCGGTGGAACTCGGTGGCGTGACCACGCTGGTGCACCGGTCACAGGTGAGCTGGGTGGAGGCCGAGGGCGACTATGCGCGCCTGCACACCGATACCGGTTCGCACCTGGTCCGGATCCCGCTGTCGGCATTGCAGGACCGCTGGCGGGACGGCTTCCTGCGCGTGCACCGGTCGTATCTGGTGGCGCTGGACCGGGTCACCGGCCTGCGCACGGTCGGGGCCGCGACCCGGGTCTGCCTGCGCGGCGCCGGACAGGTGGAGCTCCCGGTGAGCCGGCGGCAGGTCCGCGAACTCAAACAGCGGCTGGTACAGGGCCCGCATCCGGACCGGCGATGATCGGGCCGCCCCCCAAAGGCCCGCGTGAGCGGGTGGTACTCGCCGAACGCCGCGGCGCGCGGCGGGTCCGCACGCGGGTCGAGGTCGCCGAGCAGACCGAGATCGGGGCGGCGCTGATCGGCGGCCTGATCCGCGCGCAACTCGGGCTGGCATTGACCTGTGCGCTGGTGATGGCACTGCTTCTCGCGGCGCTACCGCTGCTGTTCCGGGTGACCGCGGTCGCCGAGACGGTGGTGCTCGGGATCCGGTTGCCGTGGCTGTTGCTGGGTGGGGCGGCGTATCCGCTGCTGTGGCTGACCGGCCGGATCTATGTGCGGCTCGCCGAACGCAACGAGCACGACTTCCTCGAACTCACGAGGGATTGACGAAGTGCCGGGGTCGACGACAGCCGGTACCGGATACTCCGGCTCCTGGTGTGTGGGGGAGCAGCGGTGAACTCGTCCGGGCTCACCGTCGCCGCGCTGCTGGCGGCGGCGGTCGCGACGGTGACCCTCGGCGTATACGGGGTTCGCTGGGCGCGCACCACCTCCGATTTCCTGGTGGCCTCGCGCAGCGTCGGACCCCGGTGGAATGCCGCCGCGGTATCGGGCGAGTACCTTTCGGCCGCGTCTTTTCTCGGTGTGGCGGGGTTGATCGCCAAGTACGGTGCCGACGCCCTGTGGTATCCGGTGGGGTTCACGGCGGGCTACCTGGCGTTACTGCTGTTCGTCGCCGCGCCGCTGCGGCGGTCCGGCGCCTACACCGTGCCGGATTTCGCCGAGTTCCGGCTGGGTTCGCCGCGGGCCCGCCGGTTCGCCGCCCTGGTGGTGGTGCTGGTGTGTGCGGTGTACGTGATCCCGCAATTCCAGGGCGCGGGTTTGACCCTGCGCATTCTGCTCGGGGTGCCGGGGTGGGTCGGGGCGGTGGCGGTCGCCGCGATCGTGGTGGCGAATGTGGTCGGCGGCGGGATGCGTTCGATAACCCTCGTCCAGGCCTTCCAGTACTGGCTGAAGCTGACCGCGGTGGCGCTACCCGCTCTCGTCCTGCTCGGGCATTTCTTCGGTAGCGGCGCGGAGGAACGCGAGATCGGCGCGGCGGCCCCGCCGACGGTCGTCGAACGCACCACCGTGGACGTGACGACGCCGGTACTGGTGCAGTTACCGGCACCGCAATGGGTTTCGGTGCACGGGGAACTCGACGATCGTCCGGTGGACGGTCCGGTGCTGCTCACCGCGGGCGCCCATGAATTGGCGCGCGATACCCGGCTCGTCCTCGAACCGGGATCGGCGGTGCCGGTGGTGGCGGGTGCGCCGGCCGACGGGGCGCACTGGTTACGGCCGGGTGGTGGTTTCGCCGGACCCCATCCGCAGTACCAGGTGTACTCGCTGATGATCGCGACCTTCCTGGGCACCATGGGTCTCCCGCACGTCCTGGTCCGCTTCTACACCAATCGTGACGGCCGGGCCGCGCGCGCGACCGCGCTGACGGTGATCGCGATGGTCGGAGTGTTCTACCTGTTCCCGGTCCTGCTCGGGGTGTTCGCCCGCCTCTACGTACCGCAGTTGCTGATCACCGGGACCTCCGATGCCGCGGTTCTGCTGCTGCCGTCCTCGGCGCTGGCCGGATTGCCGGGGCAGTTGCTGGCCGCTCTGGTTGCGGCTGGGGCGATGGCCGCATTCCTGTCGACCTCCTCGGGGCTGGTGGTCAGTATCGCGGGGGTGCTGAGCACGGATGTGCTGCGCGGGCGGATTCGCGATTTCCGGCTGGCGGCGCTGGCCGCGGGGGCGGTTCCGCTGGCGTTATCGCTGTCGGTGGTCTCCCTCGACCTGTCGCGCACCGTGGGGCTGGCCTTCTCACTCGCGGCATCCACCCTGTGCCCGCTGCTGGTACTGGGGATCTGGTGGCGTGGGCTCACCGCGGCAGGCGCGGTGGCGGGGCTGGTGGCCGGCGGTGTGGTAGCCGGCGGCGCGACGGTGGTCTCGGTATTCGGCGGTATCTCCCCGGAACTGGCCGGCGGGTGGCCGGCCGCGATATCCGGCTATCCCGCGGCGGTCGCGGTACCGCTGTCGTTCGGGACGATGGTGCTGGTCAGCCGGTTCACCGCGAAACCCGCGGAGCTGGGCCGGGTTTTCGTCCGGATGCACGCGCCGGAACGGCTCGGTATGGGCGCCGACCGTGAGCCGGGCACGCGCTCGGATCGCTGACACCGCCGCGGGTCGATCCGCAGTTCGGGCCCGACCGCTCATCGCGTCACAGCGACCATTCACCGCATAGTCGCCTACCTTCACCGAGTGACCGCCATCACATCTGTTGCCGCTGTGCCGGGCTCGCTAACTTCAGTTCAGGTAACACACATCACATTGCGAGGACCCGGCATGACCGAGTCAGGGCCCGAAGGCGGTAGCTTGCGTGACCACGTAGGGCCCCTCGGGCATGCAGAGAGAGATACAGCATGACCGATACGGATCTCGACGACAGCGGCGGGCAGCCCACGGCGCCCCCCGATTTCGTCGCAGTACAAGCCGGCCCGGAGTTCGCCGAACTCCGCAATCGGCTGCGCCGCTTCATTTTCCCCATGACCGCCCTGTTCCTGCTCTGGTATCTCGGCTATGTGCTGCTCGGCGCCTACGCACACGATTTCATGGGCACCAAGGTTTTCGGTGAGGTCAATATCGGGCTGCTGCTCGGCCTGGGACAGTTCGTCTCCACCTTCCTCATCACCGGGCTCTACGTCCGGTTCGCCAACCGGGAACTGGACCCGCGCGCGGCCGCGCTGCGCGCCGAACTGGAAGGAAGCGGGTCGTGACCACGCTGTACGCCGCCGAGGGTACGGTCGGTAACCCCGCGGCCAATATCGGCATCTTCGCCCTGTTCGTCGTCGTCACGATGGTCGTGGTGTTCTGGGCCGGCCGCAACACCTCCGGCGCCACCGACTATTTCACCGGCGGTCGCGGATTCACCGGCCCGCAGAACGGGGTCGCCATCGCCGGCGACTATCTGTCCGCCGCGAGCTTCCTGGGTATCGCCGGCGCCATCGCGGTCTACGGGTACGACGGATTCCTGTACTCGATCGGCTTCCTGGTGGCCTGGCTGGTGGCCCTGCTGCTGGTGGCCGAAATGCTGCGCAATACCGGCAAATTCACGATGGCCGATGTCCTGAGCTTCCGGTTGCAGCAGCGCCCCGTCCGTACCGCGGCCGCGATCACGACGCTGGCGGTATCGCTGTTCTATCTGCTCGCGCAGATGGCCGGGGCCGGCGGTCTGGTGGCGTTGCTGCTGGACGTATCGAGTGAGGCCGGGCAGGCCGTGGTGATCGCCGTGGTCGGTGTGCTGATGATCGTCTACGTGCTGGTCGGCGGGATGAAGGGCACCACCTGGGTGCAGATCATCAAGGCGGTCCTGCTGATCGCGGGTGCGGCCGTGATGACCGTGATGGTGCTGGCGAAATTCGGTTTCAACCCGTCCGACATCCTGGGCGGCGCCCAGAGTGCCATCGCCGGATCCACCGATCCGAAGGTCGCCGCGCGCGACGTACTGGCGCCCGGCGCCCAATACGGCGGCAGCGAGATGTCGAAACTCAACTTCCTGTCGCTGGGTCTTGCCCTGGTACTCGGTACCGCGGGCCTGCCGCATGTGCTGATGCGCTTCTACACGGTGCCGACCGCCAAAGAAGCACGCCGCTCGGTGGTCTGGGCGATCGGCCTGATCGGTGCCTTCTACCTGTTCACCCTCGTCCTGGGGTACGGCGCCGCGGCCCTGGTCGGCCCCGACCGCATCCTGTCCGCGGCCGGTGGGCAGAATTCGGCGGCCCCGCTGCTGGCCTTCGAACTGGGCGGGGTGATCCTGCTCGGAGTGATCTCCGCGGTGGCCTTCGCGACCATCCTCGCGGTGGTCGCCGGACTCACCATCACCGCCTCGGCCTCGTTCGCCCACGATATCTACGCCAACGTGATCCGCCGCGGCAAGGTGGACGAGAACGCCCAGGTGCGGGTCTCCCGGATCACCGCCGTGGTGATCGGCGTACTGGCCATCGCGCTGGGCATCCTGGCCAACGGGCAGAACATCGCGTTCCTGGTGGCGCTGGCCTTCGCGGTCGCCGCCTCGGCCAATCTGCCGACCATCCTGTACTCGCTGTTCTGGCGCCGCTTCAACACCCGGGGCGCACTGTTCAGCATGTACGGCGGGCTGATCTCCACGATCGTGCTCATCGTGTTCTCGCCGGCGGTATCCGGATCGGCGAGCGCCATGCTGCCGAGTATGGATTTCGACTGGTTCCCGCTGTCGAACCCGGGCATCGTCTCCATCCCGCTGGCCTTCCTGCTCGGTGTGGTGGGCACCTATCTCGGTGGTGACGAGGATCCGGCCAAGGCCGCGGAAATGGAGGTCAGGGCACTGACCGGCGTCGGCGCGGAGAAGGCCGTCGCGCACTGATCCCGGGACCCGGATGCCGTGCCGGCGGCATCCGGGCAGTCGATTTCCCGGTGTGGAGGCCGGGCCCGGTTGTGTGTGGGTGAACGGGGCCCGGCCTCGGGCGGTGCTGAGGGTGAGCGACGGCCAGCGGAACTGCCAGGCGCCGCCCGGGCCCGGGGCATGATCCACGATGAGGAAATCGCGTCCGGGAACCAGCCCGCGGGTGTGCCCGATCTGCAACGGCAGCGGTGTGGTGAGCCGGAACCAGGGTGCGTTCGGTTTCAGCGAACCATGCGACGAATGCCGCGGCACCGGGTCCATCATCGACGACCCGTGCGTGGACTGTTCGTCTAGTTCCGGGTAGGTCAGCTCCAGCTGTTGGGCGGGCGCGCCGGTCGGGTTGTAGCGGATCGATACCTCATCCGGGGCGGCTCCCACCGCCGCGGTCAGCAACTGGCCCAGCGGAGGGG
>NZ_JARWNW010000177.1 GCF_029868325.1 Nocardia carnea
AGCCGGGGCAGGCGCCGGTGGGGCCGGAGCGGGCGGCGGTGCCGGGGCGGGTGCCGCCGGCGGGGGGGCGATACCGAAACCGAGGGGATTCTTGGTCTGTTCGGCGTAGCCCGGATCGCCGACGGCGGCCTGGATGACCGCGGTCGGATCACCCCACGGCGTGCCCAGCAGCAGTTCCCGGCGCAACCGCGGAATCGTGAGGTCCACGGTGGCGAACAGGTTGATGAAATCGCCCCGGACCCCGTTGTCGACGAGGTACTGCCCGTACGGGAACACGGTCGCGAACTGGAGCGCCGAGTTGATATCCGGTCCCACATCGGCGAGCGCCTTCAAGGTGGGCTCCAGGTTGCGCAGGTTGGTGAGCAGATCGTCGTGCGCCGCGGTCAGGACCCCGTTGGCGGTATCGCTGAAGGTGCGCAGCCGGTCCAGCGCGG
This sequence comes from Nocardia carnea, assembly GCF_029868325.1. GTDB lineage: Bacteria > Actinomycetota > Actinomycetes > Mycobacteriales > Mycobacteriaceae > Nocardia > Nocardia carnea_C. The sequence goes on from NZ_JARWNW010000177.1 coordinate 435, forward strand.
TGACCAGATCGGGTCGTTCGGCGATCAGTACATCCAGGGCGGGCGGAATCTTGTGCAGCGCCTCGGTGAGGACATCACGCTGGGCGGCGAACGTGCCGCCCAGCCGGTTCAGGCCGTCGATGGTGGCGACGATATCGGCGCGCTGATTGTCGAGGGTGCCCAGGAAGATATCGAGCCGGTCCAGCAGGGCCCGGATATTCGTCTCCCGGCCTTCGAAGGCGGCGCTGAGGCTGCCGACGATATCGCCGATCTGCCCGAGCCCACCACCGTTGACCACCACCGACAGTGAGGCGAGCGTCTGCTCCGTCGACGGGTAGGTGCCGGTGTCGTCCAGTTCGATCCGCGACCCGGGCGCCAGTTGTCCCTGCGGCGGTTGCCCGGGCGGCGGGTTCAGCGCCAGATGCATCGAACCCAGCAGACTCGTCTGACCGACCCGCGCCTGCGCATTGGCGGGCACCACTTGACCGGGCTGGATGGACACTTCCACCAGGGCGTGCCAGTTCTCCACCGTGATATCGCCGATACTGCCGACCACCACATCGTCGATCAGTACCGGCGAATTCGGGGTGAGCGTACCGACATCGGCCATCTCCACGTACAGCACGGTCGCGTCCGGACCGCGACCGGTGGCGCCCGGTAGCGGTAGCGAATTGACGCCGTCCCAGTTGCAGCCGGTGGCCGTCAACGCCACGCATACGCCACCGAGCACCGCGTTGCGGACACTCCTCTTACGTCTCGATTTCGCCATGTGATCACCGCCCGCCAGGGAAAAGGATGTCGGCGAGCGAAGGCACGGGCGGACCGGGCGGCGGCGGTGGCGGCGCGACCGGGGCGGCGGGCGCCGGCGGCACCAGATGCGGTTCGCTGTAGATGACGTTCTTCGGATCCGCAGAGGGCCCGAGGGCGGGGTTCACCGGGACCGGCAGATAGTTGAAGTTCAACAGCCCGAGGACCGGCCCGAGGTAGTCGCGGCATTTACGCGCCGCTTCCTCGGCGCCGATATTCTCCACGCTGGCGATACCGCCGCAGACGAATTCGATCGGGTTGGAGAAGTTGTTCAGCACGAAAACCCCTGCCTCGGTGCCGGTATCAGGGTTGTAGATGTTGTAGAAGTTGGCCAGGCTGGTGGGGAAGATATGCAGTAGTTCTTCGAGTTCGCCGCGGTTGTTCACCAGGTTCTGGGTGACATCGGCCAACCGCCCGACCTGTTCGGCGGCCTTGTCCCGGTTCTCCGAAACGAACCGCTGCACCTCGCCCACCGCGATGGACAGATTGGACAGTGCCGCGTCGAGGTCGGAGCGGCTGTCGGACAGCACACTGGTCAGGGTCGCCAGCCGGTTCTGGAACTGCACGATCTGCACATTGCTGTCGCGTAGTGCGGTGACGAAGGTCTGCAGGTTCTCGATGGTCGAGGCGATATCGCCGCTGCCGTCGGCCAGGATTCGCCCGACCCCCGACAGCTGGGACAGCACCTGCCGCAGTTTGTCGCCGTTACCGGCGAGCGCGTCGGCGGCGCTGTCGATGAACCGCCCGGCCGGCCCGGAGGCCTGGTCGCCGTCGGGCCCGAGTTCGGTGGCCAGCCGGGTGAGCTGGGTTTTGATCTGGTCCCATTCGACCGGGATCGCGGTGCGTTCCAGCGGGATCACCGTATCGTCGGCCATGGTCGGGCCGTCGCCGCGGTAGGCGGGAGTGAGCTGCACGTAACGGGAGTCCACCAGGCTCTGGGAGACGATCACCGCACCGGCGTCGGCCGGGATATCCACGTCGCGGTCGATATGCATCGTCATTTCCACGGTGGCGCCGCGGGGTTCGATGGCGGCGATCGTGCCGACCTTCACTCCCGAAACCCGGACATCGTCACCCGGGTAGATCGCGGTGGCGGTGGTGAAGACGGCGCGCACGGTGGACGGCGCGAACAGCGTGCGGTTCACCACGACGAACGCGGCGGCCAGCACCGCCACCACCAGGGCGCCCGCGGCCAGCCGGATGATCAGTGTCCGCTTCATCGTGGCGCTCCCGGTTGCGGTACGGGTTGTGGTTGCGGGACCGATCCACCGAACGCCGCGTCGACGAACGGCCGGATCCATTGGGCCGGGATGAGGTTGGCGACGTAGGCGTTGTAGAACGGGCCGCCGGAGACCGCCTCGCCCTGGGTGAGTGACGTTTTCGCCAGGCCCGGAATCGCCTTGGCGATATTGTCCCGGTTACGTTGCAGCACTTCGGCCACCGAGTTCAACCGGTCCAGCGCGGGTCCCAGTTCGGCCTCGTTGTCGGCGACCAGCTGGGTGAGCTGATCGGCGACGGCCGCCGTATTGGCCAGCAGGGTGGCGATCGCCCGGCGGCGTTCGTCGAGCATCCCGATCAGGCTGTTCGCATTGAGCAGCATGGTGTTCAACTGTTCGCTGCGATCGGCGAGGATCCCGGTGACCTCCTGCGAGGCGGTGAGCAGATCACCGAGCGCGGTATTGCGGCTGTTGATCGATTTCGACAGTTCCGACAGGCCGTCGAAGGCCGGACCGAGTTGCGGGGCGATCGAATCCAGCGTGGTGGACAGCATATCCAGGGAGCTGTTCAGGGAATCGGTGTCCATGGCGGCGGTGGTGGTGGTCAGATCGCCGAGCGCGTCGGTGAGCGAGTACGGCGACGAGGTGCGCTCGACCGGGATGGTGTCCAGCGGGCGCAGAGGTTCGTCGCCGTGCGAGACCAGCGTCATGATCCGTTTGCCCAGCAACGATCCCGTTTTGATCTGCGCGGTGGTGTCCGCGCCGAGCGAGACCGTATCGCCGGCGGTGAACACCACGCGCGCCTGTCCACGGTCGAGCTCCACCTCGGTGACGGTGCCGACCTCGAATCCCGAGACGTGCACTTCGTCGCCGGCCTCCAATCCGCCGGCTTCCTCGAACACCGCCTGGTAGCGGACCGTTGTCCCCCAGGCGATCACCTGCTGCGATTGCAGGCCCAGCGAGATGATGCAGACGATGAGCACGATCCCGACCAGGCCGTGCCGCAGTAGGTGTTTTCCGCGGTATCGAAACATCTCAGGGAGCGCACCTTCCGTCGGTCTGTACGGCGGCCGGTATCTCCACGACCTGCCCGGACAGATCGTTGACCCGCAGCGTCAAATCGCACAGGTAGTACTGGATGAAATTGCCGTAGGCCCCGGTGCGCACCAGTTTCCGGAAGTTCTCCGGCGCTTTCTGCAGGGCGGTATCGAGGGTTTGCTTATCGCCGTCGATATTCGCGGCGAGCTGGTTGACCTGGTCGATCGTGCCCGCCAGCGGGGCCCGGCCCTGGTTCAGCAGATCGGCGACGGTGGCGGTGCCGGCCTCCAGCGAATCGATGGCGGAGGCGATGGGGTCGCGTTCGTTGCCGAGCTGGGTGATGAGTTGTTCGAGCCGGTCCACCAGTCCCGAGAACTGCCCGCCCTCGTCGGCGAGGGTGGTCATCACGGTGTTCAGGTTGTCGATCAACTGCTCGACGATCTCGTTGTTGTCGGCCAGGGCCGCGGAGAAGGAGGCGGTGCGGCCGAGAATGGAGTTCACGGTGCCCTCCTTGCCCTGCACGATCTCCAGCAGCGACCAGGTCAGGGCGTTCACATCACGGGCGTTGAGCCCCTGGATCACCGGTTTCAGGCCACCCAGCAACAGGTCCAGATCGAGTGCGCTGGTGGTGTTCTCGATCGGCAGCTCGCCGCCGGCGGGTAATTCGTTGCCGGGGCGGTCGGTGATTTCCAGGTAGCGGTCACCGACCAGGTTCAGATACCGCACCGCGATTTCGGTGCCGCTGGTGAGCGACAGCGAGCGGTCGGCATCGAACTCCACCCGCACCCGGTGATCGTCACGCAGCGAGACCCCGCGCACCGAACCCACCACGACCCCGGCGACCCGCACCGTATCCCCGGTGCTCAATCCGGACGAATCCGCGAAAACCGCCGAGTATTCAGTGGTGGATCCGCTGCGGTATTCGCCGAACACGATGATCAGGCAGGCCGAGAGCACCACCATGATCGCGGCGAAGACACCGAATTTCAGCAGCGGCGTATTGCGGTTGTTCATCGGGGTGCCCCCTTTCCCGCGGCGGCGGGTCCGAACAGTGCCTCGGCGAGCGAGGCCGTATTCAGCGTCAGCCCGGACCGGAACGGCCCGGCCTGGGGGTTGGCCCCGACATCGGTGACCACGAACGGCGGGAAATCCTCGTAGGCGACGGGCAGCATCGAACACTGCGGACCACCCGACGCCGCGACCTTCGGCAGATGCTCCGGGTAGCGGTACGGTTCGACACCCCAGAGGAAGTTCGCCGACAATCCGATGCCCGGCACCTGCACGGGGGTCACCGAGGAGAGGTAGCCCAGCCCGTCCAATGCGCATGTCAGCGCCTGGTGATAGCGGTTGGTCAACTCGGTGGTCGGTGCCAGGACGTCCATCGCACTCACCAGGCCGGGCCCGCTCTCCCCCACCACCCGGTTACCGGTATCGGCGAGCCCGATCAGGCTCATCAGCAGCACATCGAGTTGCTGCTGTTCCTCCACCACGGTCCGGCTCAGCTGGGTCGCGTTGCCGACGGTTTCCAGCAGCGCGGGCGCCGCGTCCGCATAGGTCCGGGTGACCTCCGGTGCCATCGCGAGATCCGCGCGCAGGGCCGGCAACCCGGGTTCCACTTTCGCCAGGAACGCCTCCAGGTCCACCATCATCTGGCCCACCCGGTCACCGCGTCCGCGCATCGCGGTGGCCAGCGCGCCCAGGGTTTCGTTGAGCTTTTCCGGCTGGATCTCACCCAGTACCCGGGTGAGCTGCTCGAACACCGTGTTGATCTCGACCGTCACGTTCTCGGCGTCGAACACCTGCCCCGCCTCGAGGTGCCCCGAAGCGGGCTGCTCGGGTGGGACCAGCTGGATGTACTTCGCCCCGAATACCGTGGTGCTGGCGATATCCACGGTCACATCGCCGGGTATCCGGGTGAGATTGCCCCGGTCGATGGCCAATTCGATCTCCGCGGTGCCGTCGGCCCGTTCGACGATGGAATCCACGGCGCCGACGGTCACTCCGCGCAGTTTCACCTCGGCGTCGGGGTACATCACCAGGCCGGCGCGTGGCGCATGCACGGTTACCGCGACGGTATCGGCGAAGCCACCCCGGAACAGGGTCACCGCGAGTACCACGATCGCCATACCCGCCGCGATCGCCACGAGGCCGGCGGCCGGGCGGGCCAGCGGTTTCAGCCGGCCGGCCCAGCGGCGGCGTCCGGCGGGCCGCCGCGGCGGCGGTGCGCCCGGCGGCGGGGGCGCGGCCGCCCACGGTTGTGTTTCGTTTCCCACCAGCGCCATCCCTACCCCGACAGCTCGAAGTTTCCGTTGGACCCGTACACAGCCAGCGAGACCAGCAGCGTCACCGAGACGACCGCGATCAGCGAGGTCCGCACGGCATTACCCACCGCGGTGCCCACCCCCGACGGCCCGCCGGCGGCGAAGAACCCGAAGTATGTGTGGATCAACAGGATCGTGATCGCCATGAGGATTGCCTGCAGGAACGACCAGAGCAGGTCGATCGGGTTGAGGAAGGTCGCGAAGTAGTGGTCGTAGAGTCCCGAGGACTGGCCCAGGATCACCACCGTGGTGAACCGGCTGGCCAGGAACGAGGCGATCACCGCGATGGCATAGAGCGGGGTGATCGCGATCATTCCGGCCATGATGCGGGTGCCGACCAGGTACGCGATCGGCTCGATCGCAATGGATTCCAGCGCGTCGATTTCCTCGTTGATCCGCATGGCGCCCAGTTGCGCGGTGACACCGGCCCCGAACGTGGCCGCCAGGCCGATCCCCGCGACCACCGGCGCGGAGATCCGGACATTGATGAAGGCGGACAGGAACCCGGTGAGCGCCTCGATGCCGATATCGCCCAGCGAGCTGTACCCCTGGACCGCGAGGGTGCCACCGGTGGCGAGGGTCAGGAAGCTGACGATCACCACCGTGCCGCCGAACGCCGCCAGCGTGCCCGCGCCCATACTGATCTCCGCGATCAGCCGGATCGTCTCGCGTTTGTAGCGCCAGGCCGCCATTGGCGCGAACGCCAGCGCCTTCACGTAGAAGATCGCGTGATCGCCGACCCGGCCGAGTACGTCCACCGGTTTACGCAGCCGGCGGATCAGTACGGGGTACCGCGTGGTGAGAACCTCGGAGGCTGTCATCGAATCCCTCCCCTCATCCGGTCGTCAACTGGATGCCGATCGCCGTGACCATCACATTGATGACGAACAGCGACATGAACGCATAGACCACGGTCTCGTTGACCGCGTTACCCACCGCTTTCGCGCCGCCGGTGACGATCAGTCCGCGGTAGCAGGCGACGATCCCGGCGACCAGCCCGAACAGCAGGGCTTTCACCGACGAGATGACCACCTCGTTGATACCGGTGAGCAGGGTGATCCCGGCGACGAACGCGCCCGGGTTCACGTCCTGGACGTACACCGAGAACACGTAGCCGCCGAGCACCCCGATGATGCAGACCAGATTGTTCAACAGCAGCGCCACCAGGCCGGACGCCAGCATGCGCGGCGTGACCAGCCTTTGTACCGGGTCGATTCCGAGGACTTCCATGGCCGCGATCTCCTCGCGGATAGTCCGCGATCCCAGATCGGCGCACATGGCGGTGGCGCCGGATCCCGCCACGATCAGCACCGTGACCATGGGGCCGACCTGGGTCACGGCGCCGAAGGCGGCGCCGGCGCCGGAGAGGTCCGCGGCGCCGAGTTCGCGCAACAGGATGTTCAGGGTGAAACTCACCAGCACGGTGAACGGAATCGCCACCAGCAGAGTGGGAACCAGCGAGACCCGCACGATGAACCAGGACTGTTCGAGGAACTCCCGGGTCTGGAACGGGCGGCGGAAGGCGAAGCGCACCGCGTCGGCGGTCATGGCGAACAGGCCACCCACTGTCTGCAGTGGGCCCTCGAAACGGTCTCGCAGCCGGACCAGGTAGGGCGTTCGGATGGTCATACCGGCCTCACGACATCGGATGCGGTGGCCGACATGCCGCGGAATTCGTCATCGAAGTACTCCTGTCGAACGATCGACGCTCGGTGGAATACGCCGGCGCGCGCTTCCACCGAGTCGGGGCGGCTCGCGAACGAGCCGCGGCATGACGGGCAGCCCCGTTCTCCGGCTACGGAGTTCGATTGCGGCCTGCGGCCGCTGTTTTCGGTCCGATGGCTGTGCCGTCCCAGTCGGTGCTGCTGTCACATCTGTCGGTGCGGAAATGTCATTCTCGATTTCGAATAGGATGGCATCCAGTAGCCGAGAACACAATACTTGCGGGCAACTTTGCGGAAACCACCAGCAAGAGTCGGTGCGCCTACGGCAAGCATCGGCCGAAAAGCCTGCGAGCAGGGATGATAACCCCACGAAACCGGCTCCGAGGTGGGAAATCCCGACTCGCACACCCCGGAGAATCGTGAAGATCAACGTTTCAAAATTTGCCCGGCGCCGTTACCCTGGGCACGCCGATCGTTGAATTCGCATAATTGCGTGCAGGCCCCGGCGAAACACAACGGATAAATCCGCAGAAACCCCCTCGGCAACACCGTAAAAATCGATGGCCCTCACCGGCGGAGACCCCGGAAACCGCCCCGGCCACATCCCCCGCGACCATTGTCCGGGTCAGCCCATCACCTACCGACCCGGCCGGTCGTCGTTCATCTCATGGATATCGGAGCGAGCCCACGCCCGCCGTTCCTATCCACCCCTGCGCGCGTCAGACCGCCGGAACGAGATCCGCGCAGACCGGCGCGTATTCCATGGCGCCACTGCGGAATATCTCGCTGGGCGTCACCGCGGCAGCCGAGAGCCCGGCCGCCACCAGAGCCTGCGCCTTGAATGCGCGGGCCGCATAACTCAGACGGTGCAGTACCGGGTCGACACCGTGATCCTGCCCGGCCGGCCAGCCGTCACCCCAGACGACGACCTCGATCCCGCGATCCTCCAGCGCCCGCAAGACACCTTTACGCGCCCGGCCGTCTCTACTACAGACATCGGCGTTCACGGCCAGCGCCTGCGGCAGTCGTCCCGGCACCTCGGTCGCCAGCACGGAGTCGAGCTCGCGCACTTCGGCGCCGAGTATTTTCAGCGGGCGGATATCGGACGGCTGCGCGAGCAGGACCGTCACCTCCCACCCGGCCACCGAACGGTCGAACAACCATCCGCCGGCGAACTGGACCGCATCGGCCACGGTTGCCGCCACCACATCGAGCCGGTACCTCATCACATCTCCTTCGCCGCCAAGTCGCGGGCCAGCGACTCGGTGTAACCGTTGAAAACTTCGGCCAGCGGGATCGAACGATCGAGCAGCCACGAGATCTCCATTCCGTTCAGAAAGGCGACGATCTCGACCGCGCGCATCCGCGGATCGATATCGCGCCGGTACCGGCCGCTGTCCTGGCCCCGCCGAATCGCCTGGGTGACGAGTTCGACGGCCGTGCGCCACCGATCGAGCATCCGATCGTGTAGTGGCGCCTCGGGCATGAGGTTCTCGACGAGGAGGACGACGAAGGTGCCGACCAGCTCCGGAGAACGTTCCATCCTGGTGACGACCTTGCGGATCTCCACGATGAGATCACCGGCGATATCGGCGTCCTCCAGATCTTCGGCGTCGCGAGCGTCCAGGACAGCGTGCAGCAGCTGCTCTTTGGAAGAGAAGTGATGCAACAACCCCGCGGAGGTCACTCCGGCCTCACCGGCGATCTGCGCCAGCGTCGTGCTGCGCCATCCGTTGCGGGTGAGGAGACGCTGGGCTACGGCGAGTATGCGCTGCCGGCGATCCTCCCCTTTTGCGAGGAGTGAGGCATAGGGACGAGGAGCTGTCATGGTCCGAACCCCGATCTGACAAACCTAGTGAACACACAGTAGGTTGGTTTCCGGCCTGTGACAAGGGTTACAAAGAAGTTGCTGCCGCACCGGAGTTCACCTGCGGCCCGAGGTCGGTGCGATACGCGAATCGACCCCTCGAAGGTCCCGCCGATGGCCGTTCGGAACCCCTTATGAAAATAGCATTCTCATGGATTCAACCGGGCTGTAACGAGCCAATCGACCCGAAGGCGTAGAACGCCACTCTCCTGTTGTGATAATGTCGTTTTCAGCTTGGCGGGTCAGCCCACCCGGCTTCCGGCCGTCCACTCCGTCGCCGGGGCGCACGTGACGCCATAGCGGTCCGGTATGACTGCCGCGCCGACGGTCGGTGGCCCGGGGCATGACCGCCGACGGCAAATTCGCGAATCAAACGATCCATTGGAGGGTCACGATGCCGACTTCGCCCAGCAGCGCCCCGCTCTACCCCCCACAGGGATTCGGCCCACCCAAGGACCGCCGGGGCCGGGCCGAGGGCAGCCTCGGACTACCCGCCGGCACCGAGGTCTTCTCCGCCGACAACCACATCTCGCTCGCCGACGACATCTTCTACGAACGCTTCCCCGAGGAGCTGCGCGACAAGGCGCCGCGGGTGTGGTACGAGGAGGGGGCCTACCAGATCGGGCGTAAGGGAAAATCGTTCCTGCCCGGCGATTTCAGCCGGGTCCTGATGCAGTACGACCCCCTCGACGGCTCCGGCAGCACCAACCTCGAGGCTCGAGGCGCGGACCTGCGCGCCGACGGGATCGACAAAGAGCTGGCGTTCCCCAATTCGCTGCTCGCGCTGCTGTTCTACCCGGACAAATCGGTTCGCGAACGCTGCTTCCGCATCTACAACGAATACATCGCCGAAGTGCAGGAGCGGTCCGGCGGTGCGCTGTACGGGGTCGGGTTGATCAACTGGTGGGATGCCGACGGCGCCCGCCGGACCCTCACCGAGCTGAAAGCACTGGGGCTCAAGACCTTCCTGCTGCCACTGTCGGCCGGTAAGGACGACGACGGCGCGGTCATCGATTACGGCAGCACCTCGATGATCGGCGTCTGGGACGCCATCGAGGAATCCGGCATACCGGTATCGCACCATATCGGCGAATCCCCGCTGTCCGCGCCGTGCGAGGTGAACAGCGTGGTGGTCGGGATGATGCACAATGTGGCCCCGTTCCGGGAGCTGTTCTCCAAGTACATCTTCAGCGGGATCATCGACCGGCATCCCGGTCTGCAGATCGGCTGGTTCGAGGGCGGTATCAACTGGGTCGCCTCGGCCCTACAGGACGCCGAACATATGCACGCGTCCTACCGGCATATGTACAACCGGCCGCTGGACCACGAGGTCCGCCACTACTGGGACAACCATATGCGGGCCTCGTTCATGGTCGACCCGCTGGGCCTGGCCATCATCGACCAGATCGGCGTGGACCGGGTGATGTGGTCGTCGGACTACCCGCACAACGAGAGCACCTTCGGCTACTCGGAGAAATCCCTGGCCTCGGTCGTCGAGGCCGTCGGTCCCGAGGCGGCAGCGCGCATCGTGAGCGGAAATATCAAGGAATTCCTGGGCGTCTAGCCCGCGCGACGCCGAGAAGGACCACATTCGATGAGTGCGTTTCCCGCCGCGACGACCGCGGCGATCGAGATACCGGATCTCCCGGACCGTGCGCGGATGCGCCGGGAGACCGGGGCCCGCCTGCGTTCGGCCATGGCCGAACGCGGGATCGACGCGGCGATCCTGCTGCTGAACAACAATGTCGTCTACGCGACCGGAGCCAACTGGCCGCTCGGCGATGCGGGCCTGGCCCATGTCGAACGGCCGGTGGCGGTGGTGACGGCCGACGACGAATGGCCGCATCTGTTCCTGCCGTTCCGGGCAGGCGCGGCGGCGGAATCCGAACTGCCCGCAGACCACCTGCATCCGCCGGTATACCTCGAATTCGACGAGGGAGTAGCGGATTTCGGACGGAAACTGGCCGAACTGGTACGGCCGGGCGCCACCGTCGCGGTCGACGAATTCACCGGCGCCATGCTGCGCGCGCGGGACCGGCTCTTCCCCGGCACCGAGGCGGTGGACGCTGCCACGGTGATCGGACCCGCCAAGCTGATCAAAACACCCGACGAACTGTCCTGTATCCGCAAAGCCTGCCGGATCACCGAGGAAGCCGTCGTCGATGTCCAGGCGTCGCTGGCGCCGGGCGTCCGCCAGATCGACCTGTCCGCGGGCTTCGTGCGCCGCGCATTCGAACTCGGTGCCACCGCGACCATGCTCGACGCCATCTGGCAGGTCATGCCGGACAGCAAAGCCGACGGGGTGTGGACGACCCACGGGGATCTCGCCCTGCCCCTGCTCACCACCGAACGTGAGCTGAAGGCCGGCGATGTGCTGTGGACCGATGTCAGCATCACCTACAACGGCTACTGCTCGGATTTCGGGCGCACCTGGATCGTCGGGCAGGACCCGACACCCCGCCAGCAGGCGCAGTATCGGCAGTGGCGGCACATCCTGGAAGCGGTCCTCGCGCAGATCCGCCCCGGAGCCACCGCCGGGCAGCTCGCCCGGGCGGCCACCGACGCGGCCGGTGGGCAACGCCCCTGGCTGCCGCATTTCTATATCTCGCACGGAATCGGCGTGAGCGCCGCCGAGATGCCGATGATCGGCACCGATCTCGGCGCCGAATTCGACGATAATTTCGTGCTCCGCCCCGGCATGGTGCTGGTCCTGGAACCTGTGGTCTGGGAGGACGGCACCGGCGGCTATCGCAGTGAGGAGATCGTGGTGGTAACCGACGGAGGCTGGATGCCTCTCACCGACTACACCTATGCCCCCTATGGCGACTGAAATCCTGCCGGACGATCGCGCGCTGCGGGCTGGGCGCCGCGAGCGTGTGCTGGCACAGATGCACGCCCATGATCTCGATGTGCTGATCGCCGGACGGCAGGCCAATGCCCGCTATCTGTCCGGGGCACCCCAGCTGTGGGTCGCCGGGACCCGGCCGTTCGGGCCGGTGGCCCTGCTGATGCGGCAGACCGGTGCGGTCCACCTGCACAGCACCTGGGACGAGGGGATTCCCGAGGACATCCCGCACGAGAACCTGTACGAAACAATGTGGGATCCGCGCAATCTCATCGCGGTTCTGCGCGATATCGACGGCGCGGCCACGGCCCGGCGGGTCGGTACCGACGCCTTGTCACCGGCATTCGCCCAGCTGCTGCCCGTGGCGTTCCCGAATGCCGAGATCGTCGACGGCGAACTCGCGTTCCGGGCGGCGCGGCGGATCAAGACCGCGGCCGAGATCGAGACGATGCGCGCCGGGCTGCGGGTCGCCGAACAGGGTCTGGCCGCGGCCCTGGCACAGCTCGCGCCCGGGGTCACCGAACAGGGTCTCGCGGGCGTACTGCTCGAGGCCTGCGCGGCCGGCGGTGTGAGCACACCCGCCACCCAGGATGCGGCGTGGGTGACCGCCCGCGACCATCCGTGGCGGCGGGCGAGCGCGGACCGGCGGGTCCAGGAGGGCGATCTGGTCGCCTTCTCCTCGGGCGTGCTCGGCGACGGATATATCGGTGAGGTCGGGCGGACCTGGCCGGCCGGATCGGTCACCCCCGCCGTCGAAAAACTGTACGGCCGCTGGAACCGACTGTGGGAGAAGTTGTTACAGGCCTGCCGGCCCGGCGCGCCTGCCTCCGGACTCCTGGACTCCTACCTCGACGCGGGCGAACCCCTGCCCGCCATGCCGGTCGCCCGCGGGCTCGGTGTGGGGTTCGACCCGCCGGTCGTGGCACCGGCGCTGCGCGGTACCGCCGACGCGGAGCAGCTCGAACCCGGAATGGTCCTGGCCGTCACCGGCTACGTCTGGGCCGAGGGGGTGGGTGCGGTATTCGGGCGCGACGCCGTGCTCATCGGTGACGACGGACCGCAGGTGCTGACTTCGAGTCCGTACTGGGAGCAGCAATGAGCACCCGGAAACCGGCCGCGCGTGCACGTGCCGGAAGCGAAGGAGCCGCGGAAATGCCCGACGACGGAGCCCGGAACACCACCGGCGGCACGACAGCGGAGGCCGAGGACGCCGGGCAGGAACCGGACCAGCCCGGCGCCGAGGAGATCATCCGGTACTCGAAGGATCCCGCGACCCGTATCGCCACCATCACCTTCGACCGCCCCGATCAGCTCAACGCCCCCACCATGGCGGCGCGGCTGCGCTACGGCGACCTCATCCACCGCGCCAGTATCGACGACGAGGTCAAAGTCCTGGTGATCCGCGGCACCGGCGACGATTTCGGGTCGGGCGCCGATCTCGGGGAATTCATGGCCGTCCAGAACGACCCCGACCAGGGCCCGCGGCTCAGCGAATACAAGATCGGCCCCGACGAGGTGCGGTACCCGCCGAAAGAATCGTTCCGGCACGGCGCCAGTATCAGCCAGTGGTACGCCAACGCCCAGGCCGGCTGCCGGAGCCTGCAGGAGTTCAAGAAGATCAGCATCGTCGAGGTGAAGGGCTACTGTTACGGCTGGCATTTCTACCAGGCCGCCGACGCCGATCTGGTGATCTCCGCCGACGACGCCCTGTTCGGGCACCCCTCGTTCCGGTACTACGGCTGGGGGCCGCGGATGTGGACCTGGGCGCAGACCATGGGGTTGCGAAAATTCCAGGAGATGGTGTTCACCGGCCGCCCGTTCTCCGCGGCGGAAATGGCCGAATGCAACTTCCTCAACAGCGTGGTCCCGCGCGCGGAACTCGAGGCCGAAACCGCGAAGTACGCCCTGGCCTGTGCCCGTAACCGGCCCACGGACACGGTGTTCATGCAGAAGGTGTTCTTCGAGATCATGAAACAGCAGCAGGGCGAATACATGGGCAGCCTGCTCAGCGGTTTCTTCGAATCGATGGGTGGCCATATCCACGCCGACGACAACGATCTGATGCTGGACAACGCCTTCGACGACGGTCTGAGCAACTCGGTCAAGGACAACGACAGCCGCTTCCCACCGGAGTTCCGGCTCAGCAGATCGGGCCGGCGGAAAGCCGAATAGTGAGCAATGGAATCCGGTCGCACCGCGCCATCGCCGAGCGAGCGCGAGCTTCGCCACCGCCGGTTGCCCGTCCCGCCGTGGGGGGGGGGGGCGCACGCGCGGGCCCGGCCCCCCCCGAACAACGGGCGGGGGGGGGGGTGCCGCGCCCCGGCGGCGCCCGGGGC
>NZ_JARWNW010000178.1 GCF_029868325.1 Nocardia carnea
ACTGCCGATGCGGTGCGTCCCACAGCACCGTCGCCGGCGGAGGGCGCCGCCCCTCCCCCCCCGCACCGCACCGCACCGCCCCCGCCGTACCCGCCCGCCCCCCCCCCCGCCCCCGCCCCCCCCCCCCCCCCCCCCCCACCCCCCCCCCGGGGGGCCCCCCCCCCCGCGCCCCTACGCCCCGCCAAACTAGCACAGTGAGTATTGCTGATCGAGGTATTGCTCTGGCGGATCGTGCCGTGCGCGCGGTCGATCCGGAGGGTGAGGTGACGCGGGCCGTCGGGCGGGCCGCGCGGAATGCGTGGGCGCTGACGTTCGGTGACGGTGTGGAGGGGCGGCGTCCTACGCCGGCGACGGTGCTGTGGGACGCACCGCATCGGCAGTTGCGGCGTTTCGAGCCGGAGCCGGTGGCCGGGCGGGGGCGGGCGCGGCGGCCGGTTCTGCTGGTGCCGCCGTTGGCGGCGCCGGCCAGTTGTTTCGATCTGCGGCCGGGGCAGAGTGTGGCGGAGTTCCTGCTGGAGACCGGCCGGGCGCCCTATGTGATCGACTACGGCGAGATCTCCTACGCCGACCGGCGGATGGGGTTCGAGGACTGGGTACACGACATCATTCCGGAGGCGATCCGGCGCACGGTCGCCGACCGGGACGGTGCGGGCGAGGATCCGCGGGTGGATCTGGTCGGCTGGTCGCTGGGCGGCACGATGGCCCTATTGGCAGCGGCCGCCGATACCGGGTTGCCGATCCGCTCTATTACCGCGATCGGGTCGCCGCTGGACTACAACGCGATGCCCGGTACCCCGCAGTTGGCCGCGCTGGCACGGCGTACGGGCACCGGCGCCGCGGTGGGGGCGGCGCTGGGCGCGATGGGGGGTGTGCCGGCGCCGCTGACCCGGCTCGCCTACCGCATCACCGCATGGGATCGGGAGGTCAAGCGGCCCTGGTTCGTGGCCGGGAATCTGGCCCGCACCGAATCGCTGGCCCGGATGGAGGCCGTCGACCGGTTCATGGCCGATATGCCGGGCTATCCGGGGCGGATGTATCAGCAGCTGTGGAACCGGCTGGTGCTGCGTAACGAAATCGGCCGCGGGGTAGTGAATTTCGGTACCGGGCCGATACGGCTGGCCGATATCACCGCGCCGGTGCTACTGGTGGGCGGGCCCTCGGATGTGATCACGCCGGCGCGCGCGGTGGAACGTGGATTGCGCACCCTGACCGGCGCCGAGAGCGTGCGTTACGAGACGGCACCCGGCGGGCATCTGGCGATCCTGACCGGCGCCACCGCCCGTGACACCACCTGGACCTACCTCGACAAGTTCCTCACAACACCGGCGTGACCACGATCGCCCGGCGCGGGCAGGTACTACGCTGGAGTTCCATGGGAGCACAGTCACCCGCCGCGCTGGGTGTTACGCCGAGCGAGCCGATCGCCTCACCTATTCCCGCCGGGCATCCCGGTGTCACCGATCTGTTCGCGGTTCTGGCCTACGGTGAGATATCCGCCTTCTACCGGCTCACCGAGGAGGCGGCGCTGTCGCCGAGCCTGCCGGGCAAGGTTGCGGTGGCCCGGATGGCGGCGGCCGAACTCGCGCATTTCGAACGCCTCGAAACCGCGCTCACCGAACGCGGTGCCGAGGTATACGCGGCCATGGCGCCGTTCACCCGGGCCCTGGACGACTACCATCGCTCCACCGACCCGTCGACCTGGCTGGAATCGATGGTGAAGTTCCACGTCGGCGACGGTATCGCCGCGGACTTCTACCGGGAGATCGCCGGTGCGCTGAGTCCCGATGTGGCGGCCGTGGTGCGCGATGTGCTGGCCGATACCGGGCATTCGGAATTCGTGATCGACGAGGTCCGCCGGGCGGTGGCGGCCAGCCGTTCGGAACGCGACCGGCTCACCCTGTGGGGTCGCCGCCTGCTCGGCGAGGCGATCACCCAGGCCCAATACGTGATGGCCCAGCGCGACGAGCTGACCGAACTGGTCCTCGCGGCCACCGGCGACCTGAACGGTATCGCCACCCTTTTCGACCGTATGCAGACCGCGCATTCCGAACGCATGGCGGTCCTCGGTCTGTAGTTCGGCTGGGTGCGGCCGGTGCGAAACGGCGTGCGCGACATTGCTCCGGATGCGCAGCTCCAGGTAATGCACCGCCGTGACGCCGATCGAGCCTGTTCGCTGAGGGCGCACCCGGGTATGTGCCACGGTGCGACCGGGCTCAACTAACCTTGCGGGGACAGCACAGAACTCTAAGGTTCGGAGGTTGGCCGTGGAGGTCAAGATCGGTATTTCGGATAGCCCGCGCGAGCTCGTCATCTCCAGCGCACAGACCCCGGACGAGGTCGAGGCACTGGTATCCGAAGCGCTGGGCGCCTCGGGCGGGGTCCTCGCGCTGGCCGACGAGAAGGGCCGGAAGTACCTGATCCAGGCCGGCAAGATCGCCTACGTGGAGATCGGTGCGGTTACCGGTGGCCGGGTGGGTTTCGCCGCGGTCTGAGGCCGGCGCCCCGTAACGCCGAAGCCCCCGCCCGATCCGGGCGGGGGCTTCGTATGTCTCAGACCAGCGGATGCAGTGGGACGTGTTTGAGGCCGCCCCACGCCAGCGCGACCGTGGTGTCGACGGCCTCGTCCTTCGGGATGGGCCGATCGGCTTCCAGCCAGTACCGGGCGGTGAACTGGCTGGCGCCCACCAGGCCCACGGCGAGGATGCGCGCGCGGTAAGGATCCAGACCCGAATCGTGGGCCACCAGGTCGTACACGGCATCCACGCATGCTTCGGTGGCCTGCTCCACCCGGCGCTGTACCTGCGGCTCGTTGGTGAGGTCGGATTCGAAGACGAGGCGGAAACCCTGCATCTCGTTGTCGACGAAATCGAAATAGGCGGCGACGGCCGCCCGGACCCGCTGCTTGTTGTCGGTGGTGGAGCGCAGCGCCTGGCGCACACTCGAGACCAGCATGTCGACGTAGTTCTGCAGGACCGCCAGGTACAGCTCGAGTTTGCTGGTGAAATGCTGGTAGAGCACCGGCTTGCTGACTCCCGCGCACTGGGAGATCTCGTCCATTCCGGCGGCATGGTAGCCGCGGAGTACGAAGACCTCGCTGGCGGCGGCCAGGAGCTGCTGGCGTCGTTCGTCACGTGGAAGCCGGGTGCCACGTTTGGGGGCGGTGCCGGAAGAGGAGCGCGACGTCATCCGGTCCACGAGGTCGGTCATATTCGGATCTCCCAGTCGATTCCCCGGCAAAGGGGTGTGTACCGGGTCTTTTGAGCACCATACTCGCTCACAGTGCTGTTGCCGACCCGGGTGGGCGAACCCGGTATCCCGGCCACCGCAGTTGCCGCCGGTCCGGACCGCCTGTGAGAGTGTGGACGCTGTGACCGACCGACCGGGCAGCTCTTCCGGCGGCGGGCGCAGCGCGCACCGCCCCCACGATCCAGACCTCGCCGCCGACGACGCGACGACCGGGGCCGGGTCCGCGGTCGAACGGGTGGACGAATCCCGGCAGCCGCTGGTCGCACGCTGGGATCCCACCGCGTCCCCGCCGCCTGCCGAACCAGGGCCGGCCGGTGGGAAACGGGCCTGGTTGCGCCGTTTCGCCGCACGTTACGGCTGGCGTGCCTACGCACTCCCGGCGTTGGTGGCCCTCACCGCTTTCGTGGCGGTCGACGCCCTCCGGGCCGGGCCGGGGATCACTGCCGATCCGGCCGATCCGGCGCCGGGCGTGCTCGGCACGCCACCGGCCAGTGCGGGAATTATCGGGGCGCCGCCGGGCGACGGCCATTTTCCGGAGGATCTGCCCGTCGGAGCCCTGCCGGCCGGTGGGCCGTTCACCGAGAACGGTAAGGGCACCTGGCGGGTCGTGGCGGGGACATCCGAACGGGTGGGTGCGGGGGAGCAGTACACCTTCAGCTACACCGTCGAAATCGAGAACGGGATCGATACCCGGGCGTTCGGCGGGGACGATTCGGTCGCCCGGATGGTCGAATCGACCCTGGGTAACCCGAAGAGCTGGGTGCACGACCGCAAGTTCGCCTTCCGGCGGATCGACCGCGGCGACCCGGACTTCCGTATTTCGCTCACCGCCCGTAACACCACCCGCGAGGCGTGCGGGTTCGAAATCCCCATCGACTCGTCCTGCTACAACTCCGACCAGGGGCGGGTGGTGCTGTCGGAGGCACGCTGGGTCCGGGGTGCGCCGGCGTTCGACGGGGATATCGGTTCCTACCGGCAGTACCTGGTCAACCACGAGGTGGGTCATGCCATCGGCTATCACGCGCATCAGCCGTGTGAAAGCGAGGGCGGGCTGGCGCCGGTGATGATGCAGCAGACCTTCGGTACGGCGAACAACGAGATAGCCGCCCTCGACCCGTCCGGTGTAGTGCCGATGGACGGGAAGGCCTGCCGGTTCAACCCCTGGCCTTATCCACGCGGCTGATCGGGAAGAATGCTCGATGGGCCCGCGTTGTAACCGGAACCCGGCTATTCGATACGAGGAGTTCGCAGACGTGTCATCACCGAAGTCTCTGCCCCCACTTGTGGCGCCTGCGGCGGAGCTGACCAAGGACGAGGTCGCCCGGTACAGCCGCCACCTGATCATTCCCGATCTGGGGATGGACGGGCAGAAACGGCTGAAGAACGCAAAGGTGCTCGTGATCGGTGCGGGCGGTTTGGGCTCGCCGGCCCTGCTGTATCTGGCCGCCGCCGGGGTGGGGACAATGGGCATCGTCGAGTTCGACGAGGTGGATGCCTCGAACCTGCAGCGGCAGGTCATCCACGGGGAATCCGATATCGGCCGGCCCAAGGCCGACAGCGCCCGCGATTCGATCCTGGAGATCAATTCCACTATCGACGTGCGGCTGCACAAGCTCCGGCTGGAGCCGGAGAACGCGGTGGAACTGTTCTCCGAATACGACCTGATCCTCGACGGCACCGATAACTTCGCCACCCGCTACCTCGTCAACGACGCCGCCGTCCTGGCCGGTAAGCCCTATGTCTGGGGTTCGATCTACCGGTTCGAGGGCCAGGTATCGGTGTTCTGGGAGGACGCACCCGACGGCCGCGGGATCAACTACCGCGATCTCTACCCGGAGGCGCCGCCGCCCGGGATGGTTCCGTCCTGCGCCGAGGGCGGTGTGCTCGGGGTGCTGTGCGCATCCATCGGTTCGATCATGGTGACCGAGGCGATCAAGCTGATCACCGGTATCGGTGAACCGCTGCTGGGCCGGCTCATGGTGTACGACGCCCTCGATATGAGCTACCGGACGATCAAACTGCGCCGCGACCCCGCGCGTGAGCCGATCACCGAACTGATCGACTACGACGAGTTCTGCGGTGTGGTGTCGGAGGAGGGCCAGGCCGCGGCGGCCGGGTCCACCGTGACCGCCCGCGAGCTCAAGGACATGCTCGACACCGGCGATGTGGAACTGATCGATGTCCGCGAACCGGTGGAGTGGGACATCGTGCATATCGAGGGCGCGACGCTGATCCCGAAGGATCGCATCCTTTCCGGTGAGGCGCTGTCGGAACTGCCGCAGAACCGGAAGATCGTGCTGCACTGCAAGACCGGTGTGCGTTCGGCCGAGGCGCTGGCCGCGCTCAAACGCGCCGGTTTCGCCGACGCGACCCATCTGCAAGGCGGCGTGATCGCCTGGGCACACCAGGTGGATCCCTCGCTGCCGGTGTACTGACAGCCGGATACCCGATGCGCCCGGCGGCGGCTTCCGGGGCCGCCGCCGGGCGGCTTGGGTTGGCCGCCAGGATATGAACAGACCGGGGTTCCGAGGTTGTGACCGGCGTGTCGCGGCACGGCTACGGCTCGGTGTGGCGCACTCGACGTCATGGGCGCCGGGAGTACGGTACGGCCCGTGACCACCACAGTCGAACCCCCCGAACATGTGCGGGCCACATTCGGTCTGCGTGAACTGGATCCGGTCGCTCTCGGCGATTGGGAGGGCGGCTGGCGCCTCGGAGATGTTGTGCTCAGCCCGGTCGCCGATCATGCCCGGGCCGCGTGGTCGGCCAAGACCCGGGAAAACCTGCGGGTGGACGGGTTACGGCTGGCTCGCCCGGTACGGGCGACCGACGGGCGGTACGTGGTGTCGGGGTGGCGTTGCGATACCTATATGCCCGGATCTCCGGAGCCGCGGCACGACGAGGTGGTCTCGGTATCGCTGCGGCTGCACAAGGCGACCGCCACCCTGGACCGGCCCCGGTTCCTGTCCCAGCCGCCGGTGACACCGTGGCTGGATGTGGATGTTTTCGTGGCCGCGGACCGGGCCGCGTGGGAGACGGTGCCGTTGCGCACCCTGCGCGCGGCGGGTGCGGTGATCGAGAATTCACCGGACGGCCGGCACAGTCTGGACCTGATCGGCCAGCTTTCCACGCTGCGCAAACCGGTTCGGACTCCGGCCCAGCTGGTGCACGGCGACCTGTTCGGCACCGTACTGTTCGCCGGCGCGCAGACCCCCGCGCTCACCGATATCACCCCGTACTGGCGCCCGGCCGCGTGGGCGGCGGGCGTGATCGTGGTGGATGCGCTGTCGTGGGGCGGTGCCGATGAGGGGTTGCTCGAACGGTGGGCCGATCTGCCCGAGTGGCCGCAGATGTTGTTGCGGGCGGTGATGTTCCGGCTGGCGGTGCATGTGCTGCATCCGCGGTCGACGCCGGAGGCGCTACCGGGATTGGTGCGTACCGCCGATATGGTCCGCTTCCTGCTGTAATCGACCTGCCGGGGGGGGGGGGGGGGGGGGGGGGGGGGGGGGGCGCGGGGGGGGGGGGGGGGGGGGGGGGGGGGGGGGGGGGAGGGGGCGGGGGCACGACGCGCGGGGCCCGCGCGGCCCCCCCGCGGCGCCCCCGGGGCGCGCCCCCCCGGCGCGCCGCCCCCCCCCCTCCCCCCCCCCCCCCCCCCCCCCCCCCCCCCCCCGCCCCCCCCCCCCCCCCCCCCCCCCCCCCCCCCCCCCCCTCTCGGTTCGTTCGTCAGATATTCGCGTAGGCCAGGGA